>JACPVQ010000031.1 GCA_016191645.1 Candidatus Solibacter usitatus
CTCCGGACGCATTGCCACGGCGCGGATGAGAAAGTTTGTGGCTTCGCCTTCCGCATGCGACATGATGCGCGGCTCGCCGTCCAGCAGCAGTTTGTGAACCTCCTCGCCCGTGAGAGGAATACGCTTCGCATCCCAGGCGACGTTCATCACCGGGAACGGACTAGCCCCCGCGGGCGGCTGCATCTTCGTGGTAACGCCGGGAATTGTCGTGATTTCATCGGAAATGATTCGATACCACGACTCCCATTGACGATATTCCGCCTTCAAATCGCGTTTCGAAACGAACGATTCGACAGCCGTCACCATACCCGCGATCTCTTCTTTGCTCACCTTCATCGCACGGCCGTAGCCATGGTGCGGCGAGCTGTTCACCCAGGCGGCGCGAATCAGATTCTTGCGCCCCATGAGAATGCCCGCGCTTTGCGGGCCGCGCAAAATCTTGCCGCCGCTATAGGCCACAAGATCCGCGCCGCGCGACAGGTACGGATTGGGCTTCACCGGAAGCTCCGCCGCCGCGTCGACAATCACCCTCACACCCGCTTTGTGAGCCGCCTCCGCAATCTCTTCCAACCGCAACGGCCCTCTCGCCTCCGCAGTACCCAGCACCATCACCGCCGCGGTGCCGTGTCCGAGCCGGGAATAAAACTGCTCGCGCGTCGCAAACTCCACCAATCGGCCGCCGGCGGTCCGAAACGCGTGATCGTAATCATTGCGCGATTGTGCCGCGATCAGAATCTGATGCGGATTTCCCGTGTTTCCCGGAAGCCGCTTCATCTTTTCCGGATCGCCGCCGGCAATACACGCCGCGGTGGCATGACAAAGCGCGGCCGCGCATCCGGCCGTGATCATCGCCCCTTCCGCACCTAAGAGTTCCGCCACGCGTGCGCCGGCCTTCTCCATCAACTCGTCCAGATTCACGGCCCATTGCGACGCATCCTCCATGGCCTGCTTTACCTCTGGCAGCATCGGAGCGCCGCCATTGATGGTGTAAGTGGCCGTCATGTTGATGAATGGCCGCACGCCAAGCCGCGTATACACGTTCGTTGGCGGTGCCGCCGGCGCGGCCGCCAGCATGCTTCCCGCCCCCGCCACACCGGCTGTTTGAAACACCCGCCGCCTGCTGATTCCGCTCATGATTAGTTGGCCTCCTGTTCCAGTTTCCTATACACTTTCCGCGCTTCCTCGAACTGCCCAGTCACATGTTTGCGTTCTTTCTCGCTGCGCCACCACGGCCATTCATTGGCCATGGTCTCCAGTTTATCGATCCAATTCTGGAAATAGCGCGCCGACTCTTTGCTGCGGATCTTTTGATCACCAACATACACCCGCACGGCATTCGTTGCAGCCTGCGGATATTCGGAATCCAGCAGCCGGTTCGGCGGGCCTTCCGCATAGAGTGAATACCACGCGCTTCCTCCCGCCGGCACCGTTTCCTTCAAGGATGCGCTCAGCTTGCCCGACGTCAATGTGAGCTCGCGAAAGACCGCGCCATTTCTATGGATTACCACTTTCGACAGCGGCGTGATCGATTTCACTTCCGCTTCCAACACAATCTGCCCCCCCGCCGCGGCAAGTTGCACCCGCTCCCCCGGACCCTTCCCATTGACGCGGAACGAAAGCAGCGGGCCCGTGGTGAAGTAACTGCGTCCTTTGCGCAATGCTTCGATCCAATCGCCCACCGCCAGCTTTCCCGATTGCACATAGGTCCGCACGCTTCCCACCAGCTTGATGCGATGCAAATTGGAGATGGAATCTTCACCGCCCGTCGGAGCCACTGCCAGATCGTTGTTCAACGCGTGATGCCAGACGCGCAGCTGCGCCCGCGTCGCCCCCGACCATTCCAGACACTCCACCGTTCCCAACGCGGCGTCCACGGGAAAACTCTTCGCCCCGCCCAACTGCGCTGCAAGCGGATCGGCGTCGCCATAGAAGGCGTGCACATATCCATTCAACGCCCCTTGCGCTCGCGCTTTGCGGAACATATCCGTGTTGCTCGGATACAGGCTCTCGATCCCCGTGCCTTCGTAGCCCGTTGTAAAAGGGGAAATCAAATGATCTTTCAGGCCGAGAAAAAACACGTGCCCATAAAAAGGCGGACGGTACTCTTCGCCCATGTGCAGCTTCACATCGCTCATTGCGCGCGTCGCCGGATGCTCTCCCGCGCCGGCGAAGAATTGGTGATCCAGAATGCGATTGTCCTTGTTGGCCACCAGGTTCATGATCAAATCCATCTGTTCGGCGCGCGACATCAGGATCAGGTTCTCGGGCGTATTGTGGAGATTGCCCGCATAGTTCATATGCACGTGCGTCGACCCGCTGAACCATCCCTGCGTTGCCGAGTTCGTCATGCGCTTCAGGGCAAACTGTACCGGCAGCGTCTTAGCGGCTTCCACCGTCACTTCGCGCGACGCAGGCCAGTATTCAAACCCGTGAACCGCATCGATTTTCATGCGGCCCGGCGGAACCTCCACGGTGTAGTCTCCCTTGGTATGAAACACGTGCTCGCCGTTGAAACCGATGCGCGAGTAGGCGTCCGTGGGTGCATAGAATTTGCCGTCCGATGCCGGTCCGTGAATCCTCGCGTGCAATTGCGCGCCGCCGTTTGCGTCCGTCACGCGTACGTGGAGCCGCCCCATGGGCCGCTTCCAGACGCGCTTGCGGATCACGACGTCGCGCTTCTTGCCGCCGTAGGTTTCCAGCAGCGCCAGTTGCGGCAGCCCGTCGCGATTGTGCACATAAGCGATCCATTCGCCATCGGGCGACCAGCGAGGATGAAAGCTGTCGTAATTTCCGAAGGTCAGCTTGTACGGCGCGCCGCCTTCGATGGGCGTCACATAAAGATTGCAGTATTGATCGGAAGCGCCGCCGGTGGAAGAGTAAAGCACGCGCTTGCCATCCACCGACACATCCGGCCGCGTACGATACAGCGTCTGTTCCTGTAAGATCGCGCGGGCGTTTTCCATGCCCCCGCTGTCCGCCGGCATGCGCCAAAGATGGCCCGACCCCAGCGGCACGCCGCGATTGGAAAGAAACACGAGTTCCTTCCCATCCGGCGTCCACGCCGGCTCCATATGAAAATCCGACGGACCGAAGTAGAGCCGGTCTCGAGCGTACTTGTTGTCCTTCGTCAAAGCCGTAGGCTGCCCCGCCCAATCTCCGTTGACGATGCTCCGCGTGTAGATGTTAAACGCTCCCGATGGTTGTGTGCTCACATAGGCCAATCGTTTCCCGTCGGGAGAAAACGCCGGATCCAGGTAAAGTTGATTGCCCGTGGTGAGTGTGCGAATCTCACCGCTCGCCACGTTCACAATTTCCAATTGAATATTTTTCCCATCGTCGTCGGCGGTGTAAGCGATCCACTTTCCATCCGGCGAAAACGCAGGCGATGAATGATATCTGCGGTTATAGGTAAGCTCCGTGGCTTCTCCCGACGCTGGGTCCACTCTCCAGATGCTGCCGTACATGGCTACCGCAATCCACTTCCCGTCCGGCGACCAGGCAGGCGCCCACGGCGTTGTCGATGGCGCGGGCGGTATATAGAAATTGTGCATGTAATGGCCGCCCTGCTTCGCCACGGGATAGGCGGGAGGATAGTTGCTGACTTGCGCCAAGGCAGCCGCGGCGAGATAAACGAACGCATGGATCATTCTGCATAGATATACCAAATGCTAAGCTTGAGCGAAGCCGCATGCCGCTGCCGTCCCTACGCCTGCACTGCAACCTTTGCGGAATTTCGTTGAAAACACCCGTTCTTGCCGCGTCGGGAACTTTCGCGTATGGCGTGGAGTTTGCCTCCCTCGTCGATCTGAATCAAATCGGCGGAATCGTGGTGAAGGGCCTCTCAGCCAAACCCATCGAAGGCAATCCGCCGCCGCGGATCTGGGAGACCGAAGGCGGCATGATGAACAGTATCGGCCTTCAGAACATCGGCGTGCGCGCGTTCGTGAAGGACAAACTGCCGGGGCTTTGGAGCGTCGATACGCGGGTCTTCGCCAACGTCTTTGGCTACACGCCTGAGGACTATCTCGAGGTGGTGCAAGTACTGGAAGACGCCGAAGGACTTTCCGGCTATGAGTTGAACGTGTCGTGCCCAAACACGAAACACGGCGGCATGTTTTTCTCCAGCGACCCAACACTGCTCGCCGATCTTGTCACTTCGGTGAAGAGGTTGAATCCGCGGCGTCCGCTGATTGTGAAGCTCTCGCCCAACGTTGCCCGCATAGAGCCGCTGGCGCGCGCGGCGGAAGAATCCGGCGCGGATGCCATTTCGCTAGTCAACACATTCGTCGGCCTCGCCATCGACGTGCAAACTCGCCGCTCGCGCATTGGAGCCGGATTCGGCGGCGTGTCCGGACCGGCCATCAAGCCCATCGCGCTGCGCATGGTGTACGAAGCCGCGCAGGCCGTGAAGATCCCCGTTATCGGACTTGGCGGAATCGCGTCCGGCGAGGATGCCGCGGAGTTCCTCATCGCCGGAGCATCCGCGGTGCAGGTAGGCACGGCCACCTTTTGGGACCCGCCCTCGCCCCTGCGAATCGCCGATGAATTGGACGCCTACCTTGCCTCGCAGAACGCCGCCAATGTCAAGGAAATTGTGTCCACCCTCCGGCTGTGAGCTTGCCATCGACTTTTTGCGGAGTAATGCTATTTGCATGATCAATCGACAGCTCTCTCTGCTCTTGATCGGGCTTTTGTTGCTTCCACCGCAAGCGGAAGGTAAAACAAGTCCAAAGGAAAAGGCTGCAAGTATGGAGCCGGGAACTCGCATCGAAGTGACACTCCTTGCCGGTGGCAAGGTGAACGGCCGGCTTGGGAAGGTCTCCGAGCGAACCCTGGAACTTCTTCCGGTGAAGAGTGCGGTGGATGGGCCCCGTGTCCTCGAATGGGACAGTGTTTCGGGCGTCAAGAACCTGGAGAAGCGGATGTCGCGGGGTGTTTACGTACTCATCGGCGTTGGGATCGCGGTCGGCGCTCTTGCGGCGATCGGCTATGGCCTGTTGCGAGGCTTCGGGAGGTAGGGGAAAGCTGCCCTGCATTGCCGACACCTGTCAGAAGTTTCTGGCATCCCGCGCCCGCTAATTGATTGAAAACAAGCTCATCCGTTTTGGCCCTGAAAAAGCATTTACCAGGGCATGACTAACCTGCTTCCCTTGTCAAACCTGCGCGGCGAATTTCGCGATGCCAAACGCGTGCAGCAGAGCGTCCTCGCCGGCGTTGAAAAAAAATTGCTGATCGGGATGGCGCGCAAACTGCCATCCGCCATCAACGCCGACCACCTCACACTTCTCGGATTCGTTTCCATGATCGCGGCGGGATGCGCTTACGCCCTTACCCCCTATTGGCCCGCGGCACTGTGGATAGTCAACGTCATGCTCGCCTTCAACTGGTTTGGCGACAGCATGGATGGAACCGTGGCTCGCGTTCGCAACCAACTCCGGCCGCGCTATGGCTGCTACGTCGATCACATCATCGACGCGCTTAGCGCTGTCTTCCTCTTCGGCGGCCTGGGGCTCTCCGGCGTCATGAGCGGCGTCACCGCCATGGGTCTGCTAGTGTGCTACCTACTGCTTGCCATACAGTCCTACCTCGCGGCGCATTCGCTTGGCGAGTTTCACATCTCGTGGTGGAAATTCAGTCCAACGGAGATGCGCATTCTACTTGCGGCTGGAAACATCGCCGCCTTCTACCGGCCCACCACCGTCATCTTCGGCCCACGCCTGCTGTTCTTCGACGTAGCGGGAACGATCGGAATCGTCTGCATGCTCATCGTGCTCGCCGCGACCACAATTCGCAATACAACGAAGCTCTACCGTGAGGAGCGAATATGATTCGCCACTGGTTGCGATTCAACGCCGTAGGGGCCGCCGGCGTGGCCGTGCAGCTTGGCATGCTGCGCCTGCTGCACGAGTTTCTTCACCTGCCCTGTCTTCCGGCGACGGCGCTCGCCGTGGAAACCGCGGTGCTGCACAATTACTGGTGGCATTGGAAGTGGACGTGGTCCGATCGCAGCAGCCCGGCCAGTTCTCTGCTGCGCTTTCAATGCACCACGGGTCTGGTTTCCATTGCCGGAAATCTTATGGCGATGAAGCTGATTCTCCAATTATTTGACGTGCCCGTCCTGACCGCGAATGCCCTCTCCATCTGCCTTCTTTACGCATTCAATTTCCTTGTGAGTGACCGTTATGTCTTCCGTCTGCGATAATTGCCCTGTTCCCGGATGCTCCCCACGCTGCTCATTGTCGACGACGAGGCAGCCGCGCGTTTCGCGCTGAAGCGCGCCTTCGCGCCGCAATACAACGTGCTTGAGGCGGATTCGGTGGCCGCCGCGCGCCCTCTGATTTTGCAGCAGGCGCCGCCGGTCATTCTGCTCGACTACACCATGCCCGGCGAGGACGGCCTCGCGTTGCTCAAAGAGTATGCGGGCCGCGCCGAATCGCCCGCCATCATTATGATCACCGCGTTCGGCTCGGAAAAAGTGGCCGTGGAAGCGATGAAGTTGGGCGCGTTCGACTACCTTCCAAAACCCTACGACCTGGAAGAACTGCGCGTGGTTACGGCGCGCGCCTTCGAGCATCAACAGTTGCGCGCCGAAGTGGAAGACTTGCGGCGGCGCGTGACCGGCGAAGCGCAGTTTGGCCGCATGACCGGCGATTCGCCGCTGATGCGCGAAATCTTCGTGATGGCGGAACGCGTGGCGCAATCCGATCTACCCATTCTCGTTTTGGGTGAGAGCGGCACCGGCAAAGATCTGCTGGCGCAGGAGATCCACGCCAGAAGTCCGCGCGCCCGCCAGCGTTTCGTCGCTCTGAACTGCGCCGCACTGCCGGAAGCACTGGTGGAAAGTGAACTGTTCGGCTTTGAAAAAGGAGCCTTCACTGGAGCGCTTTCGGCGCGCGCCGGGAAGTTCGAACTGGCCAGCGGCGGCACGTTGTTCCTGGATGAAATCGGCGACATGACAGCCGCTACGCAGGCAAAAATTCTGCGCGCGGCGGAAAGCGGAGTCATCGAGCGGCTGGGCGGATCGCGCCCCATCCACGTGGATGTGCGCGTTGTTTCGGCCACCAATCAGGACTTGCAGCAAGCCATCAGCGCGGGCAGGTTCCGGCAGGATCTCTATTACCGTCTCGCTGGAATGGTTCTGCTTCTGCCGCCGCTTCGGCAGCGGCGCGAAGATATTCCCCTGTTGGTGGAGCGCTTCTGGCGCGAACTTGCGCGCAAATACACACGCGATGCCCCGGAACTGACTCCCGCGGCCTTCCAGCATCTGTCTCGCGAATCCTGGCCTGGTAACGTCCGCCAGTTGCGCAGCACCGTCGAGCGTCTGTTTGTCCTCGCCGGACGCCAGCCGCTAGGCGCATCCGAAGTCGCCGCCGCCATGGACCCGTCTCCTCCGGCGAACTCCAACGCCGAACCGTGTTTTGGGGAAAACGATTACCGCGCCGCGCGCCGCCTGTTTGAAGCGGAGTTTCTTTCGCGCAAACTGCGCGAACATGGCGGCAACGTCACGCGGACCGCCGCCGCTATCGGCATCGAACGGCAAAGCCTGCAAGAGAAAATACGACAATTGGGAGTCACTCGCGACTAATGCCCAGTACCGCACAGCCCATTCACACCGTCATCGGCGGAGCGCATCTCTTCCGCCACGATGTCGCCGCCAAATTAGGACGCCTTGCGTTGGCTGCTTTCGAAACTCACGGCCATCTTCTACCCTGTTCACCGGAAATTCGCGAACGCGTCAAAGCAAAGCTCGAAGCGACGCCTGTGGAGGACTATCGAATTGATTTCGAGGATGGCTACGGAGTTCGCCAGGCGCAGGAGGAAAACGCGCACGCCGTTGCGGCGGCTCTGGAGATGGTTCGCGGGATGAAAGAGGGTACGCTTCCGCTTTTTTGCGGCGTGCGTCCGAGACCCTTCGCGGGGCACACGCGGGGCCGATCACTGGAAACACTGCGCCGCTTTTTCGACACGCTGACTTCGGGGTCCGGCGGCCGGATACCGGAAAACTTCACGGTATCGCTGCCGAAAGTTTCGCGGCCCGAGGAGGTGCACGCTTTTTTCACAGCTCTGAGCGTACTGGGCGCGGATATTCCCATCGAGATCATGATTGAGACTCCCGCGGCGCTGCGCAATATCGGCGATTTGATGGAGGCCGCTCGCGGACGTTGCCGTGCCGTATGTTTCGGGCCCTACGACTTCACCTCCGCGTGCGGCATTCCTTCCGTGGCGCAAGGATTGCGGCACCCGCTCTGCCATTACGCGCGCTCCCACATGGCCGTGGCGCTTGCGCAATCGGGCGTGTGGCTGGTGGACGGCCCCACCAGCGTTCTGCCTATCGGCGATGCTTTGGAGTCCGCGTGGCAAACGCAGTGGGAAGATATTCGCAACGCTCTATCCACGGGCTTTTTTCAGGGATGGGACTTGCATCCGGCGCAGTTGCCTCTGCGCTATGCGGCGGTATTCACCTACTTCCAGGAGAGTCTTCCCGCCGCGGCTTCGCGCATGAAAAACTTTCTGGAACAATCAGCTCAGGCGACGCGAGTGGGGGGATTTTTCGACGATGCCGCCACGGCGCTGGGCCTGCGCAACTTCTTCATGCGCGCGGTGGGATGTGGCGCGATCACGGAAGCGGAACTGCAAGCCAACCACGGATTGAATCTGGCGGCAATGAATTTCGACGCGTTACCCTCCGCTCAAGCGAAGTAAATCCGCCAGCCGACCCTGCATTTCCTTTAGCGGCGCTTTGGGATCGCCAATGCGATTGCGCATCTCGAAAGGATCGGACTTCAAATCGTAGAGTTCGTCGGCGTCCTTCAGATCGACGTAATGAACGTACTTCCATCGCTCCGTTCTCACCGCGCGGTATCCCATCTTGCGAATGCGCGGGAACACGGTATCGGAAAAGTATTCGATGAGGACGGCGTCCCTGCGTGCCTTTGTGAGCAAGGAGCGTCCATGCAAGGGCTGCGCCGATTTGATCCCTGCCAATTCCAGCGCGGTGGCGGCGATATCGATGGACAACACCATTTGCCGCGGCCGCGCGCGAGGCGCGAATTTTTTCGGATAGCGCACCAGCAACGGAATGCGTATCGTCTCTTCGAAGGCCATGCGCCGTTCCGCGCCCAAGGCGTGTTCGCCATAGAAGTAGCCGTGATCCGAGGTGAAGATGACCACCGTATCGTCGAGCTTCTTCGTCTTCTCCAACGTTTCCAGAATCCGGCCCAGGCTTTCGTCGACAGCTTTCGCCATGCGCAGCCGGTTCAAAATAGTCTTGTCGTCGGTCGCCGTATCTTTGCTTAGCTTCGGCACTCCGTCAATCTGCTGCGCGAACGCGGGCGCGTTGGCGGGCGGAATGGCATAGTTCGCGCGACGCGGCGGAGTTTTGCCTGCGTACAGGTCGCGATGGCGCGGCGCGGGAAGAAACGCCTCCCCCGACGAGATGGTCGCCGGGTTCACACTGCCGTCATCGCGTTGGTCGATGTTCGGATGCACGGCCTTGTGCGCCAGGTACAGACAGAACGGCTTCTCCCTGCGGCGTTCCAGAAACTCCACCGCATGACCGGTGAGGATATCGGTGACGTAGCCCTTCGACGGAAGATTCTTTCCATCGATATTCAAAGCGGGATCGAAGCATTGGCCTTGACCGCGGAACGCCACCCATCGATCGAAGCCGGGCCGCGGCGTGTCGTCGTTGCCCATGTGCCATTTCCCAAGAAAGGCCGTTTCGTACCCGTTGTCGTGCAGCACTCGCGGCCACGTGATCAGGCGATGGCTGTGCGCGTCACGCGCCGTGTTGTCGACGATGCCATTGGCGTGCGCGTACTGTCCGGTCAAAAAACTGGCACGTGAAGGAGAGCACAGGGGCGTCGTGGCGAATGCATTGACAAAGGCCGTGCCTTCCCGCGCCAGACGGTCGGCGTGTGGCGTCTGGGCGAACGGGTGACCGAGACAACCCAATTCGTCGAATCGCAAATCATCCACCAGGATCAGGATGAAATTCGGGCGCGACGCCGGGAACTCCGCAGCCGTTGCCGGTGTCAATAAAGGAAGCGCGAGAAATTGACGGCGCTGCATCGATTAGGTAGTGTAGCGTTTCCCAATCCTCAGGGGTAATGTATATAGAGAAAGGTGGGGTATGGAAATGATGGTTCGCGGAACAATTTGTTTGCTTGCATTCGGCGCGATGGCCGCTCCGGCGCAGACGCTGGAAGGCCGCGTGCTCGACATCAGTGGCGCGGTAGTCCCACGCGCGGAGGTCATCCTGACTGCGGCCAATGGCCAACGCACCGAGGCTGTCGTCAGCGGCGCTGATGGCGGCTATAAGGTAGCCGGGCTCGCCGCCGGACGCTACAACGTGGAAGTGCGCCAACCGGGATTCGCGCCGCTGCGCCAAGCCGTTCAGGTGGACGCGGCGAATCAGGCTCCCGTGAACCTAACGCTGCTCATGGGACGCATTTCGGAAACCGTCACGGTGGTTGGCCAGCGGAAACCGACGCCCGCCGACACGTCCCGAACGCCGCAACGAATCCGCGTCGGCGGAAACGTGCAGGCGTCCAGGTTGTTGGACATGCCCAAGCCGCAGTATCCGCAACAGTTGCAGGATGCGGGCATCGAAGGCGTTGTGCTGCTGGAGGGCGTCATCGCGCGCGAAGGCAATCTGCTCAGCCTGCATAGCCTGAACTCGCTGGTGCATGCCGATCTGACGCGCGCCGCCATGGACGCCGTCCGCAATTGGAGGTATCAGCCGACTCTGCTCAACGGGCAGCCGGTGGAAGTGATCACTACGATCACGGTGAACTTCAAACTCGCACCGTAGCTCAAAGTTTGCGGTGACTGTCCGCAACGCGCGCGAGTGCGCGAATGTTCTCGCTGTCCTGCTCTGACTTGGCGCGTAAAGTCTCCACGTCACGCGTCAGCGATTCGAGATTCATTGTAAGAGCCTCGATCCGTTCGTCGATGTTCATGGCTGATTCCTATTCTACTGGAATTGTACGACGTTCCGGCCTTCCACGGTTTCCCCGTGATCGAAACTGTGGAAGTGCCGCGTCAGCGCCAACGCCACTGCGCCGAACAACGAAGCGTCTTCGGCATGCTGACATCGCTCAATGCGCACGCCTCTCCACCACGCCTCCGGCACGCGGGCGCGCACCACTTTCCAAACTTCCGGCTCCACGATGGGCCACATCGCCGACGCCCAATCGTCCACGACAATCGCCTCCGGATTCAGGCCGGTGATGAGATTCGCGACGCCCAAGCCAAGATAGGATGCGGCTTCGCGCACCGCCTGCACAACACTGCTGTCGCCTTGTTCCGCCAAAGCCGCGATCATCGGCACATCGCATGTCACGCCGGTTTTTTCCGCCACCATGCGAATCAGCGCACGGTCAGATGCGTACTCTTCCCAGCACCCGAAATTCCCACAAAAACATTTTCTGCCATCCGGGAACAGCGTCATGTGGCCAAACTCGCCCGCCCTTCCGTGCGCGCCTTGCACCACTTGTCCGCCAACAATGATTCCCGTGCCAATACCGCTGCCCAGCGTTACAAACACAAAGTCGTTCAGAGGCTGCTTACCTCCTATGCGAAACCAGCGCTCGCCAAGGGCGGCGAGATTCGCGTTGTTGTCAAAATAGAACGGATGGTGAAATCCCTGAGACAGCGCGGGCGCTACGGCAACGTCGTGCCAGCCGAGGTTCACCGCGTTCGTCACCGTACTCGCGTTGGTGTCCCATGTTCCCGCCACAGACACTCCTATCCCCAGAATCCGTTTCTCCGGCTGCCTGGAGAGCAGATCGCCGATCGACTCCCGTACCTGGCGCAGCATCTGGGTGGGTGCGGCATTCCATTCCAAGTCCCGTTTCTCGACAACCGTTCCGGTCCAATCCGCCAACACCGTCTGTGTTCGCCATCGCCCGATGCTCACGCCAACGACAAAACGCGCCAGCGGTGTCAGTTCCAGCAGAGTAGGCGGCCTGCCCGCTTGTACAGCGCCTGCAGCGACACGCTCTTCCACCACCAAGCGCTCTTTCGTCAACCGCTTGACGATGAACGTGACGGAACTTGGCGAGAGTTTCGTGGCGCGCGAGATATCGATGCGCGAAAGCTTCGGGTTCTCGCGAATGCAGTTCAGCACCAGGCGGTCGTTCGCCATGCGCAACGCCGATTTCCGCAGCGCGCCCTGCGTGGTGAAAGTCAATGCCGAGACAGGATTCGCCACTCGAAATACGATAGCGCGATTGGCTCCCGGCCCACCTTCGGCGTACGATGTTCTGTATGGCCTCCATCCCCGTTGGCGCTAGCGGAAAGAAGAGCGTGGTGGTAACACCCGAAATCGCCGTCGATTTTCTCGGCAGCGACAACGCCCGTGTCCTTGGCACGCCGTTTCTGATCATGCTGCTGGAAATGACCTCCCGCGATACGATGAAGCCCTTCCTCGACGAAGGCTACGATTCGGTCGGCACGCATGTCGACGTGAAGCATCTGGCCGCGACGCCGCTCGGCATGAGCGCGACGTTCCATGCCGAGGTTCTCGAAGTGAACGACCGCAAGGTGCGCTTCAAAGTGGAAGCGTTCGACGAGCGCGAAAAGATCGCCGAAGGCTACCATGAGCGCTTTGTCGTTCATGTGGAACGGTTTGCCGGCCGGCTGATGGCCAAACTACGCGGCTGAATCGAACCCGTTCGGTGGTGCATCTATTAGGTCTGTCGGCGAATCTCCTTAATTCCGCTCGACATTGCGTTATTATCAACTGAGGTCATGGCTTCCATTCCCGCCGCCGGTTTCTGGCAAATGCAACAATCTTCGCTACTTGCGGCAATTGGCAACACGCCGCTGGTGAAACTGGAGCGGATCGCGGACGACTTGCCGGGCATTGAAATCTACGGCAAGTGCGAGTTCCTGAATCCCGGCGGATCGGTGAAAGATCGCCCGGCTTTGAACATGATCGTGGACGGTGAGCGGACCGGCCGGCTCACCAAAGAACGCATTCTGCTCGATTCCACCAGCGGCAATACGGGCATCGCCTACGCCATGGTTGCCTCCGCCAAAGGCTACCGGGTGAAACTTTGTCTTCCCAAAAACGCCTCGGAAGAGCGCAAGAAAATCCTCAAGGCGTTCGGCGTCGACGTTGTGCTGACGGATCCCGGCGAAGGCTCCGATGGAGCAATTCGCGAATGCCGCAAGATTTACGAATCGAATCCCGATCTGTATTTCTATCCCGATCAATACAGCAACCCCGCCAATTGGAAAGCGCATTTCGAAACGACGGGTGCGGAAATTATCCGCCAAACCGATGGCCGCATTACGCACTTCGTCGCCGCTCTGGGCACGAGCGGAACCTTTGTCGGAACTTCCAGGCGTCTCAAGCGGGACGTCCCCGGCGTGCGTTGTATTTCCGCGCAGCCGGCTTCCGGCTTCCACGGACTGGAGGGCTTGAAACACATGCCCACAGCGATTGTGCCTGCCATCTACGACAGTTCCCTTGCCGACGAAAACCTTTGGCTGGATACCGAAGACGCCTACGTCATGGTGCGCCGTCTGGCGCGTGAGGAAGGTTTGTTGGTGGGCATTTCAGCGGGCGGCAACGTGGTTGCGGCGCGGCGGTTGGGAAAAGAACTAGTTCGCGCCGGCCAATCGGGCGTCATTGTAACTATTCTTTGCGACGGCGCGGCTAAATACCTCAGCGAACCGTTCTGGGATCACGAAGACGAATGATACGAATCGAAAAACAAGCCTGGGATACGATGGTCGCGCACGCACGCGAATGTTATCCCCGCGAATGTTGCGGGGCAATGTTGGGCGTGGAAGAAAACGGCGTCCGTCTGGTGAAGGCCGCGCGTCCCATGCGCAACGCTTTCGAAGGCGCGCAGGAAGACACCTATCAACTGGATCCCGCCGAGCAACTGGCGGTGGAAAAAGAGGCGCGCGCGCAATCGTTCAGCGTCCTTGGCATCTTCCATTCTCATCCCGATTGCGACGCCTACTTCTCCAAACGCGATCTGCAAAATTCCTGCCCGTGGTATTCCTTCGTCGTTCTCTCCATTCAGAAGGGCGAGTTTCACCATGCCAACAGCTTCTTGCCCAACTTCGAGCAAACGGAGGCGAAACAGGAACCGCTAGAATATTAGTTTCCCCGGATAATCATCATGGCCAAAATTCTCATCCCCACTCCCCTGCGCCAGTTCACTGCTGGAAAAGATACCGTCGAAGTAAGCGGCGCAACCGTCGGCGACTGCCTGGAAGCCTTGACGGCCCAACACGCCGATCTGCGCAAGAACCTCTACAACGACGAAGGCAAGCTGCGCAGCTTCGTCAACGTCTACTTGAACGATGAAGATATTCGCTACCTGGGCAAGACCGGCACGGCGGCCAAGGATTCCGACACCATCAGCATTGTTCCCTCCATTGCGGGAGGGCGCTAATGGCTACCACGGCCGCACCTCCCGTTACGTTGACGAACGAGGAGATTCTTCGCTATAGCCGCCATCTGATTCTGCCGGAAGTCGGCATGGAAGGCCAGATCAAGCTGAAGGCGGCCAAGGTGCTCTGCATCGGTACGGGCGGCCTGGGCGCGCCTATCGGCATGTATCTCGCCGCTGCCGGCGTCGGAACCATCGGCCTGGTCGATTTTGATGTCGTCGACCGAACTAATTTGCAGCGGCAGATCATTCACGGCACAAAGGACATTGGGCGCAAGAAACTCGATTCCGCCGCTGAAACGATGCTCGATATCAATCCTAACGTCAACATCGTGAAGTTTGAAATCGCGCTCTCCAGCGAGAACGCCATGGAGATCGTGAAGCAGTTCGACGTCGTCGTTGATGGGACCGACAACTTTCCCACGCGCTACCTTGTGAATGATGTTTGTGTTCTGACGGGCAAACCGAATGTGTACGGATCCATCTTCCGGTTCGAAGGGCAGGCTTCCGTGTTTGCCACCAAAGACGGCCCCTGCTACCGCTGCCTTTATCCGGAACCGCCGCCTCCAGGTCTTGTGCCGAGTTGCGCCGAAGGCGGAGTGCTGGGAATTCTGCCCGGCCTCATAGGCGTTGTGCAGGCGACGGAAGTAGTGAAACTGATCCTGGGAACTGGCGAGACGCTCGCCGGACGGTTGATGCTCTACGACGCTCTCAACATGAAGTTCCGCGAGATGCGCCTGCGCAAGAGTCCCGATTGTCCCATCTGCGGCCCCCATCGCACCATTCATCAGCTCATCGATTACCACCAGTTCTGCGGCGTTCCGCAACAACCGGCGGAACCCGCTCCCGTGAGCGGCGAGATTGAGCCCACCGAGGTCAAATCGCTTATCGACGGCAAGCACAATTTCCGGCTCATCGATGTTCGCGAACCGCACGAATATCAGATCTGCAACATCCCCTTCGCGCGATTAATCCCGCTTGGAGAGTTGCCCCGGCGTTTGGCCGAGCTCGATCCCGACGAAGAGTACGTCATGCACTGCAAGAGCGGCATGCGCAGCGCCAAAGCCTGCGATCTGCTGCGCCAATCCGGCTTCCGGAATGTTCGCAACATGAAGGGCGGCATTCTCGCCTGGAGCGACAAGGTCGATCCGTCCGTCCCCAAATACTGACTACTTTGCGCCGATGCCGCCACGCAGATCGCGCAGCACGCTGATCATGCCCGGCACCAGCGTGATGACGAAGAGCGCCGGAAGAATAAACAGCACAATGGGAAACAGCATCTTGATGCCGGCCTTGGCTACGGTTGCTTCCGCCTTCAGCCGGCGGCGCGTGCGAAGCGCATCCGCATAGACCTTCAAAGCCTGCGACAGGCTGGTGCCGAAACGCTCGCTTTGTATGATCATCGCCGCCAGCGACTTGATGTCTTCAATACCGGTGCGGCGAATCAACTGCTGGAATGCCTTGCTTCTTTCCTGGCCGGCCTTCACCTGCATCACGACGGTGTAAAACTCGTTGGCCAGCGCCGGGTAGATGTACTGCATCTCTTCGCTGACGCGAAGCATAGCTTGGTCCAGGCCTAGGCCTGTGCCCAGCACGATACCCAATAGATCGATGGTATCGGGAAGCGCGTCCGTCAATTGGGTACGGTAGCGTTTGACCAATCGATGAAGAACCTGCTGCGGCAGAAGGTAGCCGAGAATGAATGCCGCGGCCAGCCCGCCGATCTTGTTCGAGAACGGATTGTCCCACTGGAAGTAGAGCATTCCGCCCATCAGGAGAACGAAGAAGGTCACCTGGAACAGGATGTAGTAGACCACGGCGGACTTGTTGCGGACGCCCGCTTGTCCCAGCTCCCGCTCCGTGCCGCGAATAAAATCCTCGCCGCCGGGAACCAGGCTGACCAGATACAGAACGCTATTGAAAAACCCGCCACCGGCACGCCTGCGCGGCGATCGCTGGGTGGTTACCATCTGATTCGCCTGAAGCTCGTCCAGGCGGTCGCCAAGCGGATCTTCCTTCTCGCTGAACAGTTGGAAGATGCTCCAAAGCAGCGCCGCAACAATGACGAAGAAGGCCAAAAAAACAAAGACGGCGGTAAGCATAGCGATTCGCTCCTATAGTTTTGGACTGGCAATCTTGCGAATGACTACGATGCCGATGAGTTCCGAGACGACGGCGTAGGTTAGAAACATACTGCCGGTATCGTCGGAAAAAAGCAATTGCATGTATTCCGGTTTGACAAACCAGAAGCCGATGCCCACCGCGACAGGCAACGCGCACAGCAATCCGGCGGACATGCGCTGGGCGGCCGTATGCGCATGCATCTTCGCGGTCAGGTTGAGGCGCTCGCGAATCAAAAGCGACAGATTATCCAGGACACCCACCATGTTCGCGCCGGTCTGTCTTTGCAGGATCAATCCGGTAATGAAGAACTTCAAATCGATTACGGGGACGCGCTTGCCGAGGTTTCGCAGAGCGTCCTCCAACGGCGATCCCAATCCCATCTCCTCAATCACCTTGGTGAATTCCATCCGCGTTGGGTCGAAGGTTTCCTGCGCGATGGTCTCCATGCCGCTTTGAATATTGTGGCCGGCCTTCATGGAGCGATTGAAAAGATCGATGGTGTCGGGCAGTTGTTCTTCGAACTTCGCCAGCCGCCGTTTTCTGTTTCGCAGGATGATCATGACGGGCAAGGCCGACACGAGAAGGGCAATCATTATCCGCAGACCCAATAGGGAAAGGCCAAACAATCCAAGCGCCAGGAACACACCCACGGCAAGCATCATGCAGAGGGCGAAGACGTCGCCCGCCCTGTATCTCATGTTGGCCTGGTCAATCATCTCCTGCAAACGGCGCAACACGCCGAGCCAGGCGAAAAAGTCCGCCAGGGCGGCGAACGTTCCTTTCTGTTCGCGCCGGACCAAATCGGACCCGGCCGCCGAACGGCGCGGATTTGCCCGCGCCCGCAACTCGCGCATGCGGCGTGTGAGTGTTTCCTGCGCGTGATTGGCGGGAATCGCCCAAACGTAATACGCCGCGCCCAGCAACGCGCCGCTAAAAATGAGGAACGTAACGAAAAGCATCATTGGATTGGCGCGATGGCTAGTCCTTCAATACCATCTCCTCCTGGAATATGGATGGGGAAATGTGCACGCCGTAGGCTTTCAAGCGGGTCATACAACGAGGTTTGAAGCCGGTGGCGCGGAATTTTCCTGTGATGCGGCCGCGCTGGCTGACGCCGGACCGCTCCAGAACGAAAATTTCGTCGAGATTCACCTGTTCGTCTTCGATGTCGCTCACCTCGGCGATAGAAACAATCTTGCGCGATCCGTCGTTCAGGCGGGCGCATTGAATGACGATATTCACCGCGGAGGCAAGCATCTGACGGATGACGCGGTCGGGAATGTTGGCGCTGGCCATCATGACCATCGTCTCCAACCTCGAAAAAGCATCCCGCGGGGAGTTGGCGTGGCAGGTCGTCATGGAGCCGTCGTGGCCCGTATTCATCGCCTGCATCATGTCCATGGCCTCCGCGCCGCGGCATTCGCCAATGATGATGCGATCGGGCCGCATACGCAGGGCGTTGATGACCAGGTCGCGCTGCGTAATAGCGCCGGCGCCTTCAATGTTCATCGGACGCGTTTCCAGGCGCACAATGTGTGACTGCTGCAATTGCAACTCCGCTGTGTCCTCGATGGTAATGACTCGCTCCTCTTCCGGAATGAAGCGCGAGAGCGTATTGAGGATGGTGGTCTTGCCCGAACCGGATCCGCCGGCGATCACGATGTTCAACCGCGCTTCCGAACAGCCGCTGAGAAAATCCATCATGCCGCTGGTCATCGTTTCGTTGCGCAGCAGGTCGTCCGTGGTCAGCAGTTTCTTGCCGAAGCGGCGGATGGACATGATGGGCCCGATGAGAGAGAGCGGAGGAATCACCGCGCAAACACGCGAGCCATCGTCCAATCGCGCATCGACGATGGGCGACGAATCATCGATACGGCGTCCGATGTTCGATACGATGCGGTCGATGATCATACGCACGTGCGCATGATCTTTGAAGCGGATATTGGTTTCCGTCAACCGGCCGCCGCGTTCCACGTAAACGCTGTCATAGCCGTTCACGAGAATATCGCTGACCGTTGGGTCTTTCAACAATGGTTCCAAGGGTCCGAGACCAAAGACTTCGTCCAGCACCTCTTCGATGACGCGCTCGCGTTCGGGCACGGTCATCGGAATGCTTTCGTCCTTCACCATGCGTTCGACCACGTTGCCGATCTGCTCGCGAACGCCTTCTTTGTTCAAGACTTTGAGCTGGTCCGGAGTCAACGAGCTCAAAAGCTTGGTGTGAATTTGTGTCTTGATGGCGAACCAGCGGTCCGCTCCGGAACCGGGGCGAACCAGGGGGCGCGTACTCATTTGCTGCCACTAACCTTTCCTGTCATTGCGTGGCCCGTAGTTCGGCCATCCTATGCCGATTTTCCCACAGCTTCCTTCTTCACACCCGTGGCTTTATCCACAAAGGAGCGAAAAATGCGATCCAGTTCGCCCGCCGACTGGCGGTCTGAGATCATGGGCCGGGCCTTATTTAACGACGCCGGGAATGCGGGGGATTGAGGGATGCCGTAAAAGGCCGGCTGGTTCAGCGTCGAAGTGATCTGTTCCAGGCTGGCCATGTGCATGTCGTGCTTTTTCTGATAACGGTTCACGACGATCTTCAACTGATCCTGTGTAAAGCCCATGCGCATCAAAAACGCCAGGTATCGCTGCGCATTGCGGATGGAGGAATAATCCTGTGTGAGCACAAGAAAGATTGTATTCGAAGCCTGCAGCGCGCCGAGCACGACATCGTCGTTAATGTTGCGTCCGGCATCTACAACCACTGCCTGGTATTTCTCTACAAGAAAGGTCGAGAACTCGCGAAACATCGGTTCGGTGAAGTAGCCGCGCTGTTCCAGAGCGTCCGGCGGGCCCACCAGAATGAAGCCCAGCGGGTCGCGCGTGACGAAACCTTCAAACAACGCCTGATCCATCTTGGACAGGTTTTCGCCGACTTCCATCAGCGTGTATTGCGGCGCCGCGCCCAGATGCATGGCGACGTCGTTAGCCGTCCAATCCATATCCAGTAGAACGGAGTTCTGTTTGCGCTGCGCCAACACGCCGGCAAAATTGACGGCTAGCGTCGTGGTGCCGACGCCTCCCTTTGCTCCGATGAAAGTGTAAATCTTGCCAAGGCGGCTTCCGCCCGTCGATACGCGGCGCGGCGTGGCTTCCATGCGCGTAATGGCTTCGCGGAACTCCAGGCGCTTCAACGGCTGCGTAAGAAAGTCGCTGGCGCCGGCGCGCAGGCAGGCCAATACGGTCTCGCCGTCGGCCTGGAAGTTCGACGCGATCACATACAGTTCCGGCACGGCCTGTTTCACTTTCTGGAGCGCGGCAAGCCCTGCCTCCGGATCGAAGGAAATGTCGGCAACCAGCGCGGCATCGGGATGGCGCTCCAAATCCTGCAACACGCGAATGTAGAGATTCGTGTTGACGTCCGTGTACTCGCTCAGTACTTTCGAGTTGGGAACGTTCAACAGATTCTCGCGAATGATCTCCCGGAAATGTTCGTCGCTGGAAGCGACCAGCAGGTTAACGGACATTGTCTCTCCTTGTTCCTTCGTCTCTGCTCCTCATGGGGTCTCCGTTACGGAAGGCAATCGGTGCTGTCCGGGTTGCATCCGGCGCTCTCCATGGGTACTGTGGTTTGAAAATCGGGTATCGTGATCGGGTTAAGGCCGAGGTAGGTCAGAAACGTCCGGAATTGGTAGCCGGCGACGCGTACCCTCACCAATTCGGGAATACAGGCCTGTGAGCATTCGCCATCCGTACACGCAAATTCGACGATGTCGCCGCTGTCCGGGTCTTTCGAAAAATAAGTGATTTGGATCTCCGCCGGACCTTGCGTAAACTGGTCGCGATCGGTCATGAGCGGAGCGTTCAGCTTCATATACGTGGAAACGTTCCCGCCATCTCCCTGCCAGCAATGCGTGGCGGCGTAGCGCGCTCCCTCGCGAGTCCAATCATTGACGCCATGCCAGATCCAGAGCATTTGCGATGTGAAGATCAGCATCATCGTGACCGGAAGCAGCAGCAGCGAATAGGAAATCAGGAATTCGAGCGCGGCTTGACCGCCCGAAACGCGCCGCCGCAACCCCGTTCCCGGAGCGGCTCGCGACGCTATGTTCCTTGTCTCGTGCACAGTTAGGTCCCTTGATGCGGCACGCGTACGCGCGGCTTGAGAAGAATCGGGTCGAGCGGCAGTTTCGGAATGGTCAACGTCACGGGATAACCATCCGGAATGGAAACCACAATGTAGTCCGGAGCGGAGCCGCCGTTGGCGACGTCGCATCCGGCGGCCGAACAGTCGCACACGCCGATGTCCCCCGTGGCGGCTGTGTAGCGCTCAATGCGCACCTGAATCTGATCCACCGTGAGTCCGAGGATAAACGGGTCTGTAGACCCATCCGTCGTCCCGGTGAGCGCATAGGTTTTCGCAATTTGAACCGTCGTATCGGTATCGTCGCAGAAGTTCACGCCCTGCTGAGTTCCCACATAACGCGCGATGGTATAGAGAACTTTTTGAATGCTGTAGTAGGTGTAGGTAACTCTGGCCAGTTCGATGGTTCCCAGCACCATCACCATCAGAATGGGCAGGTATAAGGCGGTTTCGAGGAGAGAAGATCCGCGCCGTTTCATCGCAACTGCACCACTTTCCCCGGTCCTGTAACTCCGCAACTGCCGGTCTTGCCCTGCCGCAGCGGCATGACGGAGCCGATGTAGGAGGCCGTGATGCGCCCGTTCGGGTCGTTCGTGCTGATGCCCGCGGTGTTCTGCAGCGGCTGCACCAGGAACTGGCGGAAAGCAAGAATGTTCATGGTGCCCGTGGGATTCAATGCGTCCACAATCGGGATGGTAATGATGCGGCGCAGCGTGCCCGTGTACGCCGTGTAATCGTCAAGATCGGTGAGATCCGAATCATACGTGTACAACGAGTTCAAGCTGTCGATTTCCGCAATGTTCGTACAGCCTTGCACAAGGGAATTGTCCATCCGCGTGGAAAGGCCGCACAGGAAATTGGTGATCGCCGGCTGCACGCGGTTCGTATTGCAGGCGAGGGTGGACGCCGTGGCCCAAATCTGTTCGTCGGTGCCGACGGTGAAACACGCCAGCGCCGAAGTGGTGGACGGAATCAGCCCCTGTGCGCCCACTCGAAACAATTGCTGGTCGTCGGCGGCGAACACGGAGAGTTGATCGTTGGACCGGTTGAGAATCACGTACGGAACTCTGGCCGTGCTTCCGGGCAACGGCTGTGGGATGGGAGCGCCCGTGCAAGAGTAGCCGAGCGTATAGCGGGTATTGGCAACGAATCCATAATCCGTTGTGTCGGTGGCGTCGATGGCGGCGACGGCAATGGGCTCAATGCCGCACGCCGTACAAACCGGAGCGCTTACCCCGGCGGCTGCGCGCACTCTCACCGCGACCTTCCCCTCTTGCGCCAGCGAAAGAAAACGCCAGAAGGTGAGCGGGGTTTCTCCGGTCAACTCGATGCGAACGTGTTTGGCGAGCGTACCGGTTACTTCGCCGCTGCCATTGGCCGCGGCTTCTCCTTCGCCCGACGCCTCCGCGGCGGTGGCGTAGAAAGTGGGGTCTACGATTTCGCTGGTAAAGCCGCCGGTGGTTTCGCCGATCACGAGACTTCCAAAATCGTATTTGTTCCCGTAGCCAGTACCCGTTTCCACGATCCGCCGCGCGGCATCTGCGGCGTCCGTTGTCGATTGATCGGTTCCAATCAGTCTTCCCGCCGCAGCGGAGGCCATTGCCTGAGCGGCGGTTTGCAGTTCGGCCCGCGATAGATACAGGCGGCCCAGATCGACGGCGAAGCCCATGAATCCAAGGAAAACCGGAATCATCAGCACCAGCACCTGCAGCGACACCGCGCCTTGCTGTCCCGTCCCTCGTGTGCTTGCGACTACGTGCTTCATGCGACTACGGCTTTTGTTGCCCGCGTGGCCCAACGAACGTGGGCTTCTGTTTCTTATTATCCTTCGTTTCCTTCTTTTTCTTCTTGGCGTCCAACTGTTCCTTGACTTGCTTCGCCGAAGGCAGGAACTCTTCCAGCATGCCCGGCATGTCCGGTTTCTCGCCCGGCGCCATGGGTTTGATGAATCGCGGCGTAATCACCACCAGCAATTCGTCCTGCGTCTTCTTGACGGATTTGCTCTTGAAGAGGTTGCCGATGATGGGAATATCGCCGATGCCCGGTATCTTGTTCAACACGGTGGTAACCCGATTATCCATTAAACCCGCAATGGCAAAAGATTCTCCATCCTGCAGCACAACTTCCGTTTCCGCCCTGCGAACACTCAAGGCGGGGATCAGGAAGCCTTGCAGGGTCACGGAGTTGGAAAAATCGAGGGCGCTCACTTCAGGAGCAACCTTGAGATGGATACCGCCGTTCGCCGCCGCCGTAGGTGTGAAGCCGAGTTGGATGCCGAACTTGCGGAACTGCACCGTAATCACAGGCGCTACCGCACCACCGGTCGTGGTGGCTGTCAGAGTGGGGAAGGGGAATTCGCCGCCCGCCAGGAAGCTGGCCTCCTTGCCCTCAATGGCGATCAGGTTCGGTTCCGCCAGAACTTGAATCAGATTGCGGCCTTGCAGGGCGCGTATGGTGGCGCCAAGATTCAGGTCCGGCCGGAAGATGAACAGGTTGAGGAGATCGGCGAAGTTGATGGTGGAATTAGCGAAGTCCTGGTTTTGGAATTGCAATTGGCTGAAGCGAGGCTGTTGGAACTGTTGTGTGCTCAGTGCGCCCAGGGTTGTGGGGTTGCGGCTGAAATAGTTGAAGCCAAACTCGGAAAGCGCGGACCGGTCGATGCTGGCGAATTTCACTTGCAGCAGAATTTGCCTCGGCTCGGGAGCAGGCGGCAACTGAAGCATGTTGGAGACCTGCTTGGCGTATGCCGCGGCGATGGCCTCGGCCTTCTTGCTCTCCTCCTGATTCTTCACGGGACCGGAGAGCACCAGTTTGTCGGCGTTTCCCGCCACGTGTAACCCCGGCAGTTTGGATTGAACGTCTTTGAGCAGCGTGTCCGTTGCGGTGTTGTCCGGCATTACGGAGATGTTGTACCGGGCCGGCGTGACGCCGTTCTCCCAAACGATGAGCGTCGTCATGCCGACGGACTTGGCGTTGATCATGACTTCGTGCGGCGACACTACCACCGCATCCGCAATCTTGGGTTCGGCGATGACCACGCGCTGCAAATCGCCCTGGAACTGCAACAGCTCCCCGCGGCCCACCATGATGCTGACTTCCTTGCCAGGCATGGTTTGCGCCATTGCCATCAGGTTGGCCAGCAGCGCGAGACAAATGAGTCGGATCATCCTCTATGGTTTCCTTTTGGCTACGTCAGCTTTACTGGAAAGTCTCCTGCACGTGCTTGTCACCCTTGAACACGTCAACGACAAATCTTGGTTTGGGCGGCTCCTTCTTCTCTTCCTTCTGTTTGGGAGCGTTCACAATATCTCCGGTAGGCGTCATCACCACGGGTTGCCCCGAAGTAAGCCGCTTCCACACGTCGTCGCTATTCAGATTGGGCACCGGACCGCCTTTGCCGCGCCGGCGCTGCGGACCGCTGCCGACATTCAAGTCGCTGGCTGTGATAACGGGCTCGTGTTCCGCGTCGGTAATTGCCGTGTCCAGCGGATTCCGAAGGGCCAGACTGATCTTGCCTTGCTGCCGGGCGAACTCCAATTTCGCGGCCTGTTCCGGAGTCACC
>JACPVQ010000032.1 GCA_016191645.1 Candidatus Solibacter usitatus
ACCAACGCGCTTGGGTTCTTCGTTTCAACTTTGAACCCGCTGATCTCTAATGTTGGGACCGGATTAGCGACAACCCTGACCGCCACCGGGACCTCTACCTACAGTTGGGCCCTACTGGCAGGCACGCTTCCTACGGGCATGGCTATTGTGACCTCTGGTACGACCAGCACGCTTGCGGGAGTCATCACGAACCCGGGGACATACGTGTTCACGCTGCGCGCGACGGACAACGCAAACGCCGGCAACGTCGTGGACCACACGTTCACTTACCGGGGCGCCCCGATGCAACTGGCGACGACAGCCTCTACTCGCGTCCTTGCCGCTGGAACAGTCGGGAGCCCTTATTCGTATACGTTTCGAATCGCCGGCGGAATCGCGCCGCATTCGTTCTCGGAGTCGCCTTTCCTACCGCTTCCTCCTGGACTCACGCTCAGCTCAGCGGGCGTGCTGTCAGGCACCCCCGCCGCGAGTGGCCGATATACCATCCAGCCGATCGTGACCGATGCCAGTGGAGCCCAATTCAACGCCGTCAGCTTCTCGCTCGTAATCACGACTGTGGGAGGGACCAATCCCCTGACAAGTGCGACGCTTCTTGGCGTAGCCACCCCCGTTGCCGGAGCGCCGTTTAGATCCGAACTAAAGGCCGGCGGAGGCGTGGCCCCGATCACCTACTCGTTAGCGGCAGGCTCTGTTTTGCCTCCCGGGATAGCGATCTTTCAAGGATTCAATGGTGTTCCCGCTTACCTCGCGGGCAAGCCAACCACCGCAGGCACCTATGCGTACACTTTGGTGGCAACCGATGCTGTTGGCCAATCAGTGTCGCAGGCGATCTCGCAGACCGTTACATTGCTTGGGAATAGTCCGTCTAACCTCACCCCCTCCGGAATGGTGGGATCGCTCTATTCACTTTCGTTGCTCCCCTTTGGAGGCACTCCACCTTACACATTTCAACTCAATCGACCTTCGGATATGCCCGTCGGCATGAGCCTGACATCCGCGGGGCTGCTCTCCGGAACCCCGGCCTACCCTGGGTTCTACACTATCAGCTACACTTTGAGTGATAGCGCCGGAAACTCCAGGTCGAGAAGCCTCGTGATCGCCGTGGATAACGCGGCGGGCCAAGTCCCAAGATTGAACGTGACGCCGTCTCCGATCCAGGTCACCTACCTTCAGGGTTCCAGCACTCCCAGCCCGCTCCCAATTTCGGTCAATACCTCGTCCGGAAGTATGCCTTTCACAGCGGCGTTCTCCGGCATTCCCGGATCCACGCTTTCGGCAGGGAGCGGAACCACCTCCGGAACGCTCAACCTCACCCTGAATCCCGCGGGACTCGGAATCGGCACATATGCAGGATTGTTCGGTGTGAACGCGCCACTGAGTGCGAACCAGTCAGAAGCGACGCCCGTGATCCTGACCGTGGCTGCGGCGCCGCCATGCAACTTCTCCACATCTCCCAATGTGGGCAGCATTCCACTGGGCGGCGGGGCAGGCAGCTTCGATGTGACGACGGCGGCTACGTGCGCATGGACAACTTCCATCTCCGATCCAACATGGGTGACCATTACCTCCGGTGCCAGTGGCACGGGAACTGCTACGGTGAGCTATACCGTTGCTCCCAACGTAGCGGCAAGCGCACGCAACGCTACCATCTCCGTAGCTGGGCAGGCCTACACGATTCAGCAGTTCGGGTCCTCCTGTTCCTTCTCGGTCAGCCCGGCAAACGTCAGTGCATCCGCTGGCGGCGGCTCGGTCGATCTTACGGTGGTGGCGGCTAATTCGGCCTGCTCCTGGAACGCGACGGGGCTCGGCGCTTCGCCGTCCAACGGTACGGGCAATGGATCGGTCACTTTGACCATCCCGCAAAACAACACTCCGCTCACCCAAGTCCTAACCGCAACAGTCGCCGGACAGCTGATTACAGTTACTCAAACCGGTGTTAACTGCACTGTCGGTCTTAGCTCCCCCGGTGTTTCCCTCGTCGCGAATGGCGGAGGAGGTTCGGTGGATGTCGCCACTCTTGCTGGTTGTAGTTACGCTACCGTGCCAGGTCCCAACTGGATTACCGTGACCTCCGGAGGTTCGGGTGTGGGCGCCGGTACGCTCACGTTCACGGTGGATGCGAACCCAGCCACCGTGCCTCGCAGCGGAACCTTGCTGATTGGCGGTCAGCCATTTCAGATCGACCAAGGCGCACTTGCCTGCAGCGTAACAATTGACGCTAACGGCAGCGGGAGTCCGTACAACTCGGTTGGCGGCACCGGGTCCATTTCAGTCACGGCAAACGGACCGAATTGCTCTTGGATTGCCTCAAGCGGGGCAACCTGGGCGAGTCTTACGAGTCTTTCGGGAACCGGCAATGGAAGCGTCGGTGTCGTAGTCTCGTCGAACGCAGCTTCCGCAGCATCCCGCTCGACGAATCTTTCGATTGGTGGGCAAAGCCTAGCGATTTCACAGGCTGGGACCGCTTGCTCTTACAGCCTCGGCTCTTCCAGCGGAACGGTCCCGGCAACAGGAGGAAGCGGCACGGTCGGAGTCGTCGCACCTGGTCCTTGTACCTGGACGTCCACCAGCAACGATCCATCTTGGCTCTCCATTACGTCGTCGGGGAGCGGCGGCTCGTCCACTGTGGCCTTTGTTGCGCAGCCCAACACGGGGTCTATGGCCCGCGTTGGCACTCTGACGATCGCAGGGCAGACGTACACGGTCACCCAGGCGGGAGGAGTGTGCAGTTATGCGCTGGCCCAGACGGGTATCTCCGTAGCATCCACGGGTGGGGCATCCGGCTTCGGTTTCTCCACGTCAACGCCAGGTTGTTCCCCTGTCGCGGTGAGCTACGCGGGCTGGATTACGGTGAGCACATCCTTCGGGGGAACTACGGGTTCTGTTGCCTACAGCGTGGCGCCCAACCCGTCCACCGGAACTCGCACCGGCATCATCCAGGTCGGCGATCAGAATTTCACCATAAGTCAAATTGGCGCGTCGTGCGGCTTCGGTCTGGCGGCTTATGGCCAAATCTTCAGCCGGGCGGGGGGCAGCGGTACCGTACTGGGTTCGCCAAACGCACTCGGGTGCACTCCCACAACAGGCACGGATCGGCCTGCATTCATCAGCCTGGGAAACCTGTCCGGTCCAGACCAGAACATTTTCAGGCTGCCGTTTAGCGTGTCAAGTTACGGCGTGCTCACTCGCAGTACGCGTAGCGGGACCATTACGTTCGGTGGTCGAATCTTCTATGTCAAGCAGAATTCCTGGTGAGGAGATTGCAGAGGAAAGAGACAGCAACCAAATGAGCAACTTCAAGATGATCCTGCTGAAGCATACAGCGCGTGTCGCCTTATTGATTCTATGCTCTGCAACATCGTGGGCTGCAACCCGGGGCCCTGATGCCTCTGGCTATACAGCCACGGACACGTTGGTTTACAGCTTCTCCAATATTGCGGGGCCAGGAGGTGGCGCGAGTGTGCTTGCGGGCACCGACGATGGCACAGCGGTGCTGACCTTGCCTTTTAGCTTTCAGTTCTACGGTCAAACTTACTCCATGGTTTGCGTCAGCACCAACGGCGCGCTCTATTTCATTTCCAGCGCGGCCGCGTGCAATGGTCTTGAAATTGATTTTGCAAATGCCGATCTCTCGGTGGCGGGCCCTCCTACAAACCCGCCTGCGTTGCTCCCCTATTGGAGCGATTTGAGCTTCCAGGTCTCCGGGGCTGGGGCCATCTTTTATCAGGCCTCAGGCTCGCCCGGAAATCGCCGGTTTGTAGTTCAGTGGAACAACGCTTATCCGCAGGGATCGCAGAGTCCCGTGACATTTCAAGTGGTGCTTTCCGAGGGCGCGAATAGTATTCTGTTTCAATATCAAACGGTTGATCTAGGTTCCGCAAACCCGGCTAGCAAAGGGGGACAGGCTGCGATTGGGATCAGGAATTCGGGCGCGCCCGCGAATTCGCAGCAAATTGCATGGAGCTTTGGCGCCCCTGTGATCGGAAACGGCACTGCCATCCTCTTCTCAGCCGATCGGATCGCACCGCTGACGTCGGCTGCACCCGCGCCACAACCAAACCCGAGCGGCTGGAATAGCGCGACGGTTACTATCGGACTGAACGCTTCGGACAGTGGAGGATCAGGGGTCAAGCAGATCCAATACTCACTTGCTGGGGCACAGAGCGCACCACTCCAGACGTTGTTTTCCAACTCAGCAAACGTAACGATTTCACAAGAGGGAACCACCACTCTTACCTACTTCGCAACCGACAACAACAACAACATCGAGATTGCGAAGACGTTAACCATGAAGATCGACAAACGGTTGCCCGTTATTGCCGGGATGCCGGCCGCCGGGTGCAGCCTTTGGCCTGTGAATTCGAAGATGGTTCAAGTTGCAACCGTGACTGCTTCCGATGCTCTGTCCGGGGTCGCCCCCGGTTCCTTCAAGATCGTAGGCACTAGTAGCGAGCCGCCATCGAATCCACCCAGTTCAGACATTGTCATCACCCCTCTCAATGGCGGATACACAATTGAGTTGCGTGCAGATCGTCTTGGGAATGGTCCTGGACGAGTCTATCGGCTCATCGCGACCGTCAACGATCTCGCCGGGAACACGCTCAGTGTAACGGCTGAATGCACGGTCCCACACGATCAGAAGAAATAGTTAATCCCGACCTGCGCCTTATAAGAATCGTCTGGCGTGCAACTGCGGCGGCGGAGGCGGCGGGATCTCCGGGGGCGGCGGCGGTTTGGGCTGGCGGCGATCCAGACGCTGCGCGATACGATCCGCTTTCACCTTGGCGAACTTGGGGGTGCCCACAGCCAGCCCTTCGGCCTCCAGAATCTTGTCCGTGATCTCGGCGGCCGCCGAGAGGTATTTTTGCAGGTAGTTGCGGATGCGATCGGCTACCGTGCGCTGCGCCGTATTCATCAGCAGAAACAGTACGGTCTCTCCAGCCTCGGCGCCGCAGGCCTGAAAAACCTGGGATGGCTTTTTCAATTTCGCCGATTTGAGCGCCTTTTCCGCCTTCTTGGCTTTTGTCTCCAGCTTGTTTCCGATTTCCGATTCGGCGCGCGTGGCTTCCACAGCCTTCATCATGCCTTTGGTTTCCTTGGCGGACAGCTTCTCCGTCAATACGGCCATCAACAAGGCGAAGTTGTCCACTCCGATATCGACGCCGAAGGGCAGCAGCTGCCGCGCCTTGAACAATTTGGAAAACCCGTGCAGATTCAACTTCTGTCCGGTCAGCGCCGGCGAAATGCCGCCCAGCAGCCGTTCCTCTTCCAGCGCCTTCAACACGTCCGCCGGATTCTGTTCCTGAGCGATGAACTTCAGTTGATCAAACAACGCCCGGCGGGGAATGTGCTGTTCCATTTCGGCCTCGCGCGCGTTGGCGTACTGTGCCGCCGTGCGCTCTTCAATGGCGAACGAGAGCCGCACCTTGAAGCGGATCAGACGCCACAGGCGAATGGGATCGTCGTAGAGCACATAGTTGTGCACGGCGCGCATTTCGCGACGCTCCAAATCCGCCAAGCCGTTAGTAGGATCCAGCAACAGTCCTCGCGACGCTTTCCCCAAAGACAGCGCAATGGAGTTGATGGTAAAGTCGCGGCAGCGCAGATCCTCATGGATACTGGCCGGCTCGATGTGCGGCTTCTTCCCCGGCTTGGAGTACTTTTCCGACCTCGCCATAGCGACCTGAACCGTGGAGCCGGCCGGTAGAAGAAACTCCACCGACTTGCGCAGATCGTCGGTGGAGACGATCTCCGCGCCGCTCTCCTTAGCCAGCTTTCTGGCGAGCTTCACAGCGTTCGTCTCGACTACAAAATCGAGATCGCGAATGGGAAAACCGCCCAACATGTCGCGCATCGCTCCGCCGGCGAGAAATACATTGACGCCGGCCGCGTCGCACTCGCCTTGCAGAAGGCCCATAAAGCGCGTCTGCTCGGCGTTCAGGTGGTTCTCCAACATGAACATGTAGTCACTCATGAAATGTCCTCATGCCTTGGCCTCAAGCCCTCGGATGGTGTGCATCGACGGCTTCCCGCAAACGGGTCCTCGCCACATGCGTGTAGATTTGTGTGGTGGAGATGTCGGCGTGCCCCAGCATGGCCTGCAAACTGCGCAGATCCGCGCCGCCCTCCAAAAGATGCGTCGCAAAGGTGTGCCGCAGAACGTGCGGGCTCAACCCGTCCCCAATACCCGACAACCTTGCGTACTGCCCGAGCGATTTCCAAAACGCCTGACGGGTGAGCTTCCCGCCGCGGCGGCTGACAAAAACGTAACGGCTGGCGCGCCGTCCCAGAATCTGGCCGCGCGTCCCGCCGAGGTACTCGCGCAGGGCCTGGGCGGCTTCCGCTCCAAACGGGACCATGCGCTGTTTGTTCCCCTTCCCCGTAACTTGCACCAAGCCCATTTCCAAGTTGATGTCGGGCATCTGCAAGCCAATCAGCTCGCTGACACGCAGGCCGCTGGAATAGAGCATTTTCTAATAAACGATTTTATTTTAAATAACACAATATAGCCAAACGTGATTAATCCGTATTTATTTAATTCGGTATTCTTTTCTAGAGCTATTTTTGGGTTAAAACTATAAAATTGTAAACATAGGAAATGAGTGAAC
>JACPVQ010000067.1 GCA_016191645.1 Candidatus Solibacter usitatus
AGCCCTTGTCGAACCTACTGGTCCAAGTGAAAGCGAGTGAGAGGGTGTGGATGGCGCCTCGCTGCCTCAAATTTCCTATGACGTGTTCACGCGGCTGGGCGGGCTCGAACCCTGTTGACGATCTGTTCGCCATGGCGCTGACGTAGCAGCCGAAGATCGTAATCGGTTTGCAGGCCAAGCCAGGTTTCCGCTGAAACGTGGAAATAGGCTCCCAGCCTCAAAGCCGTATCGGCAGTGATGGAGCGAGTGCCATTGACGATTGCGCCGATGCGATTGGGCGGGACATCCAGATCGCGAGCCAACTGGTTGATGCTAATCCCAAGTGGCTTCATGAAATCCTCGCGGAGAATTTCTCCAGGATGGATTGGATCGAGTTTTTTCGACGGCTTCATTGTCACCTCTCCAGCGTTCTAGTGGTAGTCCACAACCTCAACGTCGTAGGCATCGCCGTTATTCCAGGCGAAGCAGAGGCGCCATTGATCGTTGATCCGAATGCTGTATGTCCCGGCACGATTGCCCTTGAGCGCTTCCAACTGGTTCCGGGGAGGCACGCGAAGGTCCTCCAGTCGCCTCGCCTGATGCAAGTACAAGAGTTTGCGGCGCGCAGTCCTTTCGATGGATTGAAATCGGCGGACCATGTGGTCCTGAAAGAGCGATGCCGTATCTGCGCACTTAAAGGACCGGATCAAGTCCCAGTATATGACGCGCAAGGCATTATGTCAAACGTCATAGAGGACGAAGCCTGATCCACGGGGGCCGCCGGTCCGGGATCGAGCGCCTCGTATTAGGTCTTGCCGCTCATCCTGTTGACATGGCGTTCCCGTTCTGGGACCATCCAATCGGCCCTGGATGCACATCGTGAGCCACAAGGCGATGCGGATCTTTTGCGAGGAGCATACTCCGCACGTGGTCTTCGATATCGGAAAGTACCGGCTGATCGCGGAAATGAACTTCGCGCGGGGCGTGCTGTTCATCCGCGGCATCCTGACGCACAAGGAATATATGAGCGCCACTCTGACCCGGTGTGGAACGGCTAATGGACAAAGGCGAAAACCGTTTGTCGCCAGAGGAGTTCGCTTTACTCGAAACCATGGCCATATTGGTCCAGGCTTACGATGACCGCCACCATCCTTTACCTCCGGTTGCGCCCAATGAGATGCTTGCCTACCTGATGGAGAGCAGCGGGCGAACAGCCAAGGACTTACTCCCCGTGTTCGGTACGCGGGGCCGAGTATCGGAGGTCCTCAGCGGAAAGCGTTCCATTAG
>JACPVQ010000068.1 GCA_016191645.1 Candidatus Solibacter usitatus
AGTGGGTGGCAGCGCCGAAGGGTCCGTCAAGTTTCGCGGCGAAGAATTATTGGGTGCTCCGGAAAAGCGATTGCGCGCCGTGCGCGGAAAAGAGATTGCGCTGGTGCTGCAAAGCGCGTCGTCGGCCTGGAACCCCGCCGTTCGGTTGGAGGATCAGTTTCGTGAAGCCTGGAAGGCACACTCCAAGGAACGCTGGGAAGCGGGCCTGGACCGGCTCAAAGATACGATGCGGCGCTTTCAATTGCCCACCGATGCCGGGTTCCTGCGCCGCTATCCAAGGCAAGTGAGCATCGGGCAGGCGCAACGTCTGCTCATCGCCATGGCGCTGCTACATCAGCCCGCCGTGTTGATTGCCGACGAAATCACCAGCGCCCTGGACGCCGTTACGCAGCGCGAAGTGATGCGGTGCATCGAGGAAACCAACGTTCGCTACGGCGCGGCGGTGCTCTTCATTACGCACACGCTTTCCCTGCTGCGTGGATTCTGCCACAAAGTCGCCGTGCTGCACGAAGGACGCATTGTGGAATCGGGCAGCATGGAACAGGTGCTGTCGTCGCCGCGCCACGAGTACACCAGGCTGCTGCTTGATGCCGCCTTCCCATCCGAACTCGCACTTCGATAGAATAAACTCACACTGATGAGCCAACCAGGTTCCTCGGCGTTGTCCAAACGAGAAACCGGCACGCTGCATTGGAGCGCGCCGCAATTTCCGTACTCCATTGAATGTCCGCACTCCGTTCTTGAGCAGATGCGCGGACACTCGCTTTCCGGCGGGAATCATTCCGAAGAAGCCGGCGTCCTGTTCGGCAGGCGCGGCGAACAACTACTGCGGATTCTCGCCTGGCGTCCCATCTCCCGCCGCAACCCGGGCGGATCGCGATTCTCTCTGTCCAACGAGGACCGGCAGGATCTGGATCGTCTGCTTGAGGACGCCGCTTCCGATCCGGAATTACAAGTTCTGCATCCGTTGGGTTGGTTCGTTTCGCATCCGATGGTGTGCATGAGCGGCGATGACGTTGCTCTCTATCACCGCTTCTTCCCCGAACGCTGGCAGGTGACGTTGGTGTTGGAGCAAACGGCTGAGGGCCCGGCTAGGGCGGGGTTTTTCTTTCGCGAGCAGAACGGGGCCATCCACCTGGACGCAACTGCAAATGAATTCGCCATTGCCGGTGCGCGCGCGGCACAACGAGCCTCTGCACCGGCAAAGCCGGAGCCGGTGCAGGCATCGAGGCGGCTTTTGTGGTCGGCGGCTGGGATGGCAGTTCTGTTCTGCCTGTTGGGCGCGGCCGCGTTCCTGTCATGGACGCGATCACCCGGGAATCAGTCCAACGGGTTGCAAATTCACGACGATGCGGGCGTGCTTACCGTTTCCTGGGATGGCCGCAGCGCGGAGATCGCCAAGTCCAGCAGCGTAATGGTGCTTATCAATGACGGAACGCCCCTCGATCCCATCGCTGTGGATAGCATGACGGCACAGCGCGGCTCGCTGACGTACCGGCGGCGGTCGCAACAGGTGAATGTCAAACTGGTGATTCACAGACCGGGCAAATCGGATGTGGAGAAAACGGCAAGCTTCTCCGGACCGCCGGTTTTGATAGCGGAGCCGGAACTGGAAGCGGCGCAAAAAGAGACGTCGGATTTGCGAGAGGAATCCGCCAAGTTGCGCGAGCAACACAACGGACGAAAAAAGAAGTAGCTCTACACTTTGAAAAAAATACGCCGCTGATAGAGCCAGTAGCAGGCGTACCACATGAAGGCCAGTACGACAATGCTGTGCGGAATCGCGCCGAGATCGCCCATGAAACTGAAGTTGCCTGTGAACGCCTTCAACCCGCGGTCCAGCCATCCTTTGAGTCCAATCTGCCCGAGCGAATAGATGAAGATGGAATTCATTCCCACAACGACAAACGGGAACGACCATCTCTTCCAACCCTTCACTTCAATCAACCAATAGAAGACGAGGAGCATCAGCACTACCCAACCCGCGCTGAAGAAAGTGAACGACGCGGTCCAGATGCGCTTCACCATTGGATTCCAGGGCTGCAGCGCCAGGCCGAGCAGGAAACCTCCCGCGGCGCACGAGGCCATCACGGTCATTTTGTAAGCATGCGAGCGCGAAGTTCGCAGCAGCATCCCCGCCCAACAGCCGAACAGTATTGTGACGGCATTCCCAACAAAATTAAGAGTCCCGTAATAGCCTCTGTTCACGATATTCAGCACCTTCAAATCGAGGACCGCGCCGATGTGATCGGTCTTGGAGTAAGGCCCGTCAGTTCCCGGAAACAAAACGAATAGCGCCCAATACCCGGCAAGCATGGCGGCGGCAACGCCGACTTGCTTGGGAAATTGCAACCTCGTGATGAAAAAGCAAATGATGTAGCCAAACGCGATCTGGCTCAACACGTTGATGAATTGATACGAGAGTGCCGGGCGTCCCCAATTCGAAAAGATGTTGCTCAACACGACTAGCAGCAGCGCGCGCCACGCAACGTGCCGGAACACCTGCGGCATCGTTGCTCCTAACTCCAGGCGTCGCGCGATGGCAAACGGCATCGCGGCGCCGGCCATGAAAGTGAACGCCGGTTGGATCAGATCCCAAAACGTGCAACCCTCCCAAGCGGCGTGGTCCACCTGGTGCGCAAGCCAAGCCCAGCCATCGTGATTTTTGAGAACCGCGAGGCCGACCCCCGAAGAGGCAAGGATCAGCATGATGAAGCCGCGATACGCGTCGAGGCTGATCAGTCGAGGAGAAGAGGTGGCGGGCGGAACGGATGGCGGGCCCGCGGTTGACGGCGACAATACATGTTCGGTGAGTTCTCGAGTGGCCGCTGACATGATGAGGTGTAGTATACACCCTGGGATGTAGAATGGAGGGATCATGAAATCGGCGATCCCAACGATGCTGATCGGCGCACTGCTTTGCGCAGCCGCTTCGGGCGGCTGGCAGGACGACTTTCCCGTGGACAAGAAGCGCCTTGGTCCGAACGGGGGCAACGATTACTTTGTGCTAACCCCAGGCCACAAGCTGCACTACAAGCAGGGCAATAACACAATGACTGCCATCGTGTTGAATGAAACCAAGGTCATAGATGGTGTTGAGTGCAGAGTGGTGGAAGATCGCGAAATGAAAAACGGCCAACTGATCGAAGCGACGCGCGACTACTACGCGGTCGATTCGCAAACGAAGGATGTTTACTACTTCGGCGAAGATGTCGACACCTACAAGCACGGCAAAATCAAGGACCACAAGGGGGCTTGGCTTTCCGGCGAGAAAGGCGCGAAGTTCGGTCTCATCATGCCGGGAACGAACAAAGTAGGCCTCAAGTATTTTCAGGAGATGGCGCCCGGAGTCGCCATGGACCGCGCCGAAGTGGTCGCGGTCGGGCAGACCGTAACAACGCCCGCCGGGACCTTCCAGAACTGCGTTCAGACAAAAGAGTCGAGCACATTGGAACGCGGAACAACGCACAAATGGTATGCGCCGGGTGTGGGCATGGTTAAGGAAAAAGAATTCGTACTCGTCAGGATTGAGAAATGAAACTTCAACTATTTTGCATCTCCGCTCTCGCGGCATCGCTGTACGCGCAGAACGTGACCGTCGTAGACAACGACCAGGTCAAGGTTCTCAAGGTGACTCAGGACCACCACAAGAAAACGCGGCTCCACGATCACAAGATCAACCGCGTGATGATCTACATGCAGCCCGGCAAACAGACCATCGATTATCAGGACGGTAAGAAGGTGGTGCTCGAATGGAAGGCCGCCGAGCCGAAATGGAGCCCGGCCAGCGGCATGCACATCGCCGAAATTGTCAGCGATCAGAAGGTGACTATCGTCGAGGTGGAATTGAAGAAACCCGGCGTGAAGACCAAAACCGCTTGGCCCGCTTTGGACCCCGTGAAGATTGATCCCAAGCACTACAAGGTGGAATTCGAGAACGACCAGGTGCGCGTGGTGCGGGCGCGGATTGGCCCGAAAGAAACGGCCCCGATGCACGAGCATGGGCTCAACCGCGTAGTGGTATTTGTCACGGAAATGGATTTTCGCGTGACCGACGCGAGCGGCAAAGTGGACGCCGTGAAGCACGCAGCCGGGGACGTGGTACTGAGCGGCCCGGCCAAACACCAGGAAGAAAACCTGAGCGGGAAACCGTTCGAGGTTCTGGTGGTCGAGCTAAAGAGCTGACGGGCGTCGTATAATGCGCGGTATGAAACTTTCTTTTTGTATGGCGATGATCGCGGCTGTATTCGCCGCCGGATTCTGGATGGGCGGGCAGCGCGCGAATGCGGCCGGCAAGAACCGCGTTTATGAATTACGCACCTACACGGCCAACGACGGCAAACTGGGCGACCTGCAATCGCGCTTCCGCAACCACACGATGGCGATCTTCGAAAAGCACGGAATGAAGAACGTCTGGTACGGCGTGCCGCAGGACGGTCCCACGAAAGACAACACTCTCACCTATCTGCTTTCCTTCGAGAGCCGCGATCAGGCGAAGCAGGCGTGGGCCGCTTTCCGTGATGATCCGGATTGGAAGAAAGCCGCGGCCGCGTCAGAAGTGAACGGCAGGCTGGTGAAGAAAGTGGAGTCGGTGTATTTCGATCCCACGGATTATTCGCCGCTGAAATAGCCTCCGTGGATTCTTCCCAGGCCGCGAAGATTTACTTTGGTTGCGGCTGTGCTGCTCTGTACTACTAGCGAGGTCTTCGACCTCAAACCGACAAGCAAACAGCCGCGGAATTCCGTAGAATCTCGGTCATGCCGAGCATCCCTGAACTATTGAACGGACACGTCACGTTGGAAGTG
>JACPVQ010000105.1 GCA_016191645.1 Candidatus Solibacter usitatus
AAGCAGATCAATTGCGCGGCAAGTGTAGTGATCAGCACACTGGTGAATTTCAGTCATGTCAGGACGGGCGAAAGAGTTTGCACCGTGAAGAGCGCGCCGTTTGCCATTAGTAAGTCGCAAATGGAAGCTATCGTCAATATTCTTCGCGAGCGCGGACCTATTCTTCAGGCGCGCCCCATCCGGCAGCCCTCCATCGCGGTGCTTTACTCCGACGCGGTGAGCGGAGACCGCGCACGCATCCAGTTTGAAGCCATCACCCGCCAGAAACTTGAGAGGTTTGGGCTCGCTCCGTCATTTTCTCTGGCGGTAGTGGAAGAAGAGGCGGCAATGGCTAGAGCGCTCGAGCAATTGCTCCGTGGCAAGCCGACCGCGGTCCTGATCGCATCTACTACCATGCCTGCCGGTCCGGACGACACCATCGGCCGTTCCATGGTCAAGACGGGGGTCCAACTGGAGCGCTTCCTAGCCCCAGTAGAACCTGGCAACCTATTTCTGCTAGGATATAAGGAGGACATCCCTGTGATCTCGGCTCCAGGGTGTTTCCGTTCGGTAAGACCGAACATAGTGGATTTGGTTCTGCCGCCTGTTTTGGCCCGCTATCGTGTGACGGGTTGGGAAATCGCCTGTCTTGGCCACGGCGGCTTGTTGAGTTAACGAGCTCCTCCACTTCCACAAGCTGCCACCTCCGAGCGGCTTGTGGGTGCTCCTCAGCCGGGCGCAATGACCGGCGCCCGGCTTTTTTTTTGAACCGGATGGTACGATAAGTGCTTACCAACCTCGTTATGCACTCACTGTCGGCTCTATTCCTGCTTACTGTCTGCTCTCTTGCTCCCGCCCAGCCGAATTCTTCTAACCGGCTGCCCGGCATGCCTCCTATCGTGGATCCGTTGAACATCTATTCGGAAACAACGAAGGACAGAATTCAGCCGTGGATTCGCCAGCATCCGGAACTGATCTACGTGCCGAATGCTCAGGGGAATACCGTCAGTGTAATCGACCCGAAAAAAATGGAAGTGATCCGGACTTTTCCGGTGGGCAAAGAACCGCAGCACGTGGTTCCTTCTTACGACCTCAAGACGCTCTATGCCACCAACGACCTCAACGACACGCTCTCCGAGATCGACCCGGCGACGGGAACCTTCGTGCGCACGATTCGTGTCGACGATCCCTACAACATGTACTACACGCCGGATGGGAAGTACGCCATTGTCGTTGCGGAGCGGCTGCGCAAACTGGACTTCCGGGAACCGAAAACTTTCAAACTGGTAAAGTCCGTTCCCGTTCCCTGCAAGGGTGTCGACCACATCGATTTTTCCGCCGATGGAAAATATTTTCTCGCCACCTGCGAGTTCTCAGGCGAAGTGGTGAAAGTCGACGTCGCCGCAATGAAAGTTGTTGGCAAGATTTCCACACCCGGCGGAGGAATGCCGCAGGACATCAAACTCTCGCCGGACGGCAAGACTTTCTACATCGCCGATATGGACGCTCATGGAGTGCACATGGTGGATGGCGAACAGTTCAAAGTGACCGGCTTCATTCCGACTGGAAAAAATGCCCATGGGCTGTACGTGAGTAAGGACTTCAAGTACATGTACGTGTCCAATCGCGGCGAGGGTTCGGTCAGCCTGATCGATCTGGCGACGCGGAAGGTCGCAACAAAGTGGGTGATCCCAGGTGGAGGAAGTCCCGACATGGGCAATCTTTCCGCGGATGGAAAGATCTTTTGGTTGTCAGGCCGTTATCATCATGTCGTTTACGCTATCGACACCACGTCGGGAAAACTGATCTCCAAGATCAAGGTGGGCCGCAATCCGCACGGACTCTGCGTGTGGCCGCAGCCTGGCCGCTATTCCATTGGGCACACCGGCATCATGCGCTGATTTTCTATAGAGGCTGAGGCCTCGCGCAAGATCTGGAGTCTGGACATTCTGTCTTGGCAGTTCTCCAGATCTGATGTGGGGCAGATCTCCAGATCTGCGGCAGATCTCCAGATCTGCGGCGGGATCTCCAGATCCCGCTTTTTCGGAGATATCGATCACTGCCGGCAGAGGCGGTCTGGAGATCTGCCCCACACAAAACCGGCAAATTGCGAGGCTCCAGCAAACTGAAGATCAGTCGGCGGCGGCCAGAACTTCCGCCGGTTCCGGCTTCCCCCGCTTCGCATACCGGATGACGCCGTCCCTGCCAACCAAATAAACGGTGCGCCGCACGATGAGACTTCGCGTGTTGTAGAGCGCGCCGACCTTTTGCCCCTTGTCGATGAGCAGCGGGAAGGGCAATTGGAACTTCTTGCGAAATTTGTCGTGGCTTGCCGCGCCCTGCGGATTCACGCCGAAAACAAGAACGTCTCTGGCTTTTGCGCCGGCCCAGGAATCGCGAAACTCGCACAGTTGTGCGCGGCAGGTTGGCGTGTCGTCACCCGGATACCAGATGAGGACGACGTTGCTGCCGCGCAATTCACTGAGAGTAACGGTCGCGCCCTCATCGGTTGGCAGAGAAAATTCCGGCGCGGCACTGCCAACCGGCAAAGGCTGCGAGAAGAACAACGGAAGTTACCGGCCCTCGCTCGAAGGCGGAACCAGGCCCTTCAACCGCATGTAGGTGACAATGTTGCCGTAATGCTCATTGTTGTGGCTGGCATTGAAGTTCAGGATGTTCAGCTTCGTGCGCTCACGGCCAAAGAACTTGGCGGTCTTCACGATTTCGGCGTCGGTCATCGCTCCATACGCCGCATCGCAATATGCGAACGCCTCTTTCAGCGCGGCGGTCAACTCGGCCTTGCTGGTCTTCGATTTCTCAACGCCCGGCGGAGTTCTTGTCTCGCCCTTCACCGGGGAGCAGAACAAATACTGCGCGTCGGCGACATGACCAATCAACTGCGCGAAGGAGCGGACTTCCGGGGTCGGCTTGAACGAATAATTCTCTTCCGGCATTTTGTCGGCGGCCTTGATGACGTTGGCCTTGATCTGATCGTAGAGACCTTTTGTTTCCGTGGAAAGAGGGTTCTGCGCCATCGCGACGGAGGCGCACAGGGACATGGCAAGTGAAAGTGTAAGCTTCATGGAATTCCATTTTCCCATGAAAGAGCGTCGGCTTAGCGGGCGGCAGGTGTTAACTTGCGCACTCGCCGCGGCCAAGCTGTAAGGAGTACGCTTCGTCGTCGCCCCAATCCTGATAGATCTCGGGGAACAACTCGGCGGGCTTCGCCAGGTCGGCTGTCATGGTCTTGAAGAATTCCGTCTTGTGCCGCATGACATAGGCGCGGAACGATTCGCCTTCCTGCCGGTTGGCGCTGAAATGATCCACTACGCGCTTCACAGCCGTGGGAACCAATCGCGCCGGCATGCTTTGCACCGTGAGCCCAAAACGCATGACGCCGTTGTCATCGCCGCCGCCCAGCAGCATGGCGTAGAACGGAACTTCCTTCCCGCCGATCTTGCGGGCGTTGCCGTAGAATCCGATATCGCCAATCCAGTGCTGACCGCAAGAGTTTGGGCAGCCGCTGGAACGGATTTTCAACTTGCGTACGGCCTTATCCGGATGGTTCTTCACGGCAACGGCCAGCGCCGCGCCCAGGTTCATGGTCTTGGTCAGCGCAAGATTGCAGGAATATGCGCCGGGGCAAGTGACTACGTCATCCAACTCGTTTGCGCCCGCCTGATGCAGGCCGATCAGCTTCAACGCCGCATACATGCGGCGCAGATTACCCGCGGGCACAAAGCCGATCACAATGTTTTGCTCAATGGTGAACCGCAGCAATCCATCGCCCGCATCTTCGGCAAGGTTCGCCAGCGCCCTCATCTGGCTGCCGGTGAGGTTGCCTTGCGGAACCAGAACCGTTACCGCCGCATATCCATCCTGCACTTGAGGGGCGACGTTGGTTTCCAGCCAGCGGTCCAACTCCGCGTCGGCGCTGCGCGTGTCCACCACGGGCAGCTGCATGCCTTGACCCAATGCCGGAGGCTTCGAAACGAATCCGCCGAACCCTTCGGGAACCGATTGCGGCGTGGGAATTCCGCCGTTCTTCTGGATGTCCGCGTATTCGGCTTCGATGGTTTCTTTCACCCAATCCCAGCCGCGGTCCTTAATGACAAATTTCAAGCGGGCGGTGTTTTTGTTCTGCCGGTTGCCGTGCTTGTTAAAAAGACGGATGACGGCTTCCAAACGCGGAATGAGATTCTCCACGGGAAGAAACTCGTCGAGTACATGCGCTTCGCGAGGCAATGGTCCAAGGCCGCCGCCGATGACAACGCGGAATCCACGTTTCCCGTCGCGTACCAACCCAATCAGACCGGCGTCGTGAATCGCGCCGATCATCGGATCGTTAGCATACCCGCTGAATGAGATTTTGAATTTGCGCGGCAGGCTATCGGTGAGTTCCTTATGCAGGAACGCGAAGGCCGCCAGTCGCGCATAGGGCCGAACATCGAACGCCTCGCCAGGCAGCAAGCCGGCCAGCGAATCGGCCGTGATGTTGCGAACGGTGTTGTAGCAGGCCTCCCGCGTAGTCAGACGCGTATCGGCCAACAGGTGCAGCACGTCTGGAACCTTCGCCAGCGGAACAAAATGATACTGCATGTTCTGACGCGTGGTGAGATGTCCTTTGCCGGCGCAGAATTCATCGGCGATGCGAGCCATCTGCCGCATCTGTAGCGCGGTGAGCGTTCCGCCCGGAACTTTGGTGCGGATCATCTGAACGCCCGGCTGACGCTGGCTGTAAATGCCGCGGCGCAGCCGTTGGGCGCGAAATTGATCGTCGTTGATCTCCCCCGCAACATATTTATTGATGTGCAGGCGGAACTGCTCAATGTCCTCGCGGACCGTCTTGTCGTACTCCTTTTCCACCGGAGTAAGAGCGGGAAGGACGACGGACTCTAGAATCTCCATATTCCCTATCGAGATTAGCACGATCAACTGCCGGAGGCAATCCTTACTAAAAAGTCAGCCTTGCGTTGAACTGAACCACACGAGGCGAATTTGCCGTCCCGGTGATCTTGCCAAAGTTCGCTGAAGTGATGTTGAAGTTCGGGTTTCCAAACCGCACCCAATTGAAGACGTTGAAGGCATCCGCCTGTACGGAAATTTTCCAACCCTCGCGAATTCCGAAGTCGCGTTTCAGCGCGACGCTCTGGTTGGAATTACTGGGGCCGCGAAGTCCATTGGCGCCGGTGCGAGGCGTGTTGCCATAGCTGTACGCCGTAGGGGACATCCACGCGCCTCTGTCGAGAAAAGCGGGAGCATTTGTGGCCAGCAGATCGCCCGATCCGTAGGTTCCGTTAATGCGTATGGGCCCGGAGAAATTCGGGTTGTAATCGGCGTAGCAGCTTCCGGCGTTAGGAGGAAGCGTGCACGCCGCGCCCACGGTTCCCAGAAACTGCCCGGAACGATAAGTGGTGATACCCGATAGCTGCCAGTTGCTGGTGAGTTTTTCCACAACCACATTGCCGGAGCCGAGACTGTGGCCTTTGCCAAACGGAAGTCCGTAAACCCAGAGGATATTCAACACATTCGCCGCGTCGGTGGATGGCGCCTTCTCCGTTTTCCAGTTGTACGCGGTGCGCGTGCCCGCCGTGTCGTCCATCGCTTTCGCGTACGTGTAATAAAGATTGAACACCAGACCATGGGAGAGACGTTTGTTGGCCGTGAGCTGAAGCGAATTGTAGTTGGAATTCGCCACGTCGCCCCACAGGTCGCTCACATTGGTGTACTGCGGAAAAGAACGCAACATCTGGCCGATGGTCGCGCCTGTGCCGGAATAATTCGGATACGGCAATCCGGGCAAAGACGGGAGAATGTTGCGAGCGGTTGCAAGATTGGCGCTGTTGGCGGGCATGGTCAGCAGATTGCCCAGCACCAGGTATCTGGGATGCACTTGATCGGACCAGAATCCGCGGCCGCCGCCGCCCAGAAAATGTCCGTTGCTGCCGACGTAGTTCACGCTCAGGCTGAGCGTGGATGTGAGCGCGCGCTGCACGCCTAAGTTCCAGTTTTGATAGCGCGGCGGACGGCCGCCGATAATGGGGTCGCCGTATTGCATGGTGGCCGCGGGCGACGTGGTTCCGTTAAAAGTCGTGCCGAGCGTCGGTTCGAAAAATGGCGGCTTCGCGTATGACGGCACTCCGTTGTCCCAGTAGAAAGCGGGAGAGTAACCTTCCGGGCTGACGAACGATGGGCTGGCCGAATAGCCCAGCGTTCCGGTTCCAATGCGCCCGCCGCCGCGTCCGCCCACTGCGCCGCGATGCGTGTACATGATGGTGTAACCCGCGCGGATGACCGTCTTATCGTTGAGCGTGTAGGCGACTCCGATGCGCGGCCCGAAGTTCTTGTAGTTCGTATTGATGTTGGTGCGGCACTTGCAGCTATTCGGTCCATTGCCCATGAACATCAGAATCCCCGGCGCGCCTCCGGCGGCGGAATTTGGCAGGTTCGGATTGAAGAAAGACTCTCGGTCCAGCACTTCTTTGAACGGCAGGAAAATGTCGTGCCGTAAACCGAGATTCAACATCAGCCGGGAACTTACCTTGAAATTGTCCTGGATCCAATAAGAATAGTTGCCATAGCGCGCGCCGGTTCCGACCACCGAATCTTCGGTCACGTTGGATGAATTGAGCGCGCCAAGCAGGAACGACGCATAGGAATTTCCCGTCGTCGTCATTGGAGTAGTGCGTCACCCCTATTTCTAATTTCACCTAATTTCGAACAAAAGATCGAAATTTTTGGCTCGAGCAATTTATTTCGATCTTTTGTTCGGAATTAGATATTATTTGAACCAATTTTTACAAATTTCGAAAC
>JACPVQ010000120.1 GCA_016191645.1 Candidatus Solibacter usitatus
GTCAACGGCCACGGCGGTAATACGAGCCTGCTGCCGTTCTTCTCGCAATCGCAACTGGCATCGCCGCGCGACTTCGTTGTCTATGCATACCTGCGGCCCGCCATGCCGCCCGGCGGTCCGCCGAAGAAGACGAAGAACGATGGACACGCCGGCGAATCGGAAACGTCGAACACGCTGGTCACGCATCCCGATCTGGTGCGCATGGACCGCGCCGCAACGCAATCGGGCGCGGATCGCAATCGCCTCGACCTGCCCGCCGGACTCTACACCGGCATCTGGTGGTACGCGAAATATCCCGATCATTACGCCGGCGACGGATCGGCGGCGACGAAGGAATTGGGCGAGTATCAGATCAAGGCGTGGATCAGCGGATTGGTGAATGCGATCCGCTCCGCCAAGGCCGATCAAACGAGCCTGCGTTTGCAGAACGAATTCTTCGACAAAGCGCGGCGCCCGCTGGAGACGCAGCAGTAGAGGTGTAGCGGTATACTCAAAGGGAATGAAGCGCGACACCACAGCACGTGAACACGCGCCGTCTGATCGTTATGCTCCGTCAGGGCACCCATCCGTCGAACAGTTGATGGCCGAGCAGAGGACGGGACTGATTACGGACGTCTCTGTTCTCCACGGGAACTTTTGGCCGGAAGAAGAAACCATCGAGGAATTCCTGGCGACGATTCGGGAATGGCGCGGCCACAAACGAACTGACCCTTAGTCATGACGGAAGTTGTCGTCGATACGGATGTCGTCTCATTCATATTCAAGAATCATCCCTTCGGTTCCCGCTATGATCCGGAACTTGCTGGCCGTGCCGCGCTGATTTCGTTCATGACCGTCGCCGAAATCGAACGCTGGACCCTTCAATACCGTTGGGGGACAAGACGCGTTCAGTTGCTACACACATTTCTGCGTAGGTTCACAGTGGTACCGTCGAGTCCGGACCTCTGCCGCAAATGGGCTGAAGTAATGGTGGCGGCCCAATCGGCCGGGCGTCGAATGGAGAGCGCCGATGCCTGGATTGCAGCCACAGCTCTACTCTACGACGCCCCATTAATCACACATAATCAAAGTGACTACCTCGGGTTTTCGGGCATCACCCTGATCTCTCACGCTGAGTAGATCCCCAAAAGGTGTCACTCACTGCCTGCGCGATCCGCTTCGCAAGGCCGATCAGTCCCTTGACGCCCAGCGATCCGTTGCAATCAATGTGGCAGTAGTTGACAGAATCTGCCATTGGAGTGTGACGCATGGCTATGAGTTCGATGAATGTACTCGTTGCCCCAGGAGCTGAAGCACTACGCGGAAGAGCAGACGAAGAACGGCTACATCACGCGCAGCGAGTATTTTCGCGAATTGATTCGCGCAGACCAACGGCGGCGGACGAAGGACAAGCTGGACGCAATGCTTCTGGAGGGCATGAGGTCTGGTGATTCGATTCCAGTCGATGCAAAGTTCTGGCGGATCTTAACCTTGGTAAGCTGCGTCGCTGCGCTTGTCCAGGCGATCCGCTTGTTCTATATTGACAGAAAATCCAATTTGGATTATGCTCCATAGCGCAGCATGCAGATTTCCTCATCTCTTCTTCCCGCGCGCCCCCTTGGCACGGGCGACTGGGTTCGCGACGTTCTCCGGGACGCCATATTGAACGGCCGCTTGAAGCCCGGCGAGCGCATCATTGAAGCAAAGCTGGCAAGGGAACTCGAGGTCGGAATCTCTCCTGTTCGCGAAGGTATTCAGAAGCTGCATCATCTGGGGTTGGTTTCCGACGGCCCTGGGCGCGGAACCTATGTCACGAAGCTCTCTTCCACTGACGTGCACCAGATCTACCGGTTGCGCGCAGAACTGGAAGCTTTGAGCGTTCAGTATGCACTGGCGATACCGGATCGCCCCGGACTTGGCCGCTTGCAAGAATGGGCGAACGCGATGATCGAGTCGGCCGCGTGCAAGGACTATCAGCGCTTCTTTGAGTGTGACATCGAGTTTCACAATCAAGTCTGCCGCATGGCGGGGGACCCATATTTGGAGAAGTGCCTGGACGGTCTCACCACCCCTCTGTTCGCATTCGTCTTGATTCAACTCAAGCAGGAGCCAATGCTGTTCGACTTTCCGGCACTCGCCGGAAGGCACCAGGACATTGTCGATCTATTCCGGCTCGAAGACCCTGTCCAAGCCGGTGGAGAGATGCGCAGGATTATGCACGGCTTTCGCAGAACCGTTTTGGAGACATTGTATTCGGTCACCACGGAAGGAAATCTCTTATGACGAGGATGGTCCCGTTTGTAGTTTTATTGATGCCATTGTTGAGCGTTGCGCAAACGGCCAGCACCGGACAGATCGCCGGTGCGGTGCGGGACGCGAGCGGGGCCGCGGTCCCCGGCGCTCAGTTGAAACTCACCATGTCCGAATCAAACGCGACTCGGTCGTCGCGCACCGATCGCGAGGGGCGGTACGCCTTCGCTTTGCTTGCACCGGGCACGTATCAAATCGATGTCGATGCAAGCGGCTTCGGCGGGATTGAGCAAAAGTCGATTCCCGTGCGCGTCACCGAAACGACGGTCATCGACATAAACCTGCAAGTGGCATCCATTGTCACAACGACAACGGTTGAATCGGGCGCGGAGCTTGTACAAACCGCTTCCAGCGCGCTGGGGAGAATCGTGGAGAGCGCGCAGTTGGTCAGCCTTCCACTTGCCACCCGAAACTATACGCAGATCTTGGCGCTCTCACCCGGGGTAGTGGCAAATGTGGCCAACGCGGGCGCTTTGGGCCGCAACAGCCTGGAGATTTCCGCGCTGGGTGGACGCTTCGCCGACAACAACGTCCAGATCAATGGGGCCGACGGGAATAACGTATTCACAACCAACATGAGCGGCGATGGCGCGGGCGGCGCTCAAGGCATTGCCGTGCCCGCACCCGACTCCATTCGCGAATTCAAAGTACAGACGGGGTTGTACGACGCTTCCACTGGACGCAACGGCGGTGCCAGCGTCAATGTAGTCACCAAGTCCGGCGGCAACCACTGGCACGGCAACCTCTATCACTTCTTTCGCAATGAAGCCTTCAACGCCGGTGAGTTTTTTCTGAACCGGGCCGGACAGCCAAAGCCTCGCTTGCGGCAGAATCAGTTTGGCTTCACTCTCGGCGGGCCTCTACGGAAAGACTCGACATTCTTCTTTGTTTCCTACGAGGGAAACAGGCAGAACAACGGCGTTACAGGGGGCGCGACATCGGCCGCATTTCTGCCGCCGCTTACCGATGACCGCTCGGCCGGCGCATTGGGAAGAAAATTCGGAGGGCAGCGTGGTGCGTTTGGCGGCGTCGCGGTTTCCAACGACGGCTCCAACATCAACCCGGTCGCCATGCGATTGCTGAATCAGAAACTGGCGGACGGAACTTACATGATTCCTACGCCGCAATTGCTGCTGCCCAACGGCTTTGGGCAATCGAACTATTCCGTTCCGGCGAGGTTTCGCGAAGATCAGTTCAACGCCAACCTCGACCAACACTTCGGCTCGCACGATTCTCTCAGCTTCAAGTTCTTCTTCGCGCAGACGGAGCAGACCGTGCCCTTCGGCGCAGGCTCGAATGTTCCCGGTTTTCCAAGTTTGGGAGACGGGCGTAATGAAAACGCTTCTCTCTCTTGGGTCCATATCTTCCGCCCCAACCTGTTGAACGAGGCTCGCGTCTCATTCGCACGATTGCGCGGCGTGGGCTCTTCCGATCCCGTGTTGAACTCGGCTGACGTTGGCATCAAGACGCCGCCGCATGTGGGCGTGCTGCCCAATATCGGATTCCTTAGCTTCCCACTAGCCTTCGGAGCCTCGCAGCCTCCTTTGGGGTCGGCTGTGAACAACTTCCAGTACGCGGATTCCATCGCATACCATCGCGGCGCGCATCGCATCCGCGCCGGAGCGGAGTTCAAGCGCATTCAAAGCAACGTTCTTTTCGACTTCGACCGGCGCAGCATTCTGCGCTTCCAGACGTTTCCCGATTTTCTAATCGGACTGCCCTTCGCGCAGAATCAAGGTTCGCAGCCCTTTAGCAATGTGTTCGTTTCCAGCGCGCGCTCCGGCCTCATCGGACGCGCTCAGCGCATGAGCGATTTCTCCACTTATGTCCAGGACGATTTCAATCCGCATCCTCGCTTGAGTCTCAACATCGGACTGCGCTACGAGATTTACGGGCAGGTGAGCGACGCAACCGGACGGTTGGCCAATTTCGAACTGGGACGCGCGGCGGCGGAACCTCCCGCGAGTGGAACCCTCACTGGATTTGTGGTGGCTGCCAATTCCATCGGCAGCACTCCATCAGGCGTGGTTCGTCTGGACAAAAACAC
>JACPVQ010000106.1 GCA_016191645.1 Candidatus Solibacter usitatus
CACAGCCATCCCATCCATCGGACTGCGAACAACCATGCGCTCGGCGTTCTGCTCAGACCGGCGCAACTCAATCTTCGATTGCTGCAGGTCCATCTCCGAAATCTTTACTTGGGCCTTTTCGCCGGCAACGACATACGGTTCCTCCGTAAGCAGTTGTTTGTATTTCGCCTGGGTTTCTTCCACTGCCAGCCGGAAGCGTTCGGTATCGATTGCCGAGCGAACAGGGATCGTTTTCAAGTCGAGCTGCGCCTTTTCCCAATCGCTCTTGGCGATCAGCACCTGCTGATCATGGGCCTTGTGAGCGACATCCAGGTCGGCGATCTGCCGCTTGATATTGGATTCCTGCTGCACGAGGCCGGCTTTGTAATCGTCCAACCGTTGCAGCATGTATTGGCGATCAAACTCCGCGAGTTTGTCGCCCTTTTTTACCGTAACACCCGGTTTGGTGAGGTCCTGAATGACGCTGCCGAAATCGCCCATGCTGCTGCTGCCGCCGCCGCCGCCCGGAGGGCCACCGCCACCGCCCGGAGGTCCGCCGCCACCGAACAGGGAACCTGAAGTCGAGCCGGTGCCTTCCGCACCTAATGATGCGCTGCCGGCTGCTTGCGAAGACCCTGAGCTTAACGAACTGCGTCCGCCGCCGCCACCGGAACTACGTCCCGTAGTGGCTTTCATCGCTCCAGAGGAAGAACGTACACCGGCGCCTGAGGAACCGCTGCCCCCACCGCCGGCAGCCGCACTCGCACCGCCGCCGCCCGCGCCACCGCCACCCGAAAGGGAGGCTATCGAGGAAGAGGAGGAACCGCCACCGCCGCCACCGCCACCGGATGATCCGGAATTCGACTGGACTGCGCCGCCACCGCCGCCACTACTGCTACCACCGCCGCCCGATCCTCCGCGGCCACCGCCGCCTTTACCCATGTAGGAACCGCCGCCGCCTGAGAAACTGCGGCTCCCGCGCATCTGCGGTCCAAGAATAGTCGTAAATTTCTCGGGACCCGTTGTACCTGTCAAGCGCAACGTCGCCAGTACTTTTCCGGCAGCCATTGTCGCGCTACGGATAGACACCGCGGCCGCCCGTTTGCTGGCGATGGCTTCCTCGGCGAGGTTCTTCTGATAGAGCACATACAACCCGGCGCCAATCACGGCAAAGATGGTCAGCCACAGCCAACCCCGCCCTCGTTTACGCTGAGGCGGTGGTACCGTAACCAGTTTTCGCTCTGGCGGAGCGGGTGCCTGAAAAGGCAATGGAGCGCTACTCTGTTGCATAACTTAGCCTTCTACCCTTAACTTTGCATTGTAAAGTTGTTTAAGCCAACTCTGACACAGCTATCCCATGGGGGCCTGGATATACTTTATACCAACTGACAAGACGATTGGGAGACGCCAAAGGTTATCCCAACAGGCAGTTCCGGCGCAACTTTTCAAACGATCGATTTTAGGCCTTTGGGACGTCGTCGTGTCACAGGTCGTGCAGAGACTCCGAGGTGATCGCGCGACGCGTCAGGGTACGCAGTTCTTCGATGGAATCGATGGCGGATACGCGTCGCGTGGTCTGTGCGTCCGGAGGCCCGAACCGCGCAGTCAGCACGTCCAACAACACAGCGCAAACGTGTCGAAGATTTCCTGGCGCGCTTCCTGCCTGCCTATCTCGATGCCTCTCGAAGACGCGCCTGGGAAATGTGGAAGGCGTCGCGCTTTGATGCACGAAGAACGTCGTGAGCAGCTCCTTGAAGAAGCGGTCGTGATCTATGGCAAGCACGAGACCGCCCACGGGTGGGCTGTCCATTGCTTTTCCAAAGTAACACGAGGCGGCATGTGAGCCGCCCCTGTTGTCCTGTTGGTTAGAACGCGACGCGCAAGCCGAAGCGGAATTCACGTCCCGTCGATGCGCCCGTGATGGACATGAAGTTCCCGGTGGGGTTCGCCACCGAGGTGTCCAATGCGCCCTGCGGCGTCAAGCGCAAACTGGCCGACCCGCCGTTAGGATTGCTCCAGATAGGCGAATTGGTAATGTTGTTCGATTCGGCGCGGAACTCCATGTTGTACTTCTCTTTGATTTTGAAGCCCTTGTAGATTCCCGGATTCAACCGCCAGTAACCGGGACCGTAGAGGACATTGCGTCCCATGGTGCCGGGGATGTAATTCGGATTCGCCGGGTTGAAGGTGAATAACGGATCGCGGAAACTCATCGGGTCATAATAAGGATTCTGCGGTCCAAACCCGCCCAACTTCTTCACCGCGCCAATCTGATTAGCGGTTTGTGTGCAGCCGATGCATTGCAAGGAAGAGGCGCTGCCGGTCACGTTGAATGGGGTTCCCGTGTAGGCCACAAACGAGCCCACCAGTTTCCACCCGCCCAGAGCCATATCCGCAACTTTGTTCGTAAGCACGAAACGCTCGCCCTTTCCAACCGGGATCCCGTAGTTGAAACCGGTGGTGAACATGTGGCGGCGATCATAGCCGGACGGCGAATAGTTACGGCGGATCATCGGACCCCAGTTCCACAGCGGCAGTCCCACCCATCCGTCCTCATCGGCGTTGCTGAGCGATTTGCTCCAGGTGTAAGCCGTCTTCATAAAGAGCCCGTGACCGAAGCCCTTGTTGAAGCTCGCTTGCAGGGCATTGTAAAATGCCGTGCCCCAACCATCCCACATGTTCGCGCCAATCGTGCGCCCATGAGCTTTCGCCAGAGGCAAATTCGCTGTCGTGGTACCGAGCCCCGGTCCAATGGTATTGATGTTGATATCGATCAATTGATGGATGGTCCGCGTACCCACATAAGCCACGCTGCCAACGGAATTCCCCGGCAGCCGGCGTTCGATGGTCGCATTCCAACTTTGTATATAACCGCGATGTAACATTCCGCCGTAAGGACTGCGCGGTCCCATATCGACGTTCGTGGGAAGCACAGCCTGTCCTTTGCTCACATCCGGAATCGCGATGTCGGGAATACCCTGATCGACGCTGTTGTACCAACCGTAGGTCGAAACGGAGGGGATCCAACTGCCGGTCAGAGTGGCGGGATACTGTCCGCGCAGGGGCCTGCCAAACCCCAGCGGATCGTAGGTCAATCCGTAGGCCGCGCGAAGCACCCAGTTTTCCGCGGTGCGGTACGCGATACCGATTCTGGGAGCGAACAGCCGCTTGCTCACCTCGATGCCCGCGTTGCGAGGAGTGTTTCCCAGGCCGCCAAAATAGACGATGTTCGTTGCCGGGTCCCACCGCTCCAGTCCGCGGTCGCCACGATTGAGGAGCGGATAATACTCATAACGCAATCCTAAGTTTACGGTGAGACGTCTGCTGACTTGCCAGCGGTCCTGCACATAGGCGGCATACTGCAGTTCGCGTGTCTTCATTTCAAAATATTGGATGGATTTCGAATAAGAAGAGACGAGCCCCATCAAAGCGGCCGCAAACGAATTCCCCGAGCCGCGCTTCTGCGATTCGTTCGGGCTGTATGTTGACCCTGCGCCAAAGTTGATCGAGCCACGTGGATTCGCGGTCTCCGGCTGCCAGTGGTTCAACTCCAGACGGCGCACCTCTAATCCAAACCGGAACTCGTGAGCCCGGTGGAGTTTGGAGAAGTTGGTTTGGTAGGAGTAGGCGCGCTCGTGACGCCACACGGGCGTCCATGTTTCAAGAAAACCGATATCGCTAAATCCGAAGCCGGTGACCGCGGGTGCGCCGCCATAGCGGTTGTCCTTGGCGTATTGCGCTCCACCGTTGGTGCCGGGAATTTTCCAGACGTCCAAGCCCACATTCTTGTCCACGTTCGGAATTCCGACAAATTGGTCAAAGCGCGTATAGCCGAACACGCCGTCCATAAGAAAGGTTGGCGAGAATGTGTAGGTATACCCGACTGTGGCCAGTTGCGTGGTGGTTTCACCCTTTCCCGCTGTCCCCAAGGGTGATCCGCCCAGATCGCCGAACGGGTATTTGCCCTGCACCGGTGCATCCATACGGCTGTATTTGCCCCAGATGATCAGATTTTTTGTCGGGTTATAGTTCAGCTTGAGATCGTATTGATTGCGATTCAGGCTCAGCACACCGGACGTGAAATAGTTGCCACTCAAATTCAGAGGATCGGTGGGCGAGATCTGGTTCGGCAGAGGCATTCCTTTATAGATGTTGGAAAAGATCGGATTGACCCGTCCTTGCGGAACCATGTTGTTGCCGAAGGGAACGCGCGCAATGGAATTGTTCTGCGCGGCGGAGGCAGGATCGAAAATCGTGTAATACTGCGTCCACTTGCTGAAATCGCCGGCGCGGAAATCGGCGGGCGCGACACTGTAGTTTCCAGCGTAGCCTGTGCGCTCCGTGGTCCGTTCAAAGTTGAAGAAGTAGAACAGCTTGTCCTTTTTGATAGGTCCGCCGATGTTCCCGCCGCCGATGTTCAAGATGTTCAGGGGTTTAACGAATGTGGACCCGCGGAAGTACGTATTCACGCTCTGCAGATGCTGATCGGTGTGAAACCAAATGCCGGTTCCATGTAGCGTGTTCGTTCCGGATTTGGTAGTCACGGTTACGGCTGCGCCGCCGGCCATTCCTTGATCGGCATTGAAACTGCCCGTCGTAATATTCACGGTTTCAATGGATTCGACAGGCTGCACGTAGGCGACGTGGTGGGGCAGCCAGATGTTGATATTCACCGCGCCGTCGGTCAGCGTATTGTTGTTGTTGGTGGCCGTTCCATTGACGAAACTTCGCAGCGCGCGGCCGGGCGTATCCACAACGGCATTCTGAAACGCGGGCGGAGTTGCGCCGGGGACCAATGCCATCAGGCTTTGATAGTTGCGATACGCGGGCAGCGGCAGGTTCTGTATGACCTCGCCGGTTACCTCGGTGCGAATGTCGGACTTGTCGGTCTGCAGCGAGACGGCCGCAGCCGAAACGGTGACCTGTTCCGACGTTTGCCCGACCTCAAGCTTCATGTCTTCGCGAGTGACGAAACCGATCTTGATCTCTACGGCGCCTCGCGTCGTTGTGCGGAATCCCGGGGAGGCGATCTTCAAGCTATACGTTCCTGGAAGTACGCTGGTGATGGAGTAGCGGCCGCCGTCGTCGGCGTCGGCTTCTCTGGTCAAGCCGGTTCCAATATTGGTAAGAGTGACGTGCGCTTTGGGTACAACCGCGCCGCTCGGATCCTGAACCGTACCGGTAACGGATCCATACAACACCTGGGCGACAACCGGAGTCGTCCAAAATGCCAGCAAAGCTGACAGCACACAGACAAAAAGAATTGTTCGTTTCACCGCAAAGAACCTCCCGTTTGATTTCCCCACCAACCGGGTTCACAAGTGTGAAAACCGGCTTTCAGAAAGTATACACCCCGCAAGCGCCGGATGCACGGCGTGCTACCCTTTCCTTTCGCCAAGCATGAAAATCGCCAAAATCGACGCCTGGGAAATCCTGGACTCGCGAGGAAACCCAACCGTTGCCGCTTCCTGCCGGTTGGAAAACGGGGTTGCCGCGAATGCGCATGCGCCGTCGGGCGCATCGACGGGCGCGCACGAGGCCGTTGAACTGCGCGATGGCGATCCACTCCGCTACGGGGGCAAAGGAGTGCTGACGGCTGTGGAGAAGGTGCGGTCTCAGATTGCACCTGCCGTTGTGGGGATGAGAGTAACGGACCAGGCCGCCATCGATCAGGCGATGATCGCGCTGGACGCAACGCCCTCCAAGAGCCGCCTGGGAGCCAACGGGATTCTAGCCGTTTCGTGCGCGGTGGCGCGCGCGGCGGCGAGATGGGAAGGAGTTCCGTTGTGGAGATACCTGGGCGGAGGGCGCAAGGCATCGATCCCGATGCCAATGACAAATATTCTTTCGGGTGGCCATCATGCCGCGCACAATATGGAGTTCCAGGATTTTCTGGTGATGCCGCGAGGCATCGACGGGTACGCAAACCAGTTGGAGGCGATTACCGCCATTCACCGCGCGGCGCGCGTGGTTTTGCAGCGCATCGGCTGCGTGCTGACCGGCGTCGCCGATGAAGGCGGATGGGGTCCGCATCTGCCGTCGAACGAAACCGCGCTCACCGTGTTAACGGAGTCCATTAACGAGGCCGGTTACCGGCCGGGGGAAGATGTATCCATAGCACTGGACGTCGCAGCGTCGCATTTTTATCGCGATGGGATGTACCATTTGCGGTCGGAATCGCGGGAATTGACGGGAGCGGAGATGGTGGAGTTGCTGGCGGACTGGGTTGCGCGCTACCCGGTAACATCTATTGAAGACGGGCTGGCGGAAGACGATTTGAACGGCTGGCGGGTGTTGACGGAAAGGCTGGGCGCGTCTCAGCAACTGGTTGGCGACGATTTTTTCACCACAAACATCGCGCGGTTGAATCGCGGAATCAAGGAAGGTTGCGCCAACGCCGTGCTTGTGAAGATGAATCAGATTGGAACTCTTACCGAGACATTCGCCGTGATCGACCGCGCGCGGGAAGCCGGCTACCGCGCCGTGATCTCGGCGCGCAGCGGCGAAACGGAAGATGAGTTTCTAGCCGATCTCGCAGTGGCTTCCGGCGCGGGGCAAATCAAGATTGGGTCGATCACTCGCAGTGAACGGCTGGCGAAGTACAATCGGCTTCTGGAGATTGATCGCGAAGGATTGACAACATGAGCGCCATTCCGGGTTGGGACGAATACTACCTTTCGATTTGCCGCGCCGTCGCCGTGCGGAGCAAAGATCCGAACACGAAACTGGGCTGCGTCATTGTCGGCCCAGCGCACGAGATCCGCACCACCGGCTACAACTCGTTTCCACGCGGCATTCGCGACGATGTGCCGGAGCGTCTGGTGAGACCGGCGAAATATTTGTGGATTGAGCATGCCGAACGCAACGCGATTTGCAACGCGGCGCGCTGCGGAACGCAACTGGAAGGATGCACGCTGTACGTGGAAATCATGCCGTGCATGGATTGCGCGCGCGCCATTGTGCAGGCGGGCATCCGCGAAGTGGTGGTGTCGCAAGAGCGCATGTCCCAATACAACAGCGCCTACTACGACGAACATTTCGGCAACGCGGAAGTGCTGCTTCTGGAAGCGGGCCTTGTGTTGCGTCGCTGTTAGCCCCAGACCTGCAAAGCGATCTCCAGATCCCTTTCCTGGAGTTTTCACCTTTGCACTACTTACAGTTCATTGCTGTTCGATTGCTTTTGCAACATGCACGGCAAGAAAGTCGTAGCCCGCCGCGGTGTAGTGCACATTCACCGGTCTCTGCAATTCGCCGAGCCGCGGGAGAATCGCCGCGTATAGATCGTTCACGCGGATCCCGTTGCGCCGCATCACGGCGACGGCGACGGCATTGAACCGCGCCACGTCGGCGGGAATCCTGGGCGGACTCACTTTGCCCTCCGGCACGGGCGTGGTCGTCGCATAGATCACCCTCGCGCCCGTTTTTTTCAGCCGCATCATCAACGCTTCCAGGTTTCGCTCATACTCCTCGATACCAACCTGGTGCTTGCCGTCGTCCATAATTTTGAGATCGTGCAGACCCCAATTGGCATGGATGACATCCCATTTGCCATCGCCCAACCACTTGTCGACATTCTGCAAAGCGAATCGTGTGAATGCGCCGTTGACGGGAATTCTCAGCACGTTCGCCTTGCCCTTCAGCAACTCGCGCACGGGCAGCGTGTAGCCCATGGAAATGGAATCGCCGATCAGCAGCACACGCGGAAGCCCCGGTGTTTCGGCAACAGGCGCAAGCGCAGGGTCAGGGTTCTGAGCGCCCAGAGAAAGTGCGGCCCACAATACCAGCAGGAACATTTTCATAAGGCGGCGTGCTCCTTCAGAATACAGAGATCCATCACGACAAAAAGCCCCGCCGCGCGCGCCTTGGCCGCGGCGTCCTCATGGACAACGCCCTCCTGCATCCATACCGACCTGGCACCGATGCGGATGGCATCGTCGACAATCTCCGGAACCAGTTCGGAGCGGCGAAAGACATTGACGATGTCCACTTTCTCCGGAACTTCATCGAGCGTGGCGTACGATTTTTCTCCCAGCACTTCCGTCTCCGCCGGATTCACGGGAATGATGCGGTAGCCGCGTTCCTGCATGTACTCGGAGACGCCATAGCTGGGACGAAACGGGTTGGAGGAAAGGCCGACCACGGCAATCGTTTTGCTTCCGCGAAGCAATTCCGCGATGCTCATTTCTTTTCTTTCGTCTCCCGAATGTTCATTTTCAAAACGTGGCGGAAGCGTTCAATCTCGCGCGTGGTCAGTGAGCGATGCTCCCCAGGCTTCAGCTTGCCCAGTTCGAGAAAACCAATGCGCACGCGTTTCAACTTCTCCACCATATAAGCGAAGTGGCGGAACATCAGCCGAATCTGATTCTGGCGGCCTTCCGTCAGCCGTACTTCGTACCACGGATTCTTGGCGCGGTGAATCAGCTTCAATCCTGCCGGAGCCGTCCTGCGGCCCAGGATGGGAACGCCGTCGCGAAACGCCTGCTCCTGCTCCGGAGAAAGAACTCCATTGACCTTAACAATGTAATACTTGGCCACGTCGTTCTTGGCGTGCGTGATGCGATTCGCCATCTCGCCGTCGTTTGTCAGCAGGAGCAGGCCTTCGCTGTCGTAATCCAAACGCCCCACGGGATAGACGCGTTCCTTGACCCCGCGCAGGTATTCCATCACGGTCTTGCGCCCTTCGGGATCGGAGAGCGTCGTAACGCATTCGCGAGGCTTATTGAGCATCAGGTAGACCAGATTGCGCGGCTCATGGATCAGCTTGCCGCGCACCTTGATGTGATCGCGCGAAAGATCGGCTTTCGTGCCCAACTCCGTCACGATCTTTCCATTGACCTTGACCAGGCCTTCCTGGATCAACTCCTCGGCCTTGCGGCGGCTGGTAATGCCGGCGCGGGAGATGATTTTTTGCAACCGCTCGGAGGACATTTATTCGGACGCCGCCGTCACGGTCGCGGCTTCCGTTTCCGCGACAGGTAGAAGTTCGTCGTCGGGAATGGCGATCCGCCGCAACTCTTCGAACTCCTTCAGCGTCGGCAGTTCCGACAGATCTTTCAAGCCAAACTGCAGCAGAAACTCGCGCGTCGTGCGGTAGAGAATCGGCTTGCCCACAACTTGCTTGCGGCCTGCCGGGACAATTAGTTTGCGATCGAGCAGCGTCTTCACGACGCCCGCTCCCTGCACCCCGCGCACTTCCATAATCTCCGGCGTGGTGATGGGCTGTTTGTAAGCGATCACGGCCAGTGTCTCCAATGCCGCCAGCGACAGTTTGAACGGAGGACGCAGCTTCTTCACAAATGCGCGAATGGCCTCGTGATGCTCCGGTTTCGTGCCCATTCGGAACCCGCCCGCCACCTCGCGCACGCTGACTCCGCGTCCGGGCTTGGAATAGGATTCCATCAATTGCGCCAGCGCCAGCTCCACCCGATCCTTTGGCTGATCGAGCGCCGTGGCGATCTGCTCCAGAGTCAGCGGCTCCTCGGTCACGTAGATCACCGCTTCAATCAACGCCGAAAGCGTCGACTCCTCCACCGATTCCGCCGACTGCTGATCCTGCACCGATGCGGCCAGCAACGTCGCGGTATCGACGATTCCCTGCGTCTCTTCTATGTTGTTTTCTTCGGACGAATCCATTCTCAACCCAACCTACTTGTATTCTTCGCTCAGACGATCGAGTGTTTGTCCCCCGCTGGGAAGCACCTCATCCACCGGTCTATCCTTGGCGATATCGATGTCGCCGAACAGTTCTCCCTGCTGCAGAGTGATGGCCTGATATTTCACCAGTTCCAACAACGCCAGAAACAGGCAGATCATCGCGCGGCGGCTGCGCTGTTTTTCGAACAACTGACGGGCCGACACGCGCCAGCCGCTGGACCCTTCCCGTAACAGGCCGGACAGATACTGGATCATATCGGGCACTGTGACGTCGTCCTTTTGCACCTGATAAAGGGGACGATTCTTGGCGCGATCCAGCACCTCCTGGAAAACTTTCACCAGGTCGAACAGGGTGACCGCCAGCCCCGGGTCCTCTTCCTCAGCCTGAAACTGGGCCAACTGCGGGTTGGACCAGACCGCCTCCTCAATCATACGCTTGTCGCGCAGCATCTGAGCGGCGTCGCGATACCGTTCGTGCTCCAGAAGCTGCTCCACCAGGTCTTTGCGCGGGTCCCCCTCCGGCGAAATCTTCTCCAACTCCGGATCGCGCGGAAGCAGCATTCTGCTTTTGATATGGATCAGCGTCGCCGTCATGAAGATGAACTCCGAGCCGAGTTCCATATCCATCGCCGCGGCGTGCGACATGTATTCCAGGTATTGCTGCGTGATCTGGGCGATGGGAATATCGTAAATATTGATCTGCTGCTTGCGGATGAGATCCAGCAGGAGATCGAGCGGACCTTCGTATTCCTGCAGGCTGATATTCAACGGGGAAGACACCAATTACTCACCATACCATGCCACGGTTCGCCTACTGCTCGCCGGGAAATTTCTTACTCTTTTTCGTGGGATGCGGGCCTTCGCCGGAGAAATGCAGGGTGACCTCGACGGCGGCTGTCAGATCGTCCATTTTCACCTCGGAACGGGTCTTGCCGAGGTTGTCGAAGATGCCGTCGTTACGCACGCGGGAGAGGAAGAAATCGGGGTATTCGTGGTTGAAGGGCTGGCCCTCCTTCATATTCCACATTTTGCGGATCGCCGGTTCGCTCAGAATGTCCAAACCAACGATATGGAGCTTGCCAAAAAGGTAGCGCTTGCCGGGATCCAACTTCACCATCAAGTCGACGATTTTCTTCTCGTCGTCGATGCGCCGCTCGGTGGCGGCGGAAGCCTTTAAATAACCCTCGCGCTTGAGCACGGCCGTCATCCGTTCGAGCCCGGCCTTGATCTCATCGAAGTTGGCGATGTCGCCCTTCTTCAAATCGGCGGCGCGCAGCAGCTCGCCCTTGTTCAGCGCGGCATTGTTCTCCAGAATCACATCGCCCAGGTTGAACGATTCCCCCTCGGCAACCTCCACCACAATTTTCAGACCGTTGACGTCCTGGACCGGCGTCGCTTCCACCTTCGGAAACGCCACGCGGATACGCCCGCGAGCCTCGTACAGCGGGCGCAGGTTGGCATCGACAATCTGCCGGAACCGCTGCTCCTCGTACACCGTCCCCACCGCGGCTCCCGCCACCGCATTGCGCAGTTGCGCCGCCGGCAGTACGGAGTTCTTAATAAAATCGACTTCCGCTACCGACGGTGGCAGTCTCGCCGGCTGAAAAACGATTTTCAGATCGCCCGGGCCATCGGGGGTGACCACTCCGGCAACGCGTTCTCCGGCGACGGCTTCCAGCACCTTGTTATATCGATCCAGCACCTGTTTCGTGCCTGGAACCTGATCCGAAAACAACGGGTCCGAACGGCGCAGCACGTCGCGCAACTCGGCGTCTTTTTTCGGCAGCCGCTCGAAACGGACGGGATATACCTGCTGCACTTCCACCACTTGAAAGCTGGCGGCATATCCGTTCTTGTCCGCCGATGGAGCATATTTGTAGCCCACCGATTCAAAAAATCCGCAGGCGATCAAACGGTCGCGCGCGGCTTCGAATTCCTTCTGGTCGGCCGGCGCGCCCATCTTGAGTCCCGCAACCACTAGAATCTGCTGCTGGCTGAAGGACCGGTTCCCCTCGACGGCAAGCGACACGATGGGAAACTGCTTCGGAGGCTCGGGCGTCTTCACCGGTTCGGCGGTGGCCGCCTTTGCCGGCGCGGCTTTCTTTGGCGGCGTCTTCTTTGACACCTGCGCTGAGGCTAGCGTACAAAGCCAATGATATAGCCATAATAAACTGGTTTTTAAATTGTAAAAAAAAATTTATAAACATTAATTGCTCGTTTTTTTA
>JACPVQ010000107.1 GCA_016191645.1 Candidatus Solibacter usitatus
CATTCGCGTGGTTTAGATTGTCTTCGGGAAGTGCGCAGTTGCCTCCGCATGCCGCGATGTTGGATGATAGCCGCATAAAACAAAAATGAGTGAAAATGTCGGATCGCCTTCCACCGCGGCATCGAAGCTGGTGGAGCGGTTGATGGACACGATCTGCCGGCGGCAGACGGAGTTGGATCGCGTCGCTCGCGCGTTGCATTCTGGAGTTGGTCAGACCCTCACGGTGGTGGGCTTGCATTTGGACATGCTGCGGCAGGACTGCGAGGGCCAATCCGCGGAACTGCTGGAGAAGCTGACGGCGATTCATTCGTTACTGGATCAGGCCGGAAAAGGTGTACGGGATCTTGCGCGTGACGTGCGCAGCGGAAGTCCCGTTCATTTGGGGTTACGGAACGCATTGGGTGTTTTGATCGACAAGACGCGCAGGCGCATGGACGAGGCTGGGGCTAAGACGTCGATTGAACTGCGGTGGAACGCCAGCGCGGGAAGGCCGCAGGAACTTGCCGCCGCTTATTACCAGATCGCCGGATACGCTCTGGAAAACGCCGAGCGGCATGCCGGAGCGGGCGAGATCCTTGTTGCCGTGGACGATGAGGGTCCCGGCATCGTCATGCGATTGACGGACAATGGAAGAGGATTCGACGTGGGCAGCGCCACGGCTGAACCCATCGGGGTAGGATTGATTTGGATGCACCACACGGCATCGCGAAACGGATTGCGGTGTGTGATCGAGAGTTCGCCGGACGCGGGAACAGCCGTTACAGTAACGCAAGCTCGCGCTGGAGGTAAGGATGCCGCATGAAATTCTGTTAGTGGACGACCACAAGATCATGCGGGATGGCATCAAGGCCATTCTCAATCTGCATGAAGATTTTCACGTCTCCGGAGAAGCCGAGGACGGCCTGGAGGCGGTGCAGCTATGCCGCCGCTTGCAGCCGGCCATCGTGTTGATCGATATCAACCTGCCGAAGTTGAATGGAATTGAAGCCACTGCGGAAATTCTGCGGTACTGCCCGGAAACGAAAGTCATCGTGCTTTCTATGTATGACGACGAGGACTCGGTGGTGAGCGCGGTACGTTCCGGCGCGCGCGGTTTCGTGCTCAAGCACTCCTCGGACAACAATGATTTGATTGAAGCCTTGCGCAGTGTCGCCAAGGGTGGATTGTATTTCAGCCCCGAAGTTTCCAATCAACTGATGGATCGCATGCGGCGCGGCGACCTGGAAGACAAGCGCGTACCGAAGGTGTTGCAAGGCCTCTCGCCTCGTGAGGTTCAGGTGCTGCGCCTGGTGGCGGAGGGAAAGACAAGCAAGGAAATTGCCGTGCTGCTGAATCTCGGGTTGCAGACTATTCGCGGCTATCGCAAAACGATGATGAAGAAGCTTGGTGTGGGCAATATCGCCGGCTTGACGCAACTTGCTTTGTCGGCGGGACTGACTCGATTGCAACAGACTCCCGCGGAACCCGCGGAATGATCACGCCTTGGGGCGAACTCGCCGTTGCCGACGCGCATGTGCACTTTTTTTCGCGTGGATTTCTCCAGTTGCTTGCGCGGCAACGCGAAGGTCTGACGTTGGCGTCGATGGAGAAGACGCTTGGGTGGGAGATGCCACACGAGGACCCGGCGCTGTTGGCGCAGCGTTGGGCAAGTGAGTTAGACCATGCAGGCGTGGAGCGCGCCGCGTTGATTGCAAGTCTTCCGGGAGATGAGGACAGTGTTGCGGCGGCTGTCGCCGCGTTGCCTGGCCGGTTCTACGGATTCTTCATGGCGAATCCGTGCGCGCCCGATGCCGCGGCGAAGGTTGCCCAACGGCTTGCCGCGGGAGGCCTCCGCGTGCCGTGCCTGTTTCCGGCGATGCACCAGTATTCGCTGCACGATACGCGCGCCGTCGCTTTCCTGGAAGCAGTTTCGGCGGCAAAGAATCCCGTGGTGTTCGTGCATTGCGGAGTGTTGAGTGTCGGCATTCGAGCAAAACTGGAGCTGCCGTCGCTATTCGATATGCGTTTCTCGAATCCGATCGATCTGCACGGCCTCGCGTTGCGATTCCCCAAGATCCGCTTCATCGTTCCACATTTCGGTGCGGGCTACTTTCGCGAAGCCCTGATGCTGGTGAGCCTTTGCCCGAACGTCTACCTGGACACGTCGAGCACAAACAGTTGGATGCGCTTGGAAGGGTGCTCTTTGGAGAGCGTCTTCGAGCGGGCATTGAAGGTGGCGGGCGCATCGCGGTTGCTCTTTGGAACGGATTCCTCGTTCTTCCCGCGCGGGTGGCATCGAGCGATCTTCGACGCGCAATGCGGCGCGTTGCAGAGTTTGGGGATTGAGAAAGAAGACGCGGCGTCGATTCTAGGCGGCAATCTGAAACGGCTGCTGTCGTGAGGTCTGGTAAACTGGTTGTAGCTCACCTCCGTAATCCCCGGTCGTCTAATGGTAGGACAGCGGCCTTTGGAGCCGTGAATCGTGGTTCGAATCCATGCCGGGGAGCCAATACTTTTCTACCCCAACTCGCAGCGCCCATTTTGTTGACAGCAGCACTCCCTGTCCCCCTCGCCCGTATCCGCCACATTCCGCACGTTCTTGCGCGTCGCGCGTTCTCTCCGGTTGGAAGAGAGGTCGCGCGGGGGTGCGCGCTCAACCCCCGGGGTTGAGGCCGAACCCCACCTTTTCACCTGCGAACTCTCACGTTTCTCCGGTTGACAGGTCGCGTTTGTTGACAGGGGGGTTGAGCGCGCGCGCCCCCACGTCAGCACTTTCAAACTGAGGGCACCCTTGTCAAAAAGGACCCGCCAGGCCGTAAACCAGTGATGGTTGCCGAGGGCCGGGCGGGTGTCAGCACCACGTAGGGCAGGGATATCGTTCTGCGGTTTCAGCGTGGCCTTCGGATAGCCGCCAAATGGTGCGGAGGTCGTCGGAATCCACGGTTCCTGGGGGGAGCCACCCCGTTTCCGTACACTTACTCTCCGCGCCGCCCACTACTCTCTGCCGACAGCAAACTTTACCCTTGGGGAAGTTGCGCGACCGGCGCGACTGTGGCGGAACCCACGAACGGCTTGGCTCGCGCGCTCCGTACCGCCGCGATCGCGAAGAAGATCGGACTAATCGAAATCCCCAGCCCCAGCCCGAATCCCCTGGGCAGCAGCTTCGCGTACTCCGGAAGCAGAAGATTCACGATCGGGTACAACACGTACGGCCCGACGCCGACCGCGACCGCGACAAGCAGCAGCCGGAGTCCGTGTAGGCGGCGGTCGGCCGCCGTAGCAGCGACGTAGCGCCCCACAAGCAGCACCATCGCCGCGAGCGGGTAAACGAGGAGGAACGAGCTCAAGACAGTTCCGAAAAGGTAGTCGGTTCGCTCTGCTGGGTAAATCATGGCCACGATGGTGATCAGGGCTACGATGACTCCGGGAGCGTAAAGAATCTTCGTGCCCCACGGGCGATTGAGGAACAGCCACCGCGATGGGAAAACGAGAAGAAAGTGCACGGCCGCGGCCGTTCCCAGGACAAGCGATACCAAGGCAATGATGCCGCCAACGGTGCGAACGGGCGCCGACTCGAAGTTGGGCACGGTCACGCTGAGACCCAGAACGGAGACGGCGAGCACGATGGTCGGCGTGCCAGGCGCCGAGAAGTATGCCCACAGGGCGAAGCCGAGGACGCATAAGCCGAGGAGCTCCCTCGCAATCGCCCAAGAGACTTCGTTCGGCGCCAGCGGGGTATGGGGGAACCGAAGGTTCACGGTCTGTCCGCCTCGCTCGACCACGTAGGTCCAGGTCACGCCCGCCGCGGGCCGGGGCATATCGCGCACGCCCTTCCAGCCGGCAACGCCGTTCACGCTCTTTAGCACATCGCCGACCTGCAAGCCTGCGGCGGCGGCCGGACTGCCAACCTCGACCGTCGTCACCTTCATCTGGCTTCCAAATTGGTAGCCCCTGCGTACCCGGTTCCCCACGTCCATCGCAGTCAGTACTCCCAGCACCACGACGATCGCAGCCGCTACGATCATAAAATTCTTGGTCAGTTGCATAATGAGGGCTCCTTTCAGGATGTCGAGCGCGCCGCCCAGGCCTGGGCGCGCGTCTTCCAGCAGCGCTTCAAATTCGAGTCCATAGCGCCTGCGCCAATCGGCGGGATAGAGACGGACGAGGATGCGAAGAAGGCGCTTCATTATCTCCGTCATGCCTCCTTCAAGCGGTCGAGGCCGGCCTTGACCACACGGTTCAGATTCTTAAGCTGGCTGGAGAGATACTCGCGGCCAGCGCCGGTGATGCGGTAGGGCTGGCGGCGGTCGTCTTTGGAATTTACGGGTTTGATCCAGCCGCGCTGCTCCAGCCGTGTAATGGCTCCGTAGAGTGTGCCGGGCCCCAGGCGCACCTCGGCGAAGCGCTCAATATCCTGCATCATGGCGTAGCCATGTTTATCGCCTTCGGCGAGGCTGGCAAGTACCAGTAGAACGGGATCGGACATAGTGAACCTTACGTGCGACGTAGTATATCGTGCCACGTAATAGCGGGATCGTCAAGAGGGAAACGGGGTTTCTGCCTGGACGTGCCGTGAGATAGCACGAATTGAGACAATGCGAAGGATGCCTCATTTCGGCCACTTCGGAGAGGTCGTTGGAAACCATGGTTTTGGGGAGCCAATACTTTTTTCGATAACTCTCCTGCCCAAGAACACTTGACTGCTCCCCCTCACCGCCGGTGTGCCGGTATCCGCAACGAGCCGCGACTACTTGCGACTCTGGCGGCGTCTCCGTTTTGAGAAGTCGCCTTGCGGGATCGCGGTGAACCGTCATGGTTCGGCCCGTACTCCACGCTTCCGGCCTTGAATTCTCCGGTGTCTCTTGTTGACGGCTCGCTTTGGTTGACAGCTTTCTTCAGTTTGATCCCCAACTTTAAACTTGCGAACTCCAGGCGTATATATCCAGTAGGAGCCGATTCCTTGCGCCGGTTCCAAACTACCAGATAGCGGGATGGCCGACAGGCGGAACTCGATGTGGGTGTCGGGTCCGCCGGCCTCCGCCGCGTCCAGCCCTACGCCCACGCCCCTTTCGCCCGCTCGGTCAGCCGCAGGGGAGTCGCGTTGACCGAAAAGACAATCGCCGAACTTGCCGGCATCCTTGCCGCCGCCTATGAGCGTTATCGGCGGATCGTGCGCATCGACGAAGACGCGGAGAATATCACGGAGAAAGAGCTTGATACCGGGGTCCAGCCGAGCCCTCATGGACAGTAGGTTGACGCCATGAAGACGACGGAGACAAAGACAATCGATCTCGATGTTGAGCTCGCAGCATTGGAGAGGATGAACGTCCCGGAGTTGCGCGAACGCCACGCGGATCTCTTCAGTGAAGCGGCGCGCCCGTTTCACCTGCAAGTTCCTCGTGCGGCAGATCGCCTGGCGATTGCAGGCGTAGCCGGAAGGCGGGCTGCCTGAAGAGGTACGCCAGTATGCGCTGGCCATTGCGCGGGATTGCCCGCACGCCAAGTGCATCGCTAGAAACGAGCGTCGCGTTTCTTTGTCCCTCCGTAACGCTGGACGGCATCGTGGTTCTGCGCCTCGAGTTCCGGGATGGCCGCTGGACCCCGTCGGCATGGGGCAACCCGTTCAAAATGTCGAAACGGGAGATCGAGCCGTCTTTGCGAAAAACGCCCGACGGCTACTTGCTCTATACCCGCGGAGCCGCCGACCGCCGCGGCCGTCTCTACCGGTCGATGGCCGGTTTAAGTTATTACTTCGTCTCCGATCACTGGAACTGGACGGTGCCGCAGGGCTTCAACCAGGGTCTCGACGGGAGCCTCTATCTCACCACCAACACGGGCCCGGGCATGCTGCGTAATCCGCTTCTGGCGTTTGCCATGCAAGGGGTGAGTTTCACTGAACCGCTGACGGTCCACGATGAGAAACAGATTGGCGACGACCGGGAGAAGGAGACGCCCTTCGTGGACCATGGGATCGCCGCGAATGTCCATTTGACTGGACGCTGGCGGCACTTGTTGCTCTATCGCGTCCTGGATCTGCGCGAGACTAATGGCCAGGGAGCACCGCCGTCTCCACAAACCGGTTTGTATCTTGCGGAAAGGGAATATGATTCATCGGCAGCCGCGACCTTCCACTTCCGCTAAGCTGACTCGCCGGGGGTTTCTGTCTCTCGCACCAGCGATGAGCCTGTTCGGGCAGGCGCCGGAACTTCCGCGAACCTTTCTCTTCCTGGACTGGCAGCACGTGAACAAGGGCGATCTGGAGGCAACGCTCGATCCCGCCCGCGTTACCGGCGACGGCCGTAAACTGCTGGAGATGTACGCGCGCGATTTCAAAAAAGTTTTCGACGAAACCGGCCACGGCTTCCGCCCCAGAAACATGCCTTCGGGAGTGCGGATCGCGCTGGAGCGTCCGGAGAAATCAGAGCCGTGGTTGATGCCCGATCAGCCCTGGGAACGCTCGATCAGCAACGTCAGCGTGATTCAGGAAGAGGGGCGCTACCGCTGTTGGTACGACGCCGTTCTACGAAAGACCGAACGGACGGTGGCATCCGCCGAAGGTCGGGTGGTGGAAGTGACGGGCAGCGCCATGGCTTACGCGGAAAGCGCCGACGGGTTTCACTGGACCAAGCCGGCGAAACGCATGCTGTCCCATGCCGGTTCACTCGAGAATAACCTCGTCAGCACCTACAACAACGGCGGCGAGGTCTTCCGCGACGATCATGGTCCCGCCGAAGAGCGCTACAAGGTGTTCTCCTTCGCCGAATTGCCCAAGGAGACGCTCAAGCCGAACGCCACCTCCAGGGATCGCTACGGCCTTTACGGCGTCAGTTCGCCGGACGGCTATCGCTGGACCCGCAATCCGAAACCCTTGATCCGCTACTTCGCCGACACCTCCAACATCGCGGATTGGGACCCGGCATTGCGTAAATACGTCGGATTCTTCCGCAATCATCTGGGCGGACGTTCGATCTCTTTCGCCGAAACCGAGGACTTCTGGAATTGGCCGGAGCCGCGCCCGATCCTGCACCCCAGTTCGCTCGACGGGCCCGCGGACGACTACTACACCAACGGTTACATGAGATATCCTGACGACCAGTCCCTCCGCCTGCTTTTTGCCGCCATCTATCACCACGATTCCGATCTGGTGGATGTCCGGCTGGGCACCAGCCGTGATGGCCGGGCGTTCCAGTGGGCGTCGTATGAACCGATCATTCCGAACGGTCCCACCGGACGTTGGGATGCGGGTTCCGTGTACGCCCACCGCTCCCTGGTGAGACTTCCCGGTGGCCGCCTGGCCCTGCCGCTTCTGGGATACTCCGGCACACACAACGGCGCCTGGTTCCGGAATTTCTACGGGACCGATAACGGTGCGGGACAAGTCGGCTGGGCAATCTGGAAGGACGCGCGACTGGGAGGCATCGAAGCCGCGTCGCAAGGGGAGTTCAGCACCATCGCGGCCCGCTTTGACGGCTCGTCGATTCGGATCAATGCCCGCACCACTGCTGCCGGAGCGGTGCAGGTGGAACTCGCTTCGGGCGGAAAGCCGATAGACGGATTCACCTTCGCAGACGCCGTCGCTTTCCATGGCGATGAGGTCTGGACCGACCTGCGTTGGCGCGGCAACCAAGACATTCGAGCGCTACGCGGGAAGAATATCGAATTGCGAGTGAGGCTGCGCGCCGCCAAGATCTTCGCCTACCGGTTCGCCTGATATTGAAGCACCGTGGATTCCCCACCGGGCTCGGCCTGAGCATGCTCGGAAGCAACCGGCTGAGCGCCGATGCCGCCCGGGTCTGAGTCTTGAACATTACGTTCCCAGAAAGAAAAACCCAAGAAAATCATCTGCCGTGGCATAATGCTGTCCAGAGGACTGGACCGAGACGCTGCGGATTCCTTACCTGGGAGTTTCCTGGCGCGCCATAGTCATTTAGGGGTTTTCGCCATGAGCAGAATACATTTTGGGCTCGTACTCGGATTGTGCCTTTGCGTTACGGCATATGCACAACGCGTGAAATCGACGCTGAGCGGGGTCATTACGGACGGCACGTCCGCCGCGATTCCCGGCGCCGACGTGAAGCTGCTGAATGAAGCGACGGGTTTGGCGGTGCCGTACAAAACCTCCGCCGATGGCATGTATGCCTTCCCGTTCCTCGAAACCGGCCGGTATTCGGTACAGGTTTCGAGCCCCGGCTTCAAGACGCTGGTGCGCAGCGGCGTGACGGTTCAATCCAACTCGGATCAGCGCCTCGACCTGACCCTGGATGTGGGCGAGATCAGCCAGAAGGTGGAAGTGGCCGGAGAGGCACCGCTGCTGAACCAGGTGAGTGCAACCGTCGCTACCTCGGTGGGGCATGAGGAGATCGAGAACTACCCCCTGATCGAGCGCAACGTGCTCCAGTTGATCAACCTGATCCCCGGTTCGACTCTGGGCGGTACCGGCACCCAGGATTTCGACCCCAGCATCAATGGCACGCGGCCGCGTGGCAACAACTTCACCGTCGACGGCATCTCGATCAATCAGGAGCATTCCGGCACCACCGGTGGCGCCGGCGTCTCGTACTCGCCGCAGGTGGAAGCGGTCAGCGAGTTCAAGGTGCTCACCAGCAACTACTCGGCGGAATACGGGCGCGCGATGGGGAGCATCATCAGCGTGGGCCTGATGTCGGGCACCAACCGGTACCATGGTTCCCTGTTCGAGTTTCTGCGCAACGATGCCTTCACTGCCCGGTCGTACTTTTTGGCGGCCACAGCGAGGAAGCCGAAGCTGCGCAATAACCAGCTAGGCGGCAGTCTGGGTGGGCCCATCAAACGGGACAAGTTGTTTTTCTTCGCCACAGGAGAGCAACTGCTTCAGCACAGCAGCAACGTCAGCACCTTCAGCGTGCCCACGAAGGCCATGCTGGCGGGCGATTTCAGTACAGACGCAAACACTATATTCGACCCGGCGACGGTCACGACCGGGCCCACCGGAGCTATTGTCCGGCAGCCCTTCGCCGGCAACAAAATTCCGAGTGCGCGGTTTGACCCGTCGGCCATTCCTCTGGCCGCCTTCTGGCCACAGCCGGACCCCGGGAGCCCCGATGGCAGTTACACCAACGCCTCTGTCCCCGGCAAGAACAGTGTCAAGTTCAACATCAAGTTGGACTACTCTGTCAGTCAGAAGGACAATCTTTCTGTTCGCATCTCCTACAACTACGCTGAAACCATCGGCGCCACCGCTGTGCCCGGCCCCGGCAATG
>JACPVQ010000108.1 GCA_016191645.1 Candidatus Solibacter usitatus
ATTGTGAATTCGCATGCCGGCGGCGAACACGTCCGCTTCCGTACCGGTCGCCGCTCCCACCCAAGGCCACAGGCTCGGCCGGTCCGACCGCAACAGTTCGGCGGCCGGCAACTCCCATACTTTGACGTGCCGCACGTGCAGGGTCACTTGGAGCGCCCAAAAGTCGACATCGATTTGCGTTGGAAAGGTCTTCGGAGCCGCTCGCTTCGACATCCACACCACCGTGCATCGGATGGGCAACTTGTACTTCAGGCACGAGCCCATGGAATAATCCGGCAGCCGGTCACGCAGATTGTGACCGTACAGCTCCGCCTCGTAGTGCTCAATCCATTTGGCCTTCGCCGTTGCCACAAGATAGACATGGTCCATCGCCTTCACGGAAAGGTTCAGCTCCCTTTGCAGCGGCTCCAGAATGAGGATCTCCTCCTGGTTTAAGCCGCCAAACAGAGTCACCATGGCCTGTGGATCCGACTCGGCCAACGATTTGAATGTAAGATCGTACTTCCCCATACAAAGGAAGTGCGCGCGCGGAAGGATAATTCTCGAAAAATCTTTGATTGAACTAGCGGCGCGGAGTCCCCTTCAGTTTCGCCATGACGCGGCCGGGATATGCGCGCGCACGGGTAGCCGAGTTCTCATCCTCCACGTTGCACGCCTTCACCGCATCCAGAATGGGCGCGGCTTTGGGACCCAAGTCGTCGATGACGATCAACGCCCACAACGAAACGTAGGCGCCATTCTTAGGAGCGGGAACAAGATCGAGCAGAACGGACAGCGACTTGCGCACATCGTCTTCCGATCCAAATCGAGCCAGCGCTTCCGCCGCCACTGCGCGCACGTAGGGGCCGCTGTCCTCCAATCGCGCCCGCAATGCGGATACAGCGTTCAGAACCGCAGGTCCGCCGCGCATCAAGATCCCCGACGCGGCCCAATAGCGTACTGCACTGTCGGGGTCATCCAGCGCGCGCACCAACCGCGGCAATGCGGTCGTATCCAAGGAAGACGCGAGTTCGGCGGTGGTGAGCACTCGTTCCATGGGATACCGCTCGTCGTCGTGACCCACCTCATAAGGCGACAGGCCCTTGGCACGCGTGTGAATTTCGCCTTCGGGCAAAAACCCGACATCGCGAATCCGCAACAAGTGTTCGCGATTCGCCTTGCGCATCCGCTCCAACGTTTGCCGGTGAGCAGGCGAGCCGGCCAGATTGTTCACTTCATCGCGATCAGTTTGCAAGTCGTAGAGTTCTTCCGGCGGCTTCGTTTCCCAGAAATGTTTTTGCGCCGCGTTCAACTGGCCGCTGTCATATCGCTTCTTCCACACCTGCGTCGTTGGGGTTTGAAACATCGTGCCGACAAACTGACCGTAGATCCGATGCGGCATGTAGTTCCGAATGTACACATAGCGGCCGTCGGTAACGCTCCGCATCAGATCGTAGCGTTCGTCCATTCTTCCGCGGAAGCCGTAGTTGTACAGCCGCGCGGGGCCGGCATGGGTACCTAGAAACGCGGAACCCTGCATATGAGCGGGAGCTTTCACGCCGGCCAGGCTGAGCAATGTTGGCGCGAGATCGACGAAAGCAACCATCCGATCCGATACCATTCCAGGGCGGTGTCCTTGCGGCGCGAGATTCCTGAACTTCTCCGGAATTCGCACGAGCAGTGGCACACGCAGGCCGGAATCATAAGGGAAGCGCTTGCTGCGCGGCATTCCCGCTCCATGGTCGCCGTAGAAAAACACGATGGTATCCGACGCCAAGCCATCCTGTTCCAGTTGCCGCAAAATGTCAGCGGCCTGCCCATCCATCGTCGTGATGTTGTCGTAATATTGCGCCCAATCGCGGCGCACTTCCGGAGCATCGGGATGATAGGCGGGGACACGCGCTTTCGCAGGATCGTGCACCAATGTGTGCGGACGCTTGATGACCTGACTTTCGTGCGTCGTAAGAATGTTGAAAACGGCGAAGAACGGTTGACCTGGTTTGCGATTGCGCCAATGCGCTTTGTTGCTGGAAACGTCCCAGACCTTGCCGGTATTCTCCAGGTTGTAATCCGTCTTGGCGTTGTTGGTTGTGTAGTAGCCCGCGTCGCGCAGATAGCACGGGTACATTTTCATGGTTGCGGGCAGATTGGTTGTGCTGCGCATGTGCTCCGCGCCGGTGGATGGCGGATAGAGGCCGGAAATAATGGTTGTGCGCGCCGGCGCGCAGACGGGAGCATTGGACCACGCGTTGCGATAACGAATGCCCTCCGCGGCGAGTTTGTCCAGCGATGGCGTGACGGCGTAGGCGTCGCCGTAGCAGCCTAGTTGCTGACCGGTGTCTTCACATGTGATCCACAAAATGTTTGGAGTCGTTGCCGCCTGGGACTTGGCGGCGAAGGACACTGCGAACGAAGCGGCGAGAGAACGCCGTGAGATGGGTGTGGCGAGCATATCAGAAATTGAGCTGCACGCCGAAGGACAGGAATCTCGCGCGGCGAGCGGAGTTCGGCTGCAGAAATTGCCCATTGATCTGATTGCCGATGGCGTCGAAACGAGCCGTGGTATCCAGGCCCGACATCTGCGTGTGGTTGAGCAGATTGAACGCCTCCGCCCGGAAGTCCAGCGTGCGGCGCTCGCTGAAAAGGTTGAATCGCCGCGTCACACGCGCGTCCCAGTTGTTGACGCCCGGCCTGGTCATAATGCCGGGGCCGGCGTTGCCCCAGCAGGGAGATTCGATGGCGCCCGCAACCCGCGTTGCGCAAGGGCGCGCGAAAGAATCATCGGGCAGCCGCAACATGGTTGCGCCCTGGCTGGGAGTGCCTGTGAAGTTCTGGCCGTCCACTGTGGAGAATCCCGGACGATACGGCTGTCCCGTGGAGAACTGCGCCGTGGCAAACACCATCCAATTAGCCATCGGTTTTCGCAAATAAGGATTCGCCGGCAGCCAGCCTTTCGGCATGCGCCAATTCGGCATCATGGTCAACACATGCGTGCGGTTGTAGGAGAGCGGTCCGTAATTCCAATCACGCGGAGCGAAGAAAGGCGTGACGGAACTGGTGTCGCTGGCGGCGGAGCCCAACGTTTTGGCGAATGTGTAGGACGAACGAAATTCCAAGCCGCCGCGCGTTCTGGTGGAGAAGGTGCTTTGCAGCGAGTTGTAACTGGACGTCCCTCCGAATTCATATTCCAGGATGTCGCCGTAGCCGCGGTATGGCCGCAGGAAATTGTTGGCGAACACCTGGTTCGTCGTAGCGTCGCGATTCTCCGGATGCAGGTTGAGGAACTGCGCGCCAATAGGAACGGCGTTGATGTTGCGCTGCCAAAGGAGGTGCCTGCCGGCGTTGCCAACGTAGGAAACATCGAAACGAGTGTACTTGCCAATGGCGTGCTGCACTCCGATACTCCATTGATAGGATTGCGGCATGGTGCCGCTTCCGTACAGGGAATGACTGATTGTGGAAGGAGCAAAGAGGGCGCTGTTGGCGCTGGCCGCCAATTCTTCGATGGTGGAGTAGTACAGCGTCGGCGAAAAACTGGTTGGAGGATTGCTCAACATGTTCATGGTCGGATTGCCTTGTACACGATCGAAGAACAAACCGAATCCGCCGCGAATCGCCGTGCGGCCCTTACCAATCGGGTCGTAGGCGAAACCGAATCGAGGACCCAGCATCAGGTTCGGCGACGAATACAAACCTTTGGGAAATCCCTTGCTGCCGGAAGTGACCATGCCCTCGGAGGGGTTGCCATAGCCCGGTGCGAACGTTCCGATAAAGGCCACGTTGAACTGTTGCCCGTTCACGGGGTTCACGCCGACGCGCGCGCCTGCCGCGTTGCGGGCCGATGTGATCAACACCGGCGCGTTCGCCAGATTGTAAAGAGCGGGAACAAATGCCGCCAGTTGATCGCGCGCCTCATATTGCGGCATGTTGTGATAGAAGCGCAGGCCGTAATCGAGCGTGAGACGCCGGCTCACGCGCCAGTTGTCCTGTATGTACCACTCAAGATTCGTGAAGCGGTACAGGCCATACGGCTTGCTGGTGGCTTCGGAATAGTTGGTCATGATGCCCAGCAGCGCGCTGGCATATCCGTAGCGCGTGCGCAGAGGATTGTTGGAATCGTCGCCGAAGCTGATGCTGCCGCGCGTCGGCGTACCCTGCAACTGATCTTTGCGCGTCCGTTCGACATAAGCGCCCATGCGAATGGTGTGAGATCTGTGAATCTTGCTGAAGTTCTGCGTGACGCTGAAAATGTGATTCACATTCTTATACGGCATGGAATTGTTCATCGAAGGATTCGGTGACGTACCGGGAACGCCGAAGGTCATGTTGGGAATGAAGCCGCCGGGATTCAGATCGGGACGCCACTGCGGCAAATCGATGCCGAGCGCCTTTTTCGAGATGCGCTCCGGCTGATCGGGCACGGAGGTGAGCCGGTTCATGCTGTAGCCGAACATCGTCTGCACAAACCACGTTGTGCCGACGGCGCGGCTGAAATTGAACGTCATTCCGCGTCCCGGTTGACGGAACGTCAGCGGAGTCAGATCGTAGTTGACTCCGCCGTTGATCCATACGCCGTACGTAGGATGCTGTTCGTCAAAATCCTGCGTGTAGCGCATGTAGGCTTGCCAGCGCGAGTGCGGCGCAATGTCGAACCGGACCATTTCCTGGCGGCGCGGATAGGACCCCGCGACTTCCGTGACGTAGTTCCATTGCACGGCCCGGCTGGCAACGGGATCGACAAAATTCGGCAGGGGGAACATGTTGAGAATCGCCTGGCCGGTTTTGTGAAAACGGTCTTTCGGAATCATGTTGTTGGCGAAGGGCTGCGTGGTAAGCGGATCATACACAACCAGGCGATTGCGATTAAGATCGAGAGTCTGTGAGAAATCGCCCGTGCGCTCCAGCCCTGTCGGCATACGCACCGATTGCGGGTTGTAGTTGACCTTTTGCGCCATGTATTCCTGAGAGGCGAAAAAGAAGAATTTGGCGTGACTGCGGTTGACGGGAATGATGGGACCGCCGACGCTCCAGCCAACGATATTAAAACGATAGGGGGCTTTGGCGAGACTCTTCTGATTGTTGAAAAAATTATTGGCGTTGAACTGTTCGTGGCGGTGAGTCCACGTGGCCGTGCCGTGATAACTTCTGCTGCCGCCGCGTGTCGTAACAATGATGGTGCCGCCCATGGCGCGTCCATATTCCGCCTGGTAGTTACTGGTCAACACTTTCACTTCGGCGATGGTGTTCAGCGTCGGCGCGGAGTGCACGGTGCTATTGGAGCCCGAATCCATGCTGGTGACGCCATCCACGGTGACGTTCTTTTGGTTCTCGCGCGCGCCGTTGATGTAAAGGTTGCGGATACCATCGGGGCCGGGAGCTTCCCTGCCCTCACTCTCGTCGACAACGCCGGGCAGCAGGCGCAGCATGTCGAGATAATCACGCCCGCGGATGGCCGTGTTTTGCAATTCGTCCTGCGTAATCACGCCCGACCTTTCGCCACTTCCCAATTCCACCGGCGCAACCGAATCTTCCACGGTGATGGTTTCCGCCACTTCTCCGACGGAGAGTTTCAGATCTCCTAAGGCGCGGATCTGGCTGGCGGTAACCCGGATATCTTTTTGGCGCAGCGTGCGAAAGCCTTTCATTTCGACCATCAATGAGTACGAGCCCGCCAGCATATCGGGAAACACGAAGTTGCCGTCGGCGCCGCTCAGTGCCTGGCGGGGCGCGCCCGTGGCGTCATTGGTGATCACGACTTTCGCTTTCGGCATGACCGCTCCACTGGCATCGCGCACCGTGCCATTGATGGTGGCGGAAACGTTTTGCGCGGCAAGTGGAATGGACGAAAGCAAGAGAAGCGCGAGAGCCTGCAACATGACGGGAACCTCCGGGTTAGGTCCATCATATCGCAGGCGGAAACGAAGAAAGCCAGGGATCGCTCCCTGGCTTTCACTTTACAGACTGATGGTTTTCTAGAATTCGAACTTCAAGGCGAATTGCAGATCGCGGCTGTCGGCGATGGTGCTGGTAATGCGTCCCACCGTGGGCGAGCCGATGTTTGCGTTGGGGAAGCCGAAGGCGGGCGTGTTGAACAGGTTGAACGCATCCAACCGGAACTGCGCGCGCAAACGTTCGTTGATCTTTGTGTTTTTCACAAAGGACGTATCGAAGCCCACCAAGCCGGGCGCATAGAGGACGCCGCGAGCGACGTTGCCATACGTATTGGCCGGAGGGGCGGCAAACGCCGTTTCATCAAACCAGCGGAACGGATCGGGATTGCTGAGCGTTCCATTGCCGATGCGATTGGGCCAGCTGGGGGCACCGTTGTTCACGCCGGTATTGAGATTGACGTTGAACGGACGTCCCGTGGAAAGCGTGGTGATTCCGCTCAGCTGCCAGCCGCCGACAATGCGTCCGGCAACACCGCCCGTGCTGAGGAATTTCTTTCCAGGGCCGAACGGCAGTTCCCACAGGAAGCTCGTGACGGCGCGATGCTTGATGTCGTACCCGGATGCGCCGCGTCCGCAGCGCAAGCAAGTGATGGTCTGCGGATTTCCCGTATTGCCGCCGCCGGAACCGGCGGAGCCGCCGAAATCGACCGCTTTGCCGTAGGTATAGCTGAACAGCGCTTGCACGCCGTGGGCATAGCGCTTCACGAGTTTGGTTTGCAGACTGTGGAACGTGCTCATATTGCGCGGAGCGAAGATGTTGATCGCCGAAATATTGTTCAGCGGCTGAATGAGACGGCGCGACGGCTGCGATCCCGTACCCGGCTGCACCTCGTTGAGCGGCAGGTTGATCATGACGTGAATGCCGCGGCTGCCGACATATCCCGCTTCGGCGAGCAAACTGGGATTGATTTCACGCTGAATGTTCACGCTCCAGCTTTGCGCGTATCCGGTGAGGTTATTGAAGTCATGTCCCTGACCGGTGGGATTTCCCGCCGCGTTTAGTTCCGCCGTTGTTTTCGGCTTGACGGCTTGAATGGCAGGGAATGGGTTGTTGATCACAGGTACTCGCGTGTAATCGAGCGGGTTCGTTTCCGGAGAAATGGTCTGCGAGAACAAGTACGGAACTTGAATTCCCAACTGGCCGTTCGCTGTGACCGGCTCGGGGAAATAGCTCAATCCATAACCGCCGCGGATGACCGTTTTGCCCTTGCCCGAAACGTCATAGGCGAATCCAAAGCGCGGTCCGATATTTCCATACGGCGTGGATTTGTTGACGGCCCGCGTCGCTCCGTCTTCACCGGCATAGATGAAGCGAAGGTTGGCGCGGTCGAAGTTGACCAGACGGTCACGGTCTTCGATGTCGGGGGTGTAGATCTCATAACGAACGCCGATGTTGAAGGTCAAACGATTCGACACTTTCCAATCGTCCTGAAAGAAGAGAGCAAACTCATTGTTGCGTTGATAGTAAGGCTCGATCAAAGCGCCACGCGTTGCGCCGGTCAGATAACCCGTCAACAGGGTGGCAATGCCGCTTCCGCCGGTGTTATTGGACGGGTCGTTGGTGTAGTTGTTGCCGAACGAGAGCGTGCCGCGGGGCGAGGTATTCGTGTAGGGCGAAGTGTAGCGGCGGATGAAATGCTCGCCGAATTTGAGCTGGTGGCGTCCGAGCGTCCAATAGATGTTATTGTCCGCCTGATAGTGTGTCTGCTGCGGCTTTACCGGAAGAAACGCCGGCCCACCGCTGAGACCCGTGAAATCGGAAACGTTGATGCCCGGAATGCCCGAAGTCAATTCGCTCAGATTGATGCCCTGAATGCCGAGCGAAGTAGCGGCTTTCTTTCCGAAGTCCGAGGCAACCGTGAACGGATTGGTGGTTGCCAGGCCGAAACGCAATTCGTAAAGGAGATTCGGCTTGAAGACGTAGGTATTGTTGATGGCCATGCCCTGTGTGGTGAGCTTGGTATTCTGCAGTCCGGCAACGTAGGGGCCGAGCTCGAATTTGGCCGCGGCTTCGGCGGGCGTCGGCAGGCAGCAATTGGCCTGACCCTGCGGGGCGTTCAATTTGAAAAGCTCGTAGGTGTAGCGAACGAACAAAGAATCCTTCTCATTGAAGCGGTGGTCGATGCGCCACGTGAATCCATCGTCAATCACTTCGCGATTGGCGTTAATGGTGAAGTTGTTAAAATCGCCGGGCTGGTTGGGCAGCGGGTAAACGCTGGCGACGTTGCGGCCGACGGCATTGATGCGCGCGCCGGGAATGAGGTTGCCGGCGAAAGGATCGCGCAGGAAGAAACCGGCGCGGTTGGGATCGACGCGCGTGGTGAGCGGGTCATAGACGCGGATCAAAGCGCCCGGAGAGCGCTCGTACCTGCTGAAGTCGCCGGTGCGCACAGCGGCCGTCGGCACGGAGTTGACGAAGGTCAACCCGCGCGTTTCGCGAATTCCAAAATAGTCCGCGAAGAAGAAGGTGCGGTTTTTTCCGTTGTAGATTTTGGGCAGCAGCACCGGGCCGCCGGCGGCGACACCGAACTGATTGCGGCGCAGCGGGGCTTTGGCTTGCGTGGGAAGTTGGAAATAGTTGCGCGCATCTAATTTATCGTTGCGCAAAAAGTCGAACACGGAACCGTGGAATTCGTTGCTGCCGGATTTCGTGGAAACGGAAACGACGCCCGCGCCGCGGCCGAACTCAGCCGAGTAGACGCCGGTGAGAACTTTGAATTCGCGCACGGATTCGATGGAAGGCTGCACGATGACCGTGTTGAACGTGTACTCGTTGTTGTCGATACCATCGATCAGCCAGCCGTTGGAATTGCCATGATGGCCCAGCGCATTGAAGTTCGATCCGGCGCGCGGATTGAACGTGCTGGCGCCGGAGAGATTCTCGCCCACCTGGCCGGCGGTGACCCCCGGCGTCAAATACACGAGTTGGGCAAAGTTGCGTCCGTTCAAAGGCAACTCGCGGACCGCGCGTTCGTTGATCACTTCGGCGATTTCCGAGCTGTCGGATTTCACCAGCGAAGCGGCGGCAGTCACGCTGATGGTTTCCGATACCTGGCCCAGTTCGAGAATCACATCGACGCGAGCCTTTTGGTCGACCTGCAAAATGATGCCATCGCGCAGGGCTTTCTTGAAGCCGGCCTTTTCCACGGACACGCTGTAGGTTCCGGGAATCAGAAACGGTACGTTGTACAGACCGTTCTCGTCGCTGGCCGCCTGTTTGGCAATCCCTTGCCCAACGTTGCTGATCGTAATGGTTGCGCCCAAAACGGCCGCGCCTGTGTTGTCGGCGACCTGACCGAGAATGGTACCCGTTGTGACTTGACCGTGAACCAATCCCGTGGCTGCAAACAGCAGCGCTGTAACAATAGTAATAATTTGTTTTTTCATGATTGTTGCTTTGTTAAGGTTAGCACGCGGGGACGCGAACCCACTCGTGGAGTGACTGAGAGTGACTGCCGTCCCCGTGGCTGCTGCGGGTTTCAGAAGATATACTTGAGTGCGAGTTGCAGGTTGCGCATATTAGTGCGCGTTCCCGTGATCACCCCGAACGTGGAAGGAGAGCCGGCATTCGTACCGGGGTTCCCCCAACTGGGATGGTTCGCGAAGTTGAAGGCTTCGAACCGGAACTGCAGCATATGGGCTTCGCCTCCCGGCAACTTGAAATTCTTCAAAGTGGAAAAATCCCACGAGAAAATGGACGGGCTGATCAACGTGTTACGGCCCACGTTGCCGAACGTGCCGAAGGGCTGCACTCTATATGCCGCAACATCGAACCACTTCACCGGGTCATGATTGGAGACGTTGGGATTCACACCGGAAACGTAGAGGGGGCGGTCGAATCCCGCGCCGGTATTGGACTGATCGGATCCTGAAGTGACGGTCAAAGGGAAGCCCGTGCTGATGGTAACAATGGAACCCAACTGCCAGCCGCCCGCAACGGCATTCAGGACGGGGTTTCCGATACTATGCATGCGGCCCTTTCCAAAGGGCACGTCATAGAGGACGGAAGTGACAAAGCGGTGACGCGTGTCAAAGGTCGAAAGGGCGCGTTCGCATCGCATGCAGTAGCTGTTCTGCGGGAAAAGCGTGTCGCCGTCGTTGCTCCGGATTCCGCTAGTCTCGTCGATCGACTTGGCATAGGTATAGGACACCAGCGCGCTCAGTCCTCCGGAATATCGTTTCGTCAGCTTCATGCCGAGCGAATTGTAGTTGCCGCGTGCGCCGTTATCCACCAATTGGATGCGGCCGAAGTTGGGATAAGGCGCGCGGCTGATCACGGAACCGCTCGCGCCGGGAATCGATTCATTCACGGCGCGCAATGATTCCAGTTTCCGCGAGCCTGAGCCCAGGTAGCCTACTTCCAATACCAGATTCCTTGTGAACTCGCGCTGCACGTTGAGCAGGTATTGCATAACGTATGGAGTCCGCCGATCGAACAGGTTGGAAAAACTGTATGGATTCGGGACCTGCGCCAAAGCACCGGCAATCTCGCGGAACGCATTGTTCCATTGCCGGTCCGGCCTGTCGCTGACGGACTCCTGGCGGAAGCGGCCGGCGATGTTGCGGGCCATGTCGAAGCGCGGGTTCCCTGTGTCCTGCGCGTAGAACAACCCGACGCCCGTGCGGATCACCACCTTTTGAGATGGGTTCCATGTGATGCCGATGCGTGGCGCGAAATCGTTATTATCCCGCCGCACCAAACGGTCGCCCAGCCTTCCGTCCTGTACGACGTCGATATTGGGCCAACGCACAACGATGCCGTCGTATGGATTCGTGCCTTTCCCTTGCCTCACGAAAACCGGGTAGCGGCTGCGGTCTGCCACGTTCGGGGTGGAGTCCATGTTTGGGAGCGCGGCGGAAAACAGTTTTCCCGTAGTATCCAGCCACGGCGGCGTATTCTCGTAGCGCAAGCCAAGAGCAAAGGTCAGCTTATTGGTGATTTTCCAGGAGTCGTCGACATAAAACACAAAGCTGGTGGCACGGAAGCGAGCGCTGCCAATCGCCACCGCCGTTTCGGCGCGCCGGATCTCGCCTAGCAGAAAGTCGCCGAAAGAGTTGCCGCCCAAGTCGGCTCCCGTTGGGCCGCGGCGTGTCGCGTTGTTCTCGAAACCGAATGAGCCTCGTGCAAACTGGTTTCCATCCTGATTGTATTGATCGCGCCGAATCTCTCCCCCAAAACGGAACGTATGCTTCCCGCGCACCCAGGAGGTGTTGTTCAGAAATTGCATCGAGTTGTTGCTGTTTTCGTAAGGGCCTTCCGAATCGTCGCCGAATCCCGACCAACCGGATAGTCCGATGGCGGGGATTCCCCAAGTGATGGGCGCGCCCGAATTCATCCCGGGTATGGCAAGGTCTTTTACGACGTCCCGAACTCCCGCCAACTCACGCGCCGTGGAATTGTAAAAGCGCGTGTAGCCAAAGCGCGTTTCCGTTACTACGGATGAAGAAAGCGTTCGCGTGTTGCTTCCCATGTACTGTTCGACGTTCGTCAGGATTTGAGCGCCATTCAACCTTAAACCGCTGTTGAACTGAACCTCGTCGCCCCAGCTATAACGTCCCGCCCACTGCGATTTCGGCGATTCCACGAAGTCCAGACGCAGAATAAACTGATCGCGATTGATGGGCGCGCCTTGTGCCTGCTGATAGTTCTGGCTGACACCGGGAAGATTCGGCCGGGGATAGAAGTCCAGCAGCTTTTTCGAGGTCGCCTCGATACGCGAGGCGGGGATTATGTTCCCGGCGAACGGCGTCGAGGTGATGTCCGGACCTGTACCCGTGCGCGTGCGCGGGTCGTAGACGGTGGTCACTCCATTGAAATTTCCATCCTGCATGGCCGATGTCGGAATCGTGTACAACGACTGGGTCGAACGGCGCTGACGGAACGCCTCATAGTTGCCCATGAAAAACAGCCGGTCTTTGCCGTTGAAGAGTTTGGGAATGATCACGGGACCGCCGAAAGTCCCGCCGTACTGGTTCCACTTGAAGGGATCCTTCGGAGGGCGGGCGGTGCGAAACGCGTAATTCTTGGCGTCCAGCTTTTCGTTGCGCAAAAACTCGAACGCAGTGCCATGAAACTGGTTGCTGCCGGATTTCGTCAGCACGTTGATCTGCGAAGTGGCGCGCCCGAATTCGGCCGGGTAGATGCCGGTTTGCACTTTAAACTCCTGCAAGGCGTCGATGGACGGCTGAATCACGAAGGTGTTGAAATTCGGATCCGTATTCTCCACACCGTCCAATGAATAGTGGTTGAACGAACTGCGCTGGCCGGCAACGGCAATGCTCTGCTCAGAGCGAAACCCGCCTTGACGCGAGCGTGCCTGGCCCGCGGATGGGAACCCCGTGGAAGTGTTTGGCGAAAGGGAAACCAGTTGCAGATAGTTGCGGCCGTTCAAAGGGAGCTCAACGATGCGCTTGTTCTCCACTACCGTTCCCACCGTGGAGTTCTCCGTGCTGAGCATCGCGAGGGATGCCGAGACCTCAATGCTCTCGCTGACGGACCCAACGGTCATGTCGAGGTCGAGACGCACGACGGCTTGCACTTGAACCTCGATGTTGGTTGCGTTCGATCTTTTGAAGCCTTGTTTCTCCGCGCGCACATTGTACATTCCAGGCGGCAAAGACGGAAAACTGTAGACGCCGGAGTCATTCGTAACGGTGCTTCTGGTAGCGTTGGTCGCCACGTTCACAATGGTGACGCTCGCGCTAACGACCACGGCCCCAGTGGTGTCGCGAACAGCCCCCGTGATTTCGCCAAACGTCTGTGCGAAGCCCGGCATGGACGAAATGGCGAACAGAGTGAAAACCAGCATCAGTTTCTTCATGCGTAATACCTTCCCATAGCCAAAGATCTCCTACTCAGCGAGAGCGTGAACTCAAGTATAGAACAGAGTAGTCAAGATTTTACCACGTGATTCGCAGCAGAGACACGCCATGACGCGGCAGAGTGAACTTCCATTGCAGCCTGCCGTTCTGTGGAGTAGCATAACGAGGCGATTCGAGCAGATGCAGTTGCCCGGCAGCTTCCAATTGCGCGTACTGGCCGGCGTTGGGCTGCGGCGGAGAGCCCAACTTTTTCCAAGCCTCGAAGCTATTGCCGAATTCGCCGTCCACGCGATAGTGCTGTAGGAGCAGACGTCCGGCGGGCAATCCCGCGAGGTTCACCTCCACATCGGCGGCGGGACCAGGCTTGCCGGAATCATGGTAGTTCGAAACGAATGCGGAGACCGAGTGCGCATCCCGGCTGGCCAGCGCGTGAATGTCGGCCTTATCCTTCACACCACCAGCGAGCATTTTGTCCAGCGGGATGGCGGCGGAGTTGTCCACTTGCACACGATTGCCAGTCATCATTCCCAGCATGCGGAAGACATTGAGCACGGGCTTGCCGATGCCATTCGTCGCCAAATCACGGAAGCCGTCGAAATAAGGTTGGTCTTCGAACTCGAATGCCCATGTGACCGCGCCCATCAGATTGACGCCGTGCTTCGCCGCCAAGTCGAGATGACGCGGCATAACGGCCGCGGTGTAGCTGGAATACATCACGCCGTTGCGATAGGCGTTTTGCGGATAGACGCGCGAGGAGCAGGCGGCGCACCCTTCGGGGTCGGATTCGCCGATGATAATCGGCTTGCCCTTCAGTTCCGGAAAGGAGGCCACAATCTCGAAACCCTTGTCCAGATCGCGCAGTTGATTCTCACTGCCCATGACGACCGCGCCGTCCACAAAGCGGGGACTGCCCTTGGCATGAAAGCCGATGTAGTCGAGCGGCGATCCGGTCTTACCCGTCGCGTAGTTCTTTCCGCGCACGGCGTGTTCCAGGAAGCCGCGAAGGAAGGCGGCGGCGCGCGGATTGCCCGGTCCTGTGGAATGCGGTCCGCCGATGCGCGCGCCGGGCAGAGCCCGTTTCACGGCATCGGCGCTGAAATCGTAAAGTTTCCGATACTCTTCTGGCGTGCCTTGCCAGTAACCGATATTCGGCTCGTTCCATACCTCCCACAACCACGTTTCCACTTCCGCGCGGCCGTACTTCGCCACGCAATGGCGCACCCATTGATAGATGAGTTCCGCCCATTTGTTGTAGTCTTTCGGCGGATGCGCCCAGCCCGTGTAGATGGAGTTGTATGGATCGCCGGGCTTCCAACTATGCCCGTACGGTTCCGGTTTTGACGACAGGGCCCGCGGCATGAAACCGATTTCCACCAGCGGTTTCATCTTTCGCTCTACGTAGGTGTCGAAGATGCGATCGACGACGGTCCAATCGTAGATGGGTTTGCCCGCGGCGTCTTCCGTATACGCGTTGGTGGAGCCCCACTTCAGGGCGGCCTTGCCGTCTCCGGTGACCAGGAGACTGTGTGTACGCACGTACACTGGCACAGAGTTGAGCGCCGACAATTCGGACAGCAGCTTCATCCCATCCTTCATGTAAGTGTAGTTCGGCTCGTCGTAGCCGAAGAAACTCCAGATTGGTTTCAATGGGCCGAGGCTCTTTGCCGCATCCACATGGATCGCCACCGGCTGCGCGCTGAGCACACAAGCACAGAGGTGGGGCAGGACTCCAGTCCTGCAGCGGGATCTCCAGATCCCGCGTGGCCGCGCAGCGGCCACCGGCCGTGAAACGGCCGATTCGGGGTCTGGAGACCCCTCAGCAGGTCTGGAGACCTGCCCCACGGAGCAGCTTCCAGAGAGTGGTGGTTCAGAAGGAAAGTCTAACCTGTCTTGTTTCATCATCAGTGGTTCAGAAGAAAAGTCTAGCCTGTCTTGTTTCATCATCAGTGGTTCAGAAGGAAAGTCCCCGTCTTGTTTCATCATCAGAAAATATATTTCAGCGCCACCTGCATCTGGCGCGGAGCGGTGGCGGTATTGTTCACCCTGCCCACGGTGGATGTGTCGAGCGTGGCGTTTGGCGCGGCGAAACTCGGCGTGTTCGGCAGGTTGAAAGCCTCGAAACGAAATTGCACTCGCGAATTCTCACGCACCTGAAACTGCTTGAACAGCGAGAAGTCGATGGTGCGCAGAATATCGGGAGAAAGAATTCGCAGTGCCGAATTGCCGTAAGTAAAGTTCGGCGCGGCGATAAAAGCGGCCGGGTCGAACCACCGCTCCAGAGTGGGTGTTTCCAGTTTGCCGGACGAGATACGGTTCGGACGCTGGCCACCCACTCCCGTATTGGCGACATCGCGCGACATGGAAACCGTGAATGGCACGCCGCTGCGGAAGATCATGATTCCCTGCGTCTGCCAACCACCGATCAAAGCCTTAGCGAAGCGGCTGCTCCCTTTCGCAAATGGCAACTCATATCCAAAGCTCAACGCGAACGTGTGCGGCACGTGATATTCGGAAGGACCTTTCTCAAACGCGAAGCGGCCGCCGGCAACAGTCGTCTGCGTTTTCCACAGGCTCTTGGCGAAGGTGTAGGAAGTAAGAAACCACAGACCCGCCGAAAGGCGCCGTTCGAACTTTGCCTGCAATGCATGATAAGTGGTGGACACGTCGGCGGCGATGTAACCGAAGCCGGCAAAACGCGGGAAGGGACGCCGCGCTTGCACGCCGCCGGGCCCGGGATCGGGGATGTTGAACGCATTGTTGCCTTGAATTCGCGAACCCTTGTTGGCAACGTATTCCACGTCCAGCACCATATTCTTCGCCACCTGCTGCTGCACTCCGACATTCCAATGCTGGTCGTAGCCCATGCGCATGCGCGTGTATTCGGGCGTGAGGCCGATGGTGGAGTTGGGCGAGCCAAGCGGGGCGCCGAGATAGAAGTCGGCTAGCGTGCGGTTGGGGCGCACGCCGCGATCGTTGAGGGCACTGTCTTGCAGCAGGAATGGCGGCATGAAGAGGTTCATGCGTCCATCGGTGTATTCGCCTTCGTAAAAAATTCCGTAACCTCCGCGGATCACCGTGGTGTTGCCAAACGGCCGCCAGGCGAGGCCGAAACGCGGCGCCCATTGTTTCTTGTCCGGGTAGGTGATGGAGAAAGGAATACCCGCTTCACTGCTGGTCTGAATCAGGTCTTTGAGATAACCGTATGCCACCGCGGCGGCGGGCTGCGCGCCCAAGTCGATGTCTTTGGTCCTGCTCGCCACGATGATCGGCCGCGCCTTTGTGCCATCGAAGGTGCCCGTCTGTCCGCGATATGCCGTGGCCCAGGGCGTGTACTCGTAGCGCAGTCCGATGTTCAGAGTCAGGCGCGTTGAGACTTTGATGTCGTCTTGAAGGAACAGGTGCCATGCGGTGTAAGCGCCGCCGAATGTATCGGAGGGAAAGCCCCGCCCGGCGCTGGAAGGCAGACCGAGCATCCAATCCGCGAACGCATCGCCGGTACGCGCGGCGCCGGCGGGGTTTTCCGTATTTTGCCCGTTAAATGTCCAATTTCCCATGTAATTCTTGCTGTCAGTGCCCAGCCACTGGTAGTGCCGCACTTTGCCGCCGAACTTCACGACGTGCTTCCCGCGAATCCAAGTCGCATTGTCGACGAACTCCAGCGTGTATCGATCCTGCGTCTTCGGCCGCTGGTCGAACGAGGAACCACTGACGCCCGCGTAGCCCGACCATCCAAAGTCGGGAAACGAGCCGGTATCGAAAGACCGCTTCAGCGTCTCCATGCCCTTGATGCCGGCATCCTTATTGAAATCTCTTCCCGGCAGATAGGGTGCGAGTTGAATTAAGCCGTACAGCGTGTTGAGGCGGAATTCGTTAAGGAAATTGGGACGCAGATTGGAGCTGATGCTCGTCGTGTAGTTTTGGCCGCGCGTGTTGGAATCGGCCGAGCCCAACGGCGGCGTGCCGCCCGGCTCGCTCAAGCGATTGTCATTCAGGCTATAGCGGAAGAACGCCTTGAAGCGATCACTGAACGTATGATCGATACGCGTGGTCAACTGATCGAGATTGACTTTCGTGGAAGGAGAAAAAGTAAAGATGCCTCCGGGAACGCCGGCGGTGGTCAGGTACGGATTGAAGAATGCCGATTGCGGCGATAGGCGCGCGCTTGGGATGCGGTTACCGGCGAACGGCGTGCGAGTGTTCCCTGTTGTGGTCTGCGGATCGTAGATGGTGTTCGAGACGGCGCTGAAATCGCCGCCGAGCATGGCCGCGGTCGGGCTGGTGCGATTCATGATGTTGCCTTGCCGCTCGCGCATCCCTTCGTAATTGACGAAGAAGAACGTGCGGTTGCGGCCGTCGTAGAGGCGCGGCAATTCCACCGGGCCGCCCACCGACGCGCCGAATTGATTGCGTTTCAGAATGTCGCGCCGCGCGCCGAAGAAGTTGCGCGCGTCCAACTTGTCGTTGCGCAGGAATTCGTAAAGAGTGCCGCGCACGCGATTGGTTCCCGATCTTGTGGTTGCATTGTAGAAACTGCCTGACCGGCTGTGCTCGGCGGAGTAGGCGCTTTGCTGCACGCTGAACTCCTGCAGCGCATCCACGGAAGTTTGAATCCAGCTGCCGCCCTGATGCTGTTCGCTGGTGTCAGTGCCATCCAAATAGTAGGAGACCTGACGGCCGCGCACGCCGCTGATGGTGGTTCCATTGACAAATTCCGGACGGATGCGCGTGACGTTCCCTGTTCCGGGAAGCAGGACTACTCCCGGCGTGAGCCGCGCCAATTCACTGAAGCCTCGACCGTTCAAGGGGAGATCGACGATTTGATTGTTCGTCATGACGTGGCCCAGGCTGCCCGATTCGGAATTGAGCAGCGGCACGACTGCCGTCACTTCCACCATGGAAGTGGTTTCGCCCAGCACAAGGTCCATGTCGAGCAGCAGATCTTTCCCCACTTCCATTTCGATGCCGCAGCGGACGGTGGTCTTGAATCCGGGCGAAGTCACGCTGATGTTGTAAGCGCCGGGATTCAGGGACGGAATGACGTAGACGCCGGCGCCGTTTGTGGAAACCTTGGTTTGGATGTTCGTTCCTTGATGAACAGCCACAATGGACGCGCCGGGAACGACGGCCTTGTTGGGATCGTAGATAGTACCGACGATGCGGCCGGTTTGAATCTGTGCCGGCAGGCCGGCGCAGAACAATGTGCATAGCAGGACGATGCGGTGTGTCATATGGAAACTGTAGGAATGGTATAGCCTGCGCTTCATTCTGTCAATGGAGCGATGCCGTTTGCGATAATACCGGGCTTATGCACTGGATGGGCATCGATATCGGAACGGGCGGCTCGCGCGCGCTCATCATCGATGAGGACGGCCGCGTCATTGGCGGATACACAGCACCGCATGAAGAGATGATCATGCAGCGCCCGCTGTGGGCGGAGCAGCGTCCGGAAAACTGGTGGGACGCCGCGCAGCAGGCCATTGGCGGCGTGTTGCGCGAAACGGGAATCGCCGGCAGCGAGATCAAAGGCATCGGCCTCAGCGGACAGAATTTGATTTTAAAATTA
>JACPVQ010000065.1 GCA_016191645.1 Candidatus Solibacter usitatus
GATACCCGCAGGCGTAAGGGTTATAGGAAGGCTTGTCGGCGACTATGGTGATAAGGCGAAAATAAATGCAACCCTCGGCTTCGATTACCATCAAGGAATACGCGATCAAATCATGCCTGCCTTTCGGAAACCCGGCCGCCACTTTGACATTCAATTGGCGCGGCTCGCCGTCTGCGCAATCCGGGCTTGCGGAATGCACCTCCATCCGTTTGCCGCCAACATAGACGCGAACATTTCCGCGATCGCCATTCAAGGGCAGCCCGGCGATCCACACGCTCAGAAACGCATCGCTGCCCTCCGCCACTTCGCCTGGACGCCACGTCTTTGCATCGCACACGCCGGTGATCTTCAAACTCTCCGCAAGCGCCGGAACATCAATCGCGATGCGAACCGGTTCGCTGTAGACGCTACCTTCCGTTCGCACACGCACCTCGTGCCAACCGGCGTCGAGCCCGGGAGGAATTCGAAAGCTGACCTGCCATCCATTGCCGCCCGCCGGAACCACGCCCACCGGCCGCACGCCATATCCTCCGGCTTCGGGAAACACGTTCTGCGGGGTCAAGGCTTGCGCATCGCTCTTAAAGAAGATCGTAATGAAATCGTCCTTCGTTCTGCTGACGTTCACCCCGTAGTTGCCCGCATGCGTCGCGGCAATCAGTGTGGGAGCGGCAACCTCCGGTGAGTCCGGCTCCGGGAGCCAATGCCGGTAGCATGCCACCAGCGCGCGCTGGCGATTGATTCGCAACAACTCCGCGCGAGCGAATCCCGCCGTGCGGCAGAAGGCCAGCAGGCACTGCGCATTGGGACCGCACCAGTTGTCGATCTGACCCAGCAATTCGTTTGTTTCGTAAAACTGCAATGTGGGAAGTTCGCCGGTCACCGCTTCGTTGGTCACGAAAGACTCCACAATGGCCATTTCCTTTGTGACCTCACAAACGCGCTCCAACGCCAGCAACGGATGTTTCAAATGATAAAGAACGCCCATGAACAGCACGATGTCGAAACGCCCATTCCGCTCCACACTCAGGTCGCAAACATCCTGCACGCGGTAATCAACTTTCGATGCCACCATGCGCCGCGCGTGATAAAAATTCTCCACCTCCGTGCTGTCAATGGCCATCACTTCCGCGCCGCGCCGCTCCATTTCGAATGCGAAGTATCCGTCCCAAGTGCCTATATCGAGCACACGCTTTCCATCCAGACGCTCGGGAATGGGAAATTCGCGTACACGCTCCTGCAGAACGTCCAATGGAAGAATGCCTTCCAAAACCTTTCCGTCCGGAAGCGGAATGCTGTGATAGAAGCCTTTCTGGTTGAAATCATTCATCAGCATCTTGTTCCACGCTTCGCAGGCGGGATCGTTGGCGCGAATATGCGGCATATGTTTTCATTGTAGAGGCCATGCAATCACCGGCTCCAGTGAACCCGCCTCGCGCCGATTCGCGCATGCGCGAGGATTGGAATCGCCGCGCGCGCGAGGACGCTTATTATTACGTTGCGTTCGGTAAACACGGACAGGACGACACGGAGTTTCACGATACGGCGCACGAGATCGTTTACGGTCTGGAGTACGAACTGCGGCGCTTGCCGCGAGATGCCGGACCCGGCTCCTTGCGCGCACTGGAGATCGGCTGCGGCCCCGGCCGCCTGATGAAACCGCTCAGCCGCCACTTTGCCGAAATCCACGGCGTCGACGTTTCCGATGAGATGGTGCAGTTGGCACGAGAGCGATTGCATGGCACTCCAAACGCGCACGTTCATACCGGTCAAGGATCCGATCTACGGCAGTTCGACGATGAATCATTTGACTTCGTCTATTCGTATGCGGTCTTTCAGCACATTCCCAGCCGCGAGATTGTGGAATCGTACTGGGCGGAGGCGCGGCGCGTTCTGAAAACCGGAGGACTCTTCTGGTTTCAGGTGAACGGACTTCCGGCGGACGACCTGCCGGTCAACACTTGGAGCGGCGTTCGCTATGAAGCGCGCGAGATTGCCGCGTTCGCGAACCGCAATGATTTTCAGATGTACACGCTGGAAGGAGTGAACACGCAGTACATGTGGACCAGTCTTCGCAAGCGTCCACGTGGTTGGTTTACGGAGCTTGCCGCTCGTCCGCCGGAAACGAGCGCGCGGATCCGACGCATTTCGAATCCTCACGGCACGGAACCGGGAGTTCCTTGTGCGGGCCGTTTTTCGGTGGCCTCATTGTGGATTGAGAACCCGCATCCGGAATGCGGTCTGAATCATCTGCGCGTGTTTATCGATGGCGTGAAGGGAACGCCAAACTACATCGCGCCGGTATTGAACAACGGGCAGCAGCAGTTTAATGTTGTTTTGCCCGCCGGCGTGGCCACGGGCTTGATTCCGGTGAGGATGGAATGGCTCGGCCGCCAAGTAGGTGATGAAGCGATTGTGCGAATTGTTCCGCCCAGTCCTTGCGTGCCGCGATTGCTTTCGGTGAGCGACGCCACCGACCTGCTTTCGGGTCCGCGCATTCTCACGCGATCCATTAAAGCCGTGATGGAAGAGCTCGCCGATCCCGCTGATGCGCGCTTCTCTCTAAACGGTATTCCGCTTTCGCCCTCCATCATTCATTGGGCCGACCGTCGAACGCCGCGCGTGGAATTCGTTCTGCCGCTTCCCGAATCCATCCCGTCCGGCGCGGCAGTTTTTCAAGTGGAGGCCCGGCGTCAGAAATTTCCGGCGATTACTCTCGATGTAGTGCTGGAAGGAATGGCGCAAGGGCCGTATTGACGATGAGTGCCGCAGCCCCACATTTGAGCCGCGCCCTTGCGGAGACCATGTCCGCTGCAACATTCGAGAAGCTTCCGGCGAACGTGATTCTGGATGCGCGGCGTGCCGTGCTCGATTGGCTCGGCTCGGTCATTGCAGGTTCGAAGCTGCCTCCGGCGCGAATGGTTCACGAGGTGGTGCGCTCATTCGGCGTATCCAATGAAGCGCGTGTGTTTGGCGCGGTCCGCTCCTCGGCGTTAGGGGCGGCGCTGGCGAATGGCGTCTCCTCACACATTCTGGAGATGGACGATCTGCATCTGGGCTCAACGATGCATGCGGGCTCGCCCATCATCTCCGCGGCCTTGGCGGTGGCCGAGCGCGAACGCGCCTCGGGTCGCGCATTTCTTCTCGCCGTCATCGTTGGCTATGATGCCGCATTGCGCATCGGAGAATCGGTGAATCCCAGTCACTATCGCTACTGGCATCCCACGGGAACGGCGGCGACGTTTGGAGCGGCAGTCGCCGCCGGCTCCCTGTTGCACCTCAACACAGATCAAATGCTGCACGCGCTTGGAACCGCGGGCACGCAGGCTTCCGGCCTGTGGGAGTTCAACGCCGACGGCGCGATGAGCAAACATCTTCACCCCGGCAAAGCCGCGATGAATGGAGTGTTGGCGGCCGATCTGGCGCGCCGTGGATTCACCGGGGCATCGCGCATTGTGGAAGGAGAACGCGGCTTCGCGCGCGCCATGAGTGACGCTTTCGATGGAAGCCGCATCACCGATGGGTTGGGTTCCACCTGGAAGATCAGCGAGAATTCCTACAAGATGTATTCATGCTGTGGTCACACGCATACGGCTATCGATGCCGTTCTCGCATTGCGCGCCGATCCGCGTGACATCGAAGACGTCCTGATCGAAACCTACGGACCCGGGTTTGAGATTGTGAACAATATGCGCCCGGAGACGCCGTATCAGGCGAAATTCAGCATGGCCTATGTTTGCGCCGCCGCGTTACTGGATGGCGCAGTGGGATTGCAACAGTTCACGGAGGACAACATACCGGGAGTGTCCGAATTTCTACCGCGCATCCGCGTCGAAGTTGTACCGGCGCTCACCGCAATGTACCCCGCGGCGTGGCCGGCGCGCGTGACCATCATCCTTCGCAACGGCTCCCGGCTTTTGAAGCAAGTGGATCACGCAAGCGGTACGCCGCAAAATCCGGTAAGCATGGAAGTATTGGAGAGGAAATTCACTACTCTCACGGGCCGCGGAGCCGAAATAGTTCACCGCATAGAAGCGGCTCGCGACATCCGCGCACTCTTCGACGAGGTGATGGGATGAACGAAATCAATCCGCGCGCCGCCGAGTACGCGGAGTTCCGCAAACCGGTGCGCGAATTGTGCGCGCAGTTCGACGGACGCTACTGGCAGCAGGTAGAAGCGGACCAAGCGTATCCCGAAGCCTTCGTGAACGCGCTCACGAAAGCGGGATGGCTTGCGGCACTCATCCCGGAACAGTATGGAGGCGGAGGGCTCAGCCTGACCGCGGCGTCCGTGGTTCTGGAGGAGATCAATCGCTCCGGCGCGAATTCCGGAGCATGCCACGCGCAGATGTACATCATGGGCACGCTGCTGCGCCACGGATCGGAATCGCAAAAGAATGAGTACCTTCCGAAAGTCGCTTCGGGAGAATTGCGCCTGCAGGCATTCGCCGTAACCGAACCGGGCACCGGCACCGACACCACGCGCACCGCCACATCGGCGGAACGGCGCGGCGATCGTTACATCATCAATGGGCAAAAAGTATTTATTTCCCGCGTGCAGCATTCAGACATCATGTTACTGCTGGCGCGCACAAAGCCCATCGATCATAGTGCGCACAAGACGGAAGGCCTTTCCATCTTTCTCGCGGATTTGCGAGCGCAGCCGAAAGGGCTCACGGTGCGGCCCATCCGCAACATGGTGAATCACGAAACCAATGAGCTCTTCTTCGATAACTTCGAGATTCCCGCCGAGAATCTGATCGGCGGAGAGGGCAAAGGGTTCCGCTACATTCTGGATGGAATGAACGCCGAACGAATTCTCATCGCAGCGGAATGCATCGGCGACGGCTTTTGGTTCCTCGATAAGGCGCGTGCCTACGCCAACGCGCGTACCGTTTTCGGCCGTCCCATCGGACAGAATCAAGGCATTCAATTTCCCATCGCCAAGGCCTATGCCAGCGTGCGCGCCGCGGACCTCATGCGCTACGAAGCGGCCCGGCTATTCGATCAAGGCAAGCCATGCGGCGGGGAAGCCAATCTGGCCAAGCTTCTCGCAGCCGATGCGTCGTGGGAAGCGGCCAACGCGTGTCTGCAGACGCATGGTGGATTCGGGTTCGCCACGGAATACGACGTCGAACGCAAATTCCGCGAGACACGTTTGTATCAAGTCGCGCCGGTGTCCACGAACATGATTCTTTCCTACATCGGCGAACACATCCTGGAAATGCCGAGGTCGTTCTAGCCATGGCGCTGCCGTTTGAAGGGTTGCGCGTGGTCGCACTGGAGCAGGCCGTCGCCGGACCATTTTGTTCCCGGCAATTCGCCGACCTGGGCGCGGATGTGATTAAGATCGAGCGTCCCGATGGCGGCGATTTCGCGCGCCATTACGACGGCGCGGTGCGCGGCCTGTCCGCCCATTTCATTTGGCTGAATCGGGGCAAGCGAAGTCTCGCCCTTGACGTGAAGAGCGCCACCGGAAAAGATATCCTGTGGAAACTATTGCGGCGTAGCGATGTGTTTGTTCACAACCTTTCGCCATGTGCGGTAGAGCGGCTCGGATTCGGCTACGATGCGGTTCACGAAAAATGTCCGCGCGTCATCTGGTGTGGCATCTCGGGCTATGGCGATAGCGGGCCGTACCGTGACAGAAAAGCGTACGACATGCTGATTCAAGCGGAAGCCGGCGTGATGAGCCTCACGGGAACCGCGGACCATCCCGCGAAAGCGGGCGTCTCCATCGCCGACATTTCCGCGGGACTCTATGCCTACTCTTCCATCGCCACTGCGTTGTTCCAGCGCGAGCGAACGGGCGAAGGACAACGCATCGACATCTCGATGCTCGAATGCTTGACGGAATGGGCAATGCCGCAGCTTTATGCGTGGTACGGCACGGGGCAGCTGCCGCAGCGCGCGGGAATGCGCCATGCCACGATCGTGCCTTACGGAGCCTATCGCTGCCGCGATGGGATGGTGAACCTCGCCGTACAAAACGATGTCGAGTGGCGCGCATTGTGCGCGAAAGTGTTGTTCCGGCCGGAACTGGCTGACGACCCTTTGTTCGTCACCGTCGCGCGCCGCCTGGAAAACCGTGCCGCGCTCGAAACAATAATAGAGGAGTTGTTCGCGGACCGGCTACAGGACGAGATTGCCGCCTGTCTGGCGTCGGCCAACATCGCGACCGGTGTTCTGAACGATATGGAAAGAGTGTTTCACCATCCACAACTCGCGGCGCGCGCACGATGGGGCAGCGCGGCTACGTCGGAGGGTCCGGTGCCGGCGCTCCTCTCTCCTTTCAATCTGTCGGGACAGCAGCCGCTAACAGGCGCGGTACCGGAACTGGGACAACACACGAACGAGATTCTTGCGGAGGTTGAACATGAGTGAAGGACGTTACTTCGAAGATTTTGAACCGGGACAGGTGATCCGGCACGAATCAGGACGCACGGTCACAACAACCGACAACATCTGGTTCAGTTTGCTCACCGCGAACCCAAATCCGATTCACATTGACGCGCACTATTCCGCGCAGACGGAATTCGGCAGGCCATTGATGAATTCTACATTCACGCTCGCGCTGGTGACTGGATTGACGGTGCGGGACATTTCTCTCCACGGCGTAAATCTGGGATGGGATGAGATTCGCATGCCCGCGCCGCTGTTCGAAGGCGACACCGTCTACGCGGAGTCGAAGGTATTGAACGCGCGTGAATCGAAATCCCGTCCCGATATGGGGCTGATTGAAGTGGAAACAAAAGGCTACCGGCAGGACGGCGTGATTGTGATGACGTATCGCAGGACCGTGCTCGTCTATAAACGCGGCAAGGGTCCCGTAACGCCCGCGCCGTCGCCAAAATCGTAACTACTTCGCCAGCGCCTTTGTGATAAACGCGCGCACGTCGTTGCGCAATTTTTCCAACGACGGCTCGTGGATGTACATCATATGTCCGGCCTCGTAATAAGCGGTGGTGAAATTGCTTTTCACGCGCGCGTCGATGCCCAGGTGGCTGAGAGTATATTCGGTGGCGAAAAACGGCGTCGCAAGATCGTAGTAGCCCGATGCCACAAACACCTTCATGTGCGGGTTGCGCGCCAGCGCGGCGCGAAGAGCATCGGAGGTATCGGGGAAACCTTCATTCGCCGCGCCCCAATCCCAGGGGGCAATGCCTCCGCCAAGAATGTAGTAGTTGAGATCGGATTTGAAGCCGAGTTCGCGCCGCACATAATCGGCGAAAGTTGCCGTGTACGGAGGCCGGATGGCGGAGTTGCTGGGATCGTGTTCGTAGCGCTGATTCGTATTCATGCCGTCCCATCCGGTCAGCCGCGTGTCGAGTCGTCCCACAATGGTCTGCTTGTCGCGCGCCAGTTCCTTGCAGAATTGATCGATCTCAATACGAAGATTTGCATTCTCCACGTAGATCCGCGAAAGCCCCGTGTATTTGGAAAGCGCGGCTGCAATCGATTGCCGGTCCGCCGCGCTGAGCGTATCGCCCTTGGCCAGCGCCCCCGCGTATGCCCCGTTCGCCCAGAGTTTCACCTCCGCCAGCGTGGCGCGCAAATCTTTTTGCAGTTCGGCGGGCAGCCGTTTGTGATACCACGCCGTCGCCGTGTAAGTGGGCAGAAATAGTACGAACGGAAGGTCATTGCCTTTGGTGAAACGCGCCGTTTGAAAATTCAGGATGCTGGAGATGAGCACGATTCCATTGAAGGCGATGCCGCGATCGGCAAGATATCCGGAGAGCCCCGCGGCGCGCGTGGTTCCGTAGCTTTCGCCCGCCAGAAACAGCGGCGAACTCCAACGCTCATTGCGCGTCAGATAGAGCCGGATGAACTCGCCGACGGATGCGATGTCGCCGCGTACGCCATTGAATTTTCGCGCGAGATCGGGCTTGATGGCTCGGCTGTACCCGGTGCCCACGGGATCGATGAAGACCAAATCCGCTTGATCGAGCCACGTGTGTTCATTGGTCACCAGTTCGTACGGCGCGGGAGGCATGGAGCCATCGGGCATCATCTTCACGCGCTTCGGCCCTAACGCACCCAAATGCAGCCACACCGATGCCGACCCCGGGCCGCCGTTGAATGAGAACAGCAGCGGCCTGCGCGCGGCGGGCTCGCTGGTTTCCAATGTGTAGGCCATGTAGAACATACTGGCTTCCGCTTCGCCCGCTTCATTTCTGATGGGCAGAAAGCCTGTGTTCACGCTGTATCGCAGAGTGCGTCCGCGCACGGTCGTTTCATGCTTCGTGACAACGGGCTTGTCGTCCTGCAGAGGAGCCACCGGTGTCTGACCCGCGGGTGCGGTGCCGCTGCGTTGTCCCCACGCGACCACTGAGATCATTGCGCACAACAGCAGTTTGTACATTCCATCGAGCATAGCGGATTCGCCGCGGGTCCGGCGGTTACAATCGAAGTATGCGGAAGGATTGCATTTGAACGAAGCATTGCTGGAAACAGCGCGTAAAGTTGTTGGAATGAGCTTGGAACAAGGCGCGACCGATGCGGAATGTACCATTGCGGAGGGCTCCGAATTCTCCGTCACGGTTCGCATGGGCGCCATCGAGACGCTGGTGGAAGCGGGGTCGCGCGGCGCGGGAATTCGCGTATTGATCGGCAATCAGTCGGGCTCTTCCTACACATCCGACCTTTCTCAGGAAGGCTTGCTGCGCATGGTGACTTCGTCCGTGAATCTCGCCAGACTGACCACGGAAGATCCTTATGCCGGCCTTCCGGAAAAGGACGAGTTCGGAACCATTGCCGGCGACTTGCAATTATTCAGCAGCGACATTGACGCGATTCCCACGGAGCAACGCATTCAGCGCGCCATCGACGCCGAACGTGCCGCGTTCAACACCGATCCGCGCATTGTGAATTCCGACGGCGCGAGCTTTGGATCGGGACAGGGTACACGATATTTTGCAAACTCGCGTGGTTTCGCCGGCGCTTATCGAACCAGTTCCTGCTACCTTAACGCGGTTCCCGTTGCGAAAGATGGCGAGTCGATGGAGCGCGATTCGTGGCACTCGTCCGCGCGCAGCTTTCATACGTTGGAAAGCGCGGAACACATCGGGCGTACCGCGGCCAATCGCACTTTGCGCCGGTTAAACGCGCGCAAAGCTCCCACGCAGAAGGCGCCCATCGTCTTCGATCATCGCCCGGCGCGCAATCTGCTGGGCGATATTTTCAGCGCCGTGACGGGGGACGCGGTGTACAAGAACGCGTCGTTTCTGGCGGGCAGAATCGGCGAACAGGTCGCCTCGGAAAAGATCACGGTGGTTGACGACTCCACGATCCCCGGCCTGTTCGGGACGCAGCCCTTCGACGATGAAGGCATCCCGTCGCGACGTACCGTCGTCATAGAGCGCGGGATTCTGCGCAGCTACCTCTTGAACACGTACACAGCGCGAAAACTTGGATTGAAATCTACTGCCAGTGCTTCCCGCGGGCTCTCCGGAAGTACGGGCGTCGGGCATGGGAACTTTTTTCTTGAGCGCGGCGCGGAGACCGCGGAGACTATTATCGGTTCCGTGAAGAACGGCCTCTTTGTCACGGAGTTGATCGGATCTGGCGTGAACATCGTAACCGGCGATTACTCTCTTGGCGCGGCGGGACTGTGGATTGAGAACGGCGAACTTGCCTACCCCGTTTCGGAAGTGACCATCGCCGGCAATCTTCGCGAGATGTTACGCAACATTCAAATGGTTGGCAGCGATCTGGAGTTTCGCGGCTCCGTTGCTGCTCCAACAATTCTCATTGGGGAGATGATGGTCAGTGGCCGCTAAAAACGATGCGCAACCTGTGATGAGCTTGCCCGTGATCCTGGTGGCACTGCTGGGACTTGTGGCGGGCGGAGCGCTCTGGTACTTCGAACGCACGCCTCCTGCGACTCCACAAGGTCCGGTGCTCACAGCCGAAGCCAAGGCTTATGTTCGCAACCTGAAGTTGTCGGACACCGGCATGACCGCCACCGAGAGCGCGATGCATCAGCAATTGGTGGAGATTTCCGGGAAGATTACCAACGCCGGAGAGCGTCCGTTGAAATCGGTCCTACTCAGCTGCATCTTTGCCGATCCCTATGGACAGGTCATCCTCCGTGAGCGTGTGGAAATTGTCCGCGCGCGATTAGGCGGCATCAAGCCTGGAGAAACGAAGCAATTCCGGCTGCCGTTCGATAACCTGCCGCAATCCTGGAATCAGCGGCTGCCACAACTGGTCATCGCGGAGATCGTTTTCGCGCAATGAATCGAAGCGACACGGAATTCATGCAGTAGCGCAATCGCGTCGGTGGCGGGCCGTCGGGAAAGACGTGTCCCAAATGGCCGTCGCAGCGGGTGCATTCCACTTCGGTTCGCTCCACGCCAAGGCTGCGGTCGGTTTTCTCCCGCACGTTCTCTTTCGCAATCGGCGCAAAGAAACTTGGCCATCCGGTGCCGGATTCAAACTTGGTCTTGGAATCGAATAACGCCGTGCCGCAACAGACGCAACGGTAGAGTCCATCCGCATGATGCTTGGCGAACGTACCTGTGAAGGCGCGTTCCGTGCCCTGTTTGCGCGTCACCAGAAACTGATCGCGATTCAATTGTTTCTTCCATTCGTCCTCGCTCTTGACGATGCGGTCCATTTCCCGCGAGCCCGTTCTTTTGCCCTCTTCATCGAATTCTACGATCAGCACTTTCTTATCCTTTCGAGGCGCGCCGAAGGCGGCCCAGGCACTCGCGAATGAAACAGCGCTCCTTCGAGTCACTTCACCCTCTCCGCTTTTTGATTCGCTCCATTCTGATGCAGCACCAAGTGCGTCGCCTTGCCTGTTTCACCCCGAACGAATGTAATTTGGGCATCAACCACTTTCAGGAAAAACTCGGACTCCTTCTCCGCGAACATCTCAAAACGCGGCTGGGCGGTGGCCTGAAGATAAAGCCGGTTTTCCTCAAGCGTCACGGTGATGGAGAACTGCGGCGCCAAGCGATATTCGCCCGCGTACATTTCCAGAGTCTGCGGGGCGACTGCAATCGCGATACGTTCCTTCGCCGCGCTCACGTTGGGCGCCGGGTAGCGAGACTCCAACACATGCCGGCCGATGTCGTCAATGTCGTAGGAGGTGTTGCACAACACCACCACGCCCTTTTTCGACGCCTGTACAAACCCCGCGAAAGTGCGGTATCCGGCGGTCCCTCCGTTGTGCCATACAAGATCGGTGCCAAACTTTGTGAGGATGTGCCAGCCCATCGCAATCGCCATGTCCGCCGACCCAGTCTCTTTGCGCATCGATCGCATACGACGCATTGCCTGCCGCAAAGGGGTTTCCTGCAACTCCATGTGCGCGGAGAGAAACGTCAACATGTCGTTTGCAGTCGATCGAATTGCGCCCGCGCCGGCAAGCGAATCCAAATCCCAATTCTTCACCGGGTTCAACTTCGCGTCGTGTCCTTGAGCCAGTCTCTTCTTCTGATCTTCAGAGAACGTGATGGATGTGCTCTTCATGCCCAGCGGATCGAGAATACGCGCCTTCAATAGGTTTTCGTAGCTCATGCCCGCCTTGCGCGCTAGCGCGTGCCCAAGAAGCCCCACTCCAAGATTCGAGTATTCGTACTTCTCGCCGATGTCACGGGAAAGGGTGTGGGCGGACAGAAACGCATATAGCTTTGGCGCGTCGTAATCGGCGAACGGATTGGCAGGATCGGCGGGACGAAAGTTGTTCGGCATGCGAGGCAATCCGGAAACCTGCATCGATAGATCGAGAAGAGTGATCTGTTTGCCGTTGCGCTGCGGCATCTTCACGTCGGCGGGCAGCAGCTTCGCCACGGGCGTGTCGAGCGTGACTTCGCCGCGTTCCACCATGTCGGCAAGCAATAGAGACGTGAACACTTTGGTGATCGACCCGATCTCGAAGACCGCGTCGCCATCGGGAGCGATGGGTTGATTCGCCGCGAGGCGGCCGTATCCGGTCACGTTCCGGCCTTTCTCATCCACCGTCGCGACAACAATTCCTACGGCCTTCTTCGCCTCATCGATGCGATTCGCCAGAATCGCCCGGAGATCCTGCGCCCGCGCGCACGGCAGAATCAGCAGAAACACAAGGCCGCGAATTAACATGCGCTAATTTTAGCGAGGAGAACCCCGGATGTCATTCCCGCTATCCTGAAGTTTGCGCGGGCATCCTCTCTTTACCGCCTATCTGGCTTTTGCTTCCGTTTGCTTTTTCTGGGGCACGACGTATCTCGGCATTCGTGTCGCCCTGGAATCATTCCCCGTTTTCTTTTTGGTTTCCGTTCGATTTCTGTTATCCGGCGGCATCTTGTTGTGCGCCGTGAAGTGGATGGGAACGCCGCTGCCTCGCTGGCGCGACATTTGGCTTACAGGCTTCTTTGGATTCCTCGTGCTTGGAGTGGGCAACAGTTGCCTCACTCTTTCCGAGCAGCTCATTCCCAGCAGTTTGGCCGCTCTTTTCATTTCCATCTCACCGATTTGGATGGTTTGTATGGAGGCGGCTTTCCCGGATGGAGAGCGTTTGAAGCGCGGCACCATTGCCGGAATGCTGATCAGCATGGGCGGTGCGGGCTTGCTCGTTGGGCCCGACATTTTCTCCCAAGGCTTCCATGGCAACAATTGGAAAGGATTTCTCCTGCTGCAACTGGGAGGCATCAGCTGGGGCCTTGGGTCCATTTTGCAGCGGAGGCACAAGGCGGATATTCAGCCGGTAGCGAGCGCGGCAATACAACAATTAGCTGCCGGTTTGTTTTTTGCGCCCGTGGCCCTGCTGGAACGCCAGCCTATCCACTGGGACGTAAAGGGTATCGGCGCGTTGTGGTATCTGGTCGTTTTCGGATCCATCGTCGGGTACACATCGTACGTCATCGCATTGAACCGGCTTCCCATCTCGTTCAGTTCCTTGTATACCTACGTGAATCCCGTTGTCGCCGCCATTCTCGGTTGGCTGTTCTATCGTGAGCCGTTTGGCTGGCGCGAAGTTGCGGCGATGTGCGTCATCTTTCTAGGCGTGGCCATCGTGAAGCGGTACGGCCACAAGCCCTGACCCGCTAGCGGTATCATAGGCAGTTATGCGAACCATCGCTTTGTTTGCGCTTTTCGTCATCGCCGCCGCGGCGCAGAACGCCCGGCAGGCCCGTCCCAAACTACCGGGTGAAGATTGGATCCAACTGTTCAACGCCAAAGATCTCACCGGCTGGAACGAAGTGGGCAAGGAAAAATGGACCGTCGAGGGGAATGCCATTCACGGCATTGCCACATCGAAGTCGTACGGTTATTTGGAGACCGTCAAGAACTACAAGGATTTCCATTTGTTTCTGCGCTTCAAGTGCGAAGGCAACGGGAATAGCGGCGTGTTTTTTCACAGCGCATTCAAGCCCGGCACTTCGGACATTTCACAAGGACTGCAATTCGAAATCGATTGCAGAATTGGCCAACACACAGGCGGCATCTACGGAGACGGCCGCCAATGGATCGTCTGGCCGGCGCCGGAAAACGAGCTGGTGGTGCGGCATAACGAATGGAATGAATATCTGCTGAAGGTGGAAGGCAACCGCTACTTCTCGCGTTTGAACGGAGTCGTAATGGTGGATTTCACGGACCCGTCGCCGCGTTCGTTTGACGGCACCATCGCGCTGCAACTCCATTCCGGCGGTGAAGGCAACATGTGGTTCAAAGACATCTGGATCCGCGACCTCACCAAGCGCTGACGCCGCGCCCGCTTCTCCACTACACGGATCACTGCGTTCTGGCGCTGCCGGAGGGACACAAGTTTCCTATGGGCAAGTACGCCATGGTGCGCGAGTTGTTGTCCGCCGATGGCCTCTTCGATTTTGCGCCCGCTCCGTTCGCATTGCGTGACACCATTGCGCTCGCGCACGACCCCGCGTATGTGGACGGCTTTCTTGCGGGCACTCTGGACCGCTCCGTGATTCGGCGCATCGGCTTCCCGTGGTCCGAAGCGCTGGTACGAAGGACCCTGGCCAGCGCCGGCGGAACGCTGCAGGCGATGCATCAGGCGCTGAAGACGGGGTGGGGCGGCACCCTTGCAGGTGGGACGCATCATGCATTTCGCCGGGAAGGGTCGGGGTTCTGCGTGTTCAACGACATTGCCATAGCCATTCACGACTTGCGTGCCCGCGGCATCGTTCGCCGTGCCGCGGTCATCGATCTGGACGTGCATCAGGGTGACGGTACGGCGGAGATTTTTCAAGGCGACCCGGATGTGCTGACGTTCAGCATGCACGGCGGAAACAACTTTCCGTTCCGCAAGCAGAGGAGCGTCATTGATATCGAACTGCCCGACGGGGCAACGGACGAAGAGTATCTTGAGCAGTTGGGGCCCGCGCTGGAACGCGTAATGGATTTCGATCCGGAGTTCGTGTTTTACCAGGCGGGTGTTGATGCTCTCGCTGAGGATTCTCTTGGACGTCTCGCCCTGACGACGCAAGGGCTTGCGGAACGGGACCGCATGGTGATGCGCGGTGCAAGAGCACACGGCGCGCCGTTCGTCATCACGTTAGGCGGTGGTTATTCACGGCCCATTTCGATCTCCGCCGAGGCGCATGCGCAGGTCTATCGTATTGCCGCTGAAGAGTTGGGAACAACTTTGTGGGCCACGCCTTCGAAGAACTCGCAATGCGGAGTGAAGCTCAACCGGCGGTAGACGCGAATCGCAGTCATGTTTTTCTTGCTCACGTTCAGCACTTGAACACGGATGCCGCGGCGTCCCAACTCCGCTGTCACCGAGGCCACGCACTCGCCCGCGAAACCGATATTGCGCCATGCGCGATGCGTGTAAACGTTGCCGATCGCGGCGACGCCCTCCTGCTCGCAAACAAGGTGCGTGCCCGCGGCCGCCGCCAACTTCCCACCGGCGCGAATCCCGAAAAACGTCCCACCCGCCAACATCGAGGCATGGAAAAAATCCGGCGATTCTCCTGTTTCCGCGCCATCCGCGTACAAGTCGGCTAGCTCCGCGGCGCTTGCCGTTGTCAGCAATTCGGCACGAGGCGATGGAGCGGCGGCGCGAGCCAGCACCATGCGGAGCATCGACGTCTTGGTGACATCGAAACCGTGCGCGGCGATTAACGGCACAATGTCGGGACGCACTTGCAGCAGAAGTTTTCGCGGCAATGAGATCGAATCCAGAAGCGGGCTCACGGCCGACGCATCACCGAACGTGAACAGAATGGGAGTCTCAAATTCCTCATACACCAGCACCAGGGCTGTATCGCGCGGAGTGGCGTACCACCGCGCAAATCCCAGGCGCTCCGGAGCCAAGTCGCCCAAAGCGTAGGCGCCCCACACCGGATCGCGAGAAAGAATTCTTCGAACGCGCTGCGTATCCATTAACGAAAACCCGCTCCAATCAGAATCGCACCGAGCACACGCTGGTCGCCGGGAACGGAAAAAGTGTTGTCCACTTCAATGATCAACGTCGCGGTTTCGCCCGCAGGCATATATGGCCCCATCCGGATGGTACGCGCCCCCTGAGTCAGCGGCTCGTTCGCAATCTGCTTTCCGTCGAGGGAAACGATCATGTTCTTCGCCGTTGCCTTTTCGTGGAGGAAGAATTCAATCTCTATCGGCGTGGCCGCAGGCGGCCGCTTCAGCAGCAGTACGGCGCGTTTTCCCATCCACCGGTATCGATTCTCTTCCAGGTTTTCGACGCCGCTCACAATCTGACTCGCCGCCTCCGCCGCGTTCATGGGAAGGTAACTCAGAACCGGCTTCCGCTCGACGGCGCGATCCAGACGAATCACGTCAATCGGGCCGCTGTTCCAATCGAAAACGCGAAAGCCCATCTCCGATGTACTGTACCCCGATTTCGCACCGGCACCCACAATGCGCAAAGGGATGGCCGACGTAACAACCATCTCGCGTAGAGGGACCAGCGCCGAACCGCCTGTCGTAAACGGCACTCGCGACGCCAGTCTGTTGGCGAGAAGAAACTCTCCCGGACGGATGGATTGGCCGCGCTCCAACGGCACTGCGCCCGCTGACTCCGCGTAGAAACGCAGCCCGTGTTCACTGTTCACCCAAACCCGCGCGGTCTGATCTTCAATGCCCGCGGCCTTCACAAACTCCTTGCAGGCGTTCCACTGCTGATAGTTCACCGATGCCAGAGCCAAACTGACGGACAGATTCGCCGCCGCGGCTCCCCATAGAATTTTCGGCCGTGCGCTCAACAACCGAACGCTCAGAAATACGACGGGCGCGGCAAGAGGCAACAGATAGCGGGCAGACCCGGCAAAAAAGATTACAAGCGCGGCGGCGAAAAACAGTAGCGTCCATTGCGCCAGAAAATCGTCGCGATGCCGGATGCACCATGCCACTACCATTACGCCGCCGGCGAACGGGATCACGAAGAGCGGATGAGGATCCAGAGCAAGGCCGGTCACAACCGCGATGCCGCCGATCCAAGCCGCCTGAGGAAACGACGGCCGCAGAAACGCAGCCAATCCGAGCAGTCCCAGATGCGCTGTCAGCGTGACGGCATTTTTCCCCTTGTTCGCCAGCGACTGCCATCCGTACTTGCGGAAGTACGCGACCAGTGTGCCCGCTGGAATCTGCTCCGAACCGCTTCTTTCCCAGAGCTGCCATCCGCCAAAAACAAGCGGGATGACAAGGAGCGCCGCCCATGCCGGACGCCATGTGCGACGCTCGCGCCATAAGTAGACGCCGAGCACTGGGACCAACAGCACCGATTGAAATGCCGTCATCGCCGCGAACGGCATCGCCACCATTGACGCGGCCAACCAGCCAAGCGATGCCTTGTCC
>JACPVQ010000057.1 GCA_016191645.1 Candidatus Solibacter usitatus
ATATTAAGAGAAATTGAAAACGTTGAATTAACGAACGATTTGATCAACGAAGATGTTTTCGAGGACATTCTGGGTTTGAAATTATTAGGTCACTCGGGCGTGAATAGCATTTGGATTGGGTCAAGCCAGCGACGACGAAGATCGGCGCATGCGTTTTATGGATCGCGGTCCGGGTGGACCGGGCGGTCCCGGCGGTCCGGGAGGATTTGGAGAATTCGGCGGACCCGGTGGAATGCCTCCGGGCATGGGCGGACCGGGCGGCGACATTCTTGGATTGGGTGGATTCGGCGCGAGCGCTATTAGCAGCGGCTTCGGCGGTGGACCGGGCGGCGGTCCCGGAACCGGCTTCGGCGACGGATATGGCCGCGGCGATCGTGGCCCGGGTGGACCGGGCGGAGGTCCCGGCGGCGGACCGGGCGGCTTTGGCGGACCCGGCGGCAGAGGTCCGGGTGGACCCGGCGGCGGCGGACCGGGTGGCAGAGGCCCCAGCGGACGCGGCGGCCCTCCCACCAGCCGTACAGGTGGAGACCGGCGTCCCTTCGACGGACGTTTCACCAGCATGGGCAACCGCCGCCGCACGCAACCCAACTTTACCGGTTCGGCCTTCCTCAATCTCAATAATTCGGCGTTCAACGCCGCTCCCTATTCGCTTAATGGGCAGCATCTGGAGAAACCCGGCTATTCGCAGGCGCGATTTGGATTCAGCGGCGGCGGGCCTCTCATTCTTCCCAAACTCGTTGCCTGGAAACGCGCCAGCTATTTTGTTTCCTATTCCGGCGGATTGAGCCGCAATCCGTTCAGCGATCTGGCCACCATGCCAACGGCTGCCGAGCGCGGTGGCGATTTTTCGCAAGCCTCCACGGGCCGGCCCACGGTGATCTACGACCCGCTCAATCGCCAGCCCTTTGCCAACAACATCATTCCCACGGCTCGGTTCAACTCCGCCGCGGCGGGCCTGCTGCCGTATTTCCCTGAGCCGACCTTTCCGGGCATTGTGCAGAACTACCGGCTGGTTCGATCGAACCCCAGCAACAACCAGTCGATCAGCGTGCGGTTGAACGCACCGCTTTCCACCAAGGACAGGCTCACCTATAGCTTGAGTTTTCAAGGATCGGACCGGCAGTCGACGCAATTGTTTGGATTCAACGATGAGTTCACCAGCGGCGGCATGAGCACGTCTCTGAGTTGGAGCCACAGCTTCAAATCGCGCCTCAACAATAGCGCCAGCATCAGCCTCAGCCGCAGCAACAGCACCAGCAGCCCGTTCTTCGCTTTCAAGGAGAACATCGCCGCCAAGCTCGGGATCACCGGCACCTCGCAGGACCCCATCACATGGGGACCGCCGAATCTTTCGTTCACCAACTTTGGCGGACTCTCCGACGGCACCTCATCGGTAAACCGCAGCCAAACCATCTCGTTCACTGAAGGGCTGACCTACGTCATCAAGAAAAAGCACAACGTGCGTGTGGGCTTCACCTACCGGCGTATGCAGCAGAACAGCCTGGCCTATCAGAACGCGCGCGGCTCGTTCAGTTTCAGCGGCCTGTTAACCAGTTCGCTGGATGCCGCGGGCCGTCCGGTATCGGGCACCGGTTTCGATTTCGCCGACTTCCTGTTAGGGCTTCCGCAATCGAGCAACCTGCGCTACGGCACGCTGGCCTTCGACAACAACAACAATTACTTTCGCGGCTCCGCCTACAGCACCTATGCGCAGGACGATTTCCGCGTCTCTACCAAGTTGACGCTGAACCTGGGGCTGCGTTGGGAGTATTTCACGCCTTACACGGAATTGCACAACCATCTGGCGAATCTCGATGTCGCGCCGGGATTCAACGATGTCGCGGTGGTGACGTCCGGGCAGAACGGGCGCTACGCCGGCAATCTTCCATCGAGTCTGATCCGCCCCGATCCGAACAACTTCTCGCCGCGCTTCGGATATTCCTACCGGCCGGCGAAAAAACGCGGGATGGTAATTCGCGGCGGGTACAGCATTTTCTACAGCGGATCTTCGTATCAGCAACTGGCCACGCAACTGGCGGGACAGCCTCCATTCGCGAAGACGATTTCCGTCAGCACCAGCACGCTGACGCCGCTGACCTTGCAGAATGGCTTCCCCATCGTTCCCAACCAAAACATCACCAACACCGTGGCCATCGACCCGGATTACCGGCTTTCTTACGCGCAGACCTGGAACACCGCCGTGCAACATCCGCTGCCGCACGGTCTGATTGTGGAGTTGGAATACATCGGCACGAAGGGGACGAATCTCGGAATCTCCGAGCAGCCGAACCGGGCCTCTCCGGGCGCGGCGATCCTGAGCGCGCAGCAGCAGCTGAAAATTCCGTACGCCAGCGGTTTCACTTTCTCCACCGCGGGCGCCAACTCCAGCTATAACGCCGGACAGGTTCGCGTGACGCGGCGCTTCATGAGCGGCTTCTCCGGGACCGCGCTGTACATGTATTCCAAGGCCATCGACAATGCATCGAGCTACAACGGCAGCGGCGGAACCGTAGTGCAGTTCATTGAAAACTTGCGCCTGGAGCGCGGCCTGTCGCCGTTCGATCAAAGGCATCGCATTCAGACGACGTTTATGTTTGCGTCTCCCGTGGGCGTGCGCGGATTCATGCGCAACGGGGGCTGGAAGACGTCGGCGATGCGCGGTTGGGCGCTCTCGGGAAGCTTCAACGCATCTTCGGGATTACCGCTCACGGCGCGCGTTGCGGGCAATCTTTCCAACGTCGGCGGCGCGGGCGCATTCGGCACGGGCCGCGCGCAGGCCACCGGCGAAGACATCGATGCCGGCGCGCATCCATACTTCAACCTGGCGGCATTCACTACGCCTCCCTCCGGTCAGTATGGAAACGCCGGCCGGAACACGATTACGGGCCCCATGCTGACGTCGTTGAACGCGTCCTTGAACCGCTCCTTCCGCATCGGCGGAGCGGAGAATCGCAAGACGCTGCAGTTCCGCGTCAGCGCGAATAACGCCATGAATCACGTGACCATCACGGGCTTCGGCACTACGGTGAATTCGCTCACCTACGGATTACCCACGGCCGCATCGCCCACTCGCACCGTCTCTCTCTACATGAGGTTCAGCTTCTAATGCGGACCAAACGGTTCCTATCCATCGCAATGATTGTGTGCCTTTCCGCGGCGGGGCAGAATCCGCCCGCCCGCACCGCGCCGCCTGAAACGGGCATCGCCAAGTTTACGGCGAACACGAATCTCGTCATTGTCGATGTCACGGTGAAGGACAAATCGGGTAAACCCATCGAAGGATTGAAGGCCGAGAACTTCGTGGTGCGCGAGGACGGCGCGGCGCAGAAGATTTCCGTGTTCGAGTTTCAAAAGCTTTCCGAAGATTTGAAACCGCCGGAGCCGTTGTCGCTGAAGGATCAGTTGAAGCTGCCCGAAGAACCCGTGCGCGCCATCAAATCGGAGCAGCCGGGAACGGTGCAATACCGCAACAAGCGGCTGATGGTTTTCTATTTCGATTTCTCCGCCATGGGAATGCCGGAGCAATTGCGCGCGCAAACGGCCGCGCTGGAATACCTGGATAAGAAGATCACCAAGGACGACATGGTGAGCGTCCTTTTGTACACCAGTACGGTGAACGTACTGACCGACTTCACCGACGACCGCAACCTTCTCACCGGGATTGTCAAAGGGCTGCCGATCGGGGAGATGGCGGAGATGGCGGGACTCGCCGATACGGGCGATGAAAACGGCGAAGACACTGGCGCGGCGTTTGTCGCCGACGAATCGGAATTCAATATCTTTAATACGGACCGCAAGCTGGCGGCGATTGAGAAAGCCTCGCGCATGCTGGCGTCGCTGCCGGAAAAGAAAGCGCTGCTCTACTTTTCGGCGGGGGTAAGCAAAACCGGCGTGGACAATCAGGCCCAGTTGGAGGCTACCGTCAACGCGTCGATGAAGGCGAACGTTGCCATCTACCCTGTAGACACGCGCGGCCTGACCGCCGACCCTCCCGGCGGCGATGCGACCAAGGGCGGCTCGCGTGGATCGGGAAACTTCAACGGCTCCGCTTACAACTCGCAGCGCTCGCAGCATAATTCCTCGCAGGAAACTCTGATGACGCTGGCCGCCGACACCGGCGGCAAGGCATTCGTCGATTCGAATGACCTGACGGCGGGCATTGTGCAGGCGCAGTTGGATCTGAAGAGCTACTACGTGATTGGGTACTACAGTTCGAATTCCGCCGAAGATGGACGATATCGAAAAATTTCCGTCAAACTGGCCGGGGACGTCACGGCGAAACTGGAACACCGCCCCGGTTACTTCGCAAGCAAGGTGTGGACGAAGATGACCGGACAGGATCGCGAGCAGCAGTTGAAAGAAGCGCTCTCCGCCGGCGATCCTCTGACCGATCTGCCGTTGGCGCTGCAGATTGATTACTTCCGCATTTCGCCCACGGCTTACTTCGTTCCCGTCTCGGTGAAGATTCCCGGGTCGGTAGTGGCCTTAGCCGCCAAAGGCGGAGCAAGCAGCACGCAGCTCGATTTTGCCGGACAGATTCAGGACGAGCGCAAGACCGTCGCCGGAAACGTGCGCGACAACATCAAAGTGAAACTGGATGCCGACAGCGCGAGCAAAGCCGCGCGCCGCAGCTTTCAATATGATGCGGGCTTTACGCTGGGTCCAGGCCGTTATCGCATGAAGTTTGTGGTGCGCGAAAACGTCTCCGGCAAGATGGGAACTTTCGAAGCCAAGTTTGTGATTCCCGATTTGAGCGCGGAAACTTCCGGCCTCAAATTGAGTTCCATCATCTGGAGCAGCCAGAGTGAACCGATCAGCAAGATTGTCGGCGCGGCGGACAAGTTCAATCGCAAAGAGGTGGCCGCCAATCCGCTGATCATCGGTGAGCGAAAACTGGTCCCCAACATTACGCGCGTCTTCCGGCGCAAGCAGGATCTGTTCGTGAATTTCGACGTCTACGACGCATTGCCCGATCCCGCGAGCCGCAAATCGCGACGCGTCCTGGTCAGCATGAGCCTGTTCAATCCCAAGGGAGAAAAGGCTTTCGAGGTAGGACCATTGGAGGCTAAGGAATTGATCGGCACCAGGCCCGAAGCGGTCCCCGTGCATATTCAGGTGCCGCTGAAAGATCTTGCGCCCGGCCGCTACGTCTGCCAGTTGAACGTCGTGGATGAAGTCGGCCGCAAGTTCGCCTTCCCCCGCGCCCCGCTAGTGATTCAGTAAGGGTAGAGTCCCACAGCGAGTGGTGTGGTCAAAAACCTTGACTGGACAAGTTTTCTGTCCAATGGCATCATGAGGTATGAAGTATACGATCAATGCCTCAAAGTTCAAGGAGCAATGCCTGTCGATCTTGGATGACCTCGCTCCCGAGGGCTTGGTAATCACTAAACACGGCAAGCCAGTGGCGCGCCTGACTCCCGTTTCCTCCGATTGCGGTTCCCTGATTGGAACTATGAAGGGCAAGATCAAGATCCACGGCGACATCCTTACAACGGGCCGGAAGTGGAATGCTGAATCTTGATACGCATATTCTGGTCTTTGCCATGGAGGGTGAGCTTAGCCGAAAGGAAAAAGACCTCTTACGCAGCCAGAGATGGGGCATCTCGTCGATCGTGCTTTGGGAACTTTCGTCTTTGGTCAGACTGGGTCGAATCACGCTGGATATTCAGTCCCCGGCATTTGAGAACGCGCTTTCCCGCATCCACGTGTGGCCGATCGATCTGGCTGTATGCCGCCAATTGCGGTTTCTCGATTTCAAAAGCGACCCGGCGGACGAAATCATCGCCGCCACAAGCGTCGTGAACGGTGCCCCTTTGGTCACTCGGGATCGGCGTCTGCTGTCGTCGCAAGTGGTACCGCTCGCGGAACGGTAGCTACTTCACCGCCACGCTGGCGGATTTGTTCTCCCATTCCAACGTCAGTTTGCCGCCGGCGATGGTGTATTTGAGGCCTTCCACCATTGCCGCGGGCTTGCTCATCGACATCTTCACACGGCCCAGGTCCTGCGCCTTGTTATAAGTGAGACCCCATTGTCCGGTTTGCTTGTTGACGATGAGTTGCCAATTGTCGGGATCGCTGAGGTCGACGTAGAGCGTGTATTCACCCTTCGGAACGGTGAGACCGCCGATATCCAGGTCGCCGCTGGTTGTGAGTTTCGTGGACGTGTTCGCGCCGGCGCGCCAGACCGGGTAGTTGCGGTCCTGGCCGATGCGTCCGTCTTTGCCGAAGAGTTTCCCGGCGCGTCCATTCACTTGCGGCGAGGAATAGGCGATGGTGACGGTCTTGCCGCCGACATTCGCGGACGCTGTAGCGGCGGGGCTTTGCGCGAAGGCTATGCTCGCGGCTGCAAGCAAAGCGGTGGTGTGGAGGAGCTGTAATTTCATATCGTTCTTCTCTTTACTATAGTGTTAACAATGACACGACGCCAACTGCTTGCCGCCACCTCCGCCGTTTCCCTGCATGCGGCCGCGGACAGCGGGCTTCGCCACCTGCTTCCCGCGGCTACGCACGAACGGTTTCTGATTAAAGCGTCGTTCCACCAGCCCAGGCGTCGCGCGCCGGAGTTGCGCGTGGGCAACCGGCGCGTCAGCGGCGTCCGCACCGATAGTGAAGGCCAGTTTTGGATGTTCGATGTGCCTGGCTTGAAAGCGGCCACGGAGTACGCGCTGCGCATGGACGGCGGGGACCCGTGGACGCTGCGCACGTTGCCGCGTCCCGATGCCGCGGTGGATCGCTTTCGCCTGCTTGTCTACACTTGCGCGGGCGGCCACGATGCCATGCCGCTGGAAGGTTCGAACGATCCGTATTGGGTAAGCGTCCCTCATCGCCGCAAACTTTTCGCGGCGGCGCTGCGCGAAAAACCCGACGCGATGATCGCCATTGGAGATCACGTTTATTGGGACCTTCGCTTTGGCCGCGGCACGGGGCGGTTGCCCATCGGCCAGCAACCATGGGCGCGCAAACTGCTCGGCGCGGATTTTCATCGCGACATTCCCGTTCTGGGAACGCCCAACGAACCGCTGCTGAAGCGCGCCGTGGACCGGCAGATCGCCGACCTGTACGGCACCCTGTTCCGTTCCACGCCGGTGCACTTCATTCAAGACGATCACGATTATTTTGAAAACGACGAGGCGATCGAGGCAGGCATCTCCTTTCCGCCCGACGACTTCATGACGCGCCTGGCGCGCGCGACGCAGCACCTCTATTTCCCGGAGCACCTTCCCAACGCGGACCGGCCGTTGGGTTTACCTGGTGCGAGCGCCGCCGATCGCGCCGCGGGTGTCGGCGAATGTTATGGCACGCTGCGCGCAGGCAACCTGGTTGAGCTGTTGCTGTACGATTGCCGCCGCTTTCAAACGTTGCGCGGACCGCACGCGCGTTTGGTTCCGGAGAATGTTGAGGAATGGCTAAAGCGCCGCATGCGTGACTCGACGGCCAGTCACGTGGTGAACGTTCCCTCCATGCCGATTGGCTGGAGCGCCGGCAAATGGGGCGAATGGTATCCCGATGTGCTGGATGACAACGGCCGCCTGGGCACGGCCAAGCCGAAGTATTTCTGGCAGCAAGGCTGGCGTTCACAGCACGACCGCCTGCTCGACGCATCTTCGTCGATGCAGCGCATCCCACTGTTTCTCAGCGGTGATTTGCATGCCCTGGCGCATGGAGCCATCGAACAAAACGGCCGTGCCGATCTGCGCCGCAATCCTGTTCATTCGGTGCTCACGGGCCCCATCTCCACAGGTCCGCGCGGCTGGCCGTCATCGGCGCGGGGTACGCCGCCGCTCATCGCCACCGGGCTCCACGTTCGCGAAACCCTCGCACCCACGGAGCACAACGGCTTCACGTTGATCGATTTCACCCGGGAAAAAATTCACTTCCGCATGTTCCGCTGGAAGATGACTCGGCCGGAGTCCGAACTCGACGAAATGCAACCGTTTCACCAATTCGAGTTGTCACGCTAATTCATTTAAGCGCCTTCCGGTAATAGGCAAAGGCTTGCTCTCCGAGCTTCGTGTAGAACTGCACATTGTTGTGCGCCACGCCCGGCACCAGTTCGTATTCGTGCTCGATGTTCAGATCCATGAGCAGATCGTGAAACGCCTTGCAGCGTATCTTCAAATTATCTTCATCGCCCACCGCGATGCGAATTGCCGTGCGTCCACGCACCGCATTGGCATTCTGCCGCACCAGCGCGAACGGATTGTTGGCGTCCACGTGTGCCTTGTCTTTGCTGAACATCTTTTCGAAGATGGCGGGCTGAACTTCGGCGCGCGGTTCAATCAACGCGCCGGCCATGATTCCCACAATGCCGAACAGTTGCGGATACTTGAAGCCAAGATGCGCCGCGCCGTAACCGCCCATGGAATATCCTTCGACGGCCCGCGATTCGCGGCGCGCCACGGTACGGTATGTCCGGTCGATATGCGGAATCAGCTCCTGGATGATCACGCTTTCAATGGGCCACTTGCCGTCTTTGGAATCGTTGTAGAAGGCGTCCTTCATCCCATTCACCAGCACGGCGATCATGGCCGGCGACGTGCCGCCGCGAATGGCCGCGTCCAATTGCTGGACAAACTTTGCGCCCGAGCGCTGATTGCCGCCGAGGCCGTGCAGCCAGTAAACAGTGGGATAGCGCAGTGCGGGCTCGCTCTGGTAACCGGGCGGCAGATAGATGAGGTAACTGACCTCGCCGGCGGCCAGCTTGCTGGTGAATGTGTGGTAGCGCGTTCCGGCGGGCTCCGTCTTGTCGGGATCAAGCCAGGCGGCGGGCGGCCCGGCAGGTCTCTGTTGCGCCAATAACCCAACTGCCGCCAAGGCAAGCGCACAGTTCCGAACTACACGTTTCCATCGATTGGTCATGGCAGCATTCTATGTCATGGAACGCCGCCGTGGCGAGAGCTTCGATTGCCTCTTACTTCTTGCGCTTCACCGACAGTTTCGCGGTTTGCGCTTGTCCATTCTGTTCCCGAGTCGCCTGCCCCTTGATTTCATCGCCTTCCACTGTCAGGACGAATTTCATGGACCCGTCTCCATGCGAGAGTTCAAACGTAATCTTGCCGTTCTCAATCTTGCCCTTGGCGAGCGGCATCTGCTCCTCGGGGCCAGGACCCGCGGTCCCGGTCAGAGTGACCCCATCCTGTTTCAATACAAGGTGCGCCGTTCCTTCGCGTTCCCCTCCATCTCCGGACGGTGTTGTAAACGTGCCGGTCCAAGTACCAGTCACATCGGCGGCGGGTGCGGCAATTGCCATAACCGCCAGAATGCCCAGCACGAACAGAGTTCTCATCAGAACCTCGCTTTCTTCCTATGTGAGACGGTTTCCATTTTAGAAATGTTCCGGAAAACTACGGACAATCGGGCAAGGCGCGGCCCGCATAGTAGTTCAGGCCATAGCGAATCGCCCGCCGCGGTGCTTCCAGGCACGCTGTGCGGCCTTCCATCCTTATCCATTCCTTGCGGGCGGAAACGCGTTCTTCCAGCACCGGCGCTACTTCACGATTGAGATAGATCATGGCCACCGCGGTCAGCAGAAAAACGATGGCAGGACCATAGGTGGAACCGAGCGGCCCGCGCAATGTGAACCCCGCCCCCCATAAGAACAGGATCATTACGAGCGGAAGCAGCGTGGGCATGACGTGCCCCCATTGATAAGTTGCGACGGATCGCATAATTCCGGAGTTGATGGCGTCCGGGAGTACAGACGCCATGGAAGGCACCAATACCAACAGTACGACGCAACAGGACAGCGGCCATCGCGGATTTGGCGCGCGATCCAGCGCCAGGCCCAGCAACACGCATGCCGCGGGCAGCAACGGAAGCAGGTATCCGGGAAGTTTGTTGGTGGACAGAGAAAAGAAGAAAAATCCCCACAACAACCACGCGGCGAAAAACTTCTCGCGCTCATCGCGTGGACGCCGCAACATTACAACCAGGGGCGTCCAGGGAAACAGGCCCGCCAGCAGGACAGGCGCGTAATACCAGAAAGGCTGCGTGTGTTGCAGATCGCCGCTGAGAAAACGCGACAGATGATGACGCCAGAAGAACTCGTCGAGGAATGCGCTGCCGTTGACGGATGCGCATGCCGCGTACCATGGAGCGGCAACCAGCAATGCCGGCGCAACGAAGAGCCAGGCATCTCGCCATTTCCGTCGCGCGGCCCATGCCAAAGGCAACACCAGCACCATCGGCACCAGACCCTTGGCCAGAATCGCCAAACCAAAACAGATGCCCGCGTAGGGCAGACGGCGCGTGCCGCCGCCGCGCAGCCATTCGAGCGCAAGCAGCATGGACGACGCGAAAAACACCGCGAGGGGAAGGTCCGTCACCGCCAAACGTGAGTAGCCCATCCAACCGGCGGTCGATGCCAGAATCAAGGCCGAAAGCCATGCCGGCCGTTCGCCAATTTCCGGCCGCAGCAGGAAATAGTAAAGAAAAAGAAACGCCGCCCCCAGCAGCGCCACGGGCAAGCGCGGCGCATAATCTCCGGGAAGACCGGCGCGAAATCCGGCCGCAATCATCCAGTAGAGTAACGCCGGCTTCTCAAACCAGGGACTGCCCCACAGACGCGGCGTAACCCAATCGCCGCTGGAGGACATGGCTTGGCCGATGGCCGCGTATCGCGGCTCATCCGGACCCAGAAGGCCGGTATCGTTGAGACCAAGGAAGTAGAGAACAAAGAGGACGGGAATAACGAGGGCCAGCCTCGCGCGGAGCTGCACCCTTTCAGTATAGAATCAGCTGGCGTAGGAATCGAAGCGGTCCACGCCTTGGGCCGAAACTTCATATCGGCCGTTGTCGCCGGGCCGCAGATCGCCGCTTTCCTTCAAATACCAGATGGCAAATTCCATCTCTTCGGGAGTGAATCCGGTGACTCTTTCCAATTCCCGCACGTTCATGCCGGGCTGGGCCGGCTTGGCCATCCGGCGGTCGCAAAGCGCTCCCAGTATGGCTTCGCGTTTCCGGCGTTCCAACGCGCGGTCCACGCCGCACGTCGCCTTCACCGCCGCCGGCTGTGTTGTGGAGGAATCCTGAGCGACGGAACTCAACGCCGCAAGTCCGCTCACCGCGTCGGACGGTTGCGTCACCGCGGTCCCGCGCGAGGACAATTTTTCCTCCGCCAATTTCAATGTGGTGGCGTCCGGCTTGCCGCCTTTTTTACGCAACGCTTCGTAGGCGGAGCGCTGCTCCGGATCGCTCAATGTATTGTAAGCGCGCAACAGCAAGTGGTAAATCGTGTCGTTGCCCGTGGATTTGTTATCCGGATGATAGCGTTGCGCCAGCGAACGGAACGATCGCTGAATCTCCGGCAGATCGGAATTCGGAGCCACTTGCAGAATCTGATAGAAATCGGCCTTAGGCGAAATATCGGGCATTCACCTGCTCATCGGCACATTTCTATTCGAACTATAGTGTGACAAACTGGTGAGCGAACATGAACTGGAACGACGCGACAGAAGATCTCTTGAACAACATCCTGGCACGCACTCCGCGGCCTGTCCGCGACCAAACCGAAGCGCAACTTCGGCAAACGGCGGAAGCCTTGGCGGAGGAACAGGGGCTCAATCGAGTTGGGTTGAATACGTTGGTTGGGGCGTGGGTACGCACCACGCCGGAGACGGTGCGGCCGGACCTGCCCCGACAGATGGAACAGTTTGGACTGGACCCGGCCGACTACCGGGAGTATTTCGAGTAAGCCTAGACCAGCGCCGATGGCCGCCGCGTCCAGACTCCCGATTTTTCCTTCGTGATCCCTTCGACATCCTTCACGTACGCCGATGCCTGCGTGAGAATGTGATGCAGATCGTTGCCGATGCTGATGAACGGGAATCCCTTATCCAGGAATTCGCCCACGCGCGACGTTCCAAATAGAAAGACGCCGAGAATGACGTTGTTCTTCTTCGCCGCCGCCACCAGTTTGTCCGTCGCCGCGCCCAATTCCGGCGATGTATACATGTGCGGGAATTCGTATTTTTCGTACAACCCCATCGACATGCACAGATCGTTCTGTCCCAGGAACAGCAGGTCGACGCCAGGCACGGCCGCAATCTCGTCGATGTTCTTGATGCAATCCGCGGTTTCCACCTGCAGCGCGACAATCACATTATTGTTGGCCGCTCCGGCGTAACCCAGCAGGCCGGCGCGGTTCATGCTGCGCTGCGGGAAGTAGACCGAGCGCGTGCCCGCCGTGGGATAGCGCGTGCAACTCACGGCCTGCCTCGCTTCGTCCGCCGTATTGATATAGGGAACCAATACTCCGTCGGCCCCCATGTCGAGCGATTGCTGAATGCCCGCCCGGTCGCTGTAGCCGCCCACGCGCACCATCGATTTCGCACCGCCGTTGGAGATGCCGGACAACATCGCCGACAACTTCTCGTTTCCCATCGGGCCATGCTGCGTATCCACCAACAACCAGTCGTAGCCGCTGAACGACATCTGTTCGGCAACCGTCGGGCTGTGTGAATTCAAAAATAAGCCGAGCTTCGGCGCGCCGGCTCGCAACTGTTTCTTAAACTCCGCACCACTGAGCACTTCGCTCATTTGTTCCTTCTCCTTAATTGGTTTTCACTACCCGTTCATGGGTAGAGGCAAAAAATCGTAATCGAGGATCATGCGCTCCTGCATGATGTTCACCAACTGCTTGCGCACCGCCGCATACTCGGGCCGCTCGGCGACATTGTTCAACTCCGCGGGATCTTTTTCCAGATCGTACAACTCGAACACTTTTCGCTTCCCGAAATACGCCCGATCCAATTCCGGCTTCAACGTGCCCGCCTGATGCGCGGCCACGGTTTCTTTCCAGCCGTCATCGTTGCCGCTGTCCACGGGCCAATATTCATACTGCGGCGTGCAGTTGTAGATCAATTTGTGCGTCTTCGTGCGCACGCATCGCGACAGATCGAACGTGTTTGCTTTCGTCGTATCGGTAACTCCGGCGCTTCCGTGGGCCAGGCGAGCCGCGTAGATGTGATCGCGCGGTCCCTTCGCATCGCCGCGCAAAACGCCCAGAAAACTCTTCCCGGTGATCGAGGCCGGTGTACGAATGCCCGCCGCCTCCAACATGGTCGGCGCGAGATCCTCGCCGCTCGCAAGTTCCTTCGTGGAAGACCCCGGCTTCACTTTGCCTGGCCATCGAACGATAAACGGAACATGCATGCCGGGATCGTACAGCGAACCTTTCCCATGCGGAAATGCCATGCCGTTGTCGCCCATGAAGACCACCAGCGTGTTGCGGTCCAGCCCGCGCTTCTTCACAATGTCGAGAATCGATTGCACCTCGCCATCGACGCGCGAGATTTCATCGTAATAACGCGCCAGATCGTCGCGCATGCCCGGCAGATCGGGCAGTTGTGGTGCAAGCTTCAGAGCCTTCGGATCGTGCGGCTTCGCAATCGCGTTGCGATCCCAGGGATGATGCGGGTCGTTGAAGCTCACCCACAGGAAAAATGGTTTTCCGGAAGGAACCTTGTCCAGGAATTCGTTCACCAGCGGAACCGTTTTTGCCGCAGGTGAGTTGCGGTCCAGCCAGTCCACGCGCCGGTCGAAGGTGCGTAAACCATACTTTTGGAAGGTGCGCTCCACAACTTCGTTGGTCCGGTTTGCAGGCGATCCGTCGAGATGGAAATTGCGGCGGCAGATTCCCGTGAAGTATCCGGCGGGGCGCAGCAACTCCGGCAGCGTGACAATGTCGGGAGGCAGCGGCGAAGAGAATCGCCCCATGCGGCACGACACCGGCGAGCGGCCCGTCATCAACGCGGTTCGCGATGGAACGCATTGCGGCGCGGCCGTGAACATCCAGTCGAAACGCATTCCCTCCGATGCGAACTTATCCAGATTCGGCGTCTTGATCACCGTGTCCCCGTACGCTCCCATGTAGGGGGCGCTGTGGTCGTCGGAGAGCAGCAGGAGCAGGTTGGGCCGGTCAGCGCCGGCAATCTGCGCGGGCGCGGCCGCGGCCATCAGTCCACCGAATGCGCGGCGGGAGAGCGGGAATGGTTTCGGCATCGATCTTCTACTGTATCAGGCCACGGCGCGGTGAGAGACAATGTTGGGTGTGAGATTCGTTGTGGCGGCATTGCTTGCGTCGACGGCCACCGGCGCGCAAACCGTCTCCGAAAGCGCCGGCCGGGCCATTGCATATCTTGCCGCGGAAGTCCCTCGATGGAAGCAGGAGAACGGATGCTTCTCTTGCCACAACAATGGCGATGCCGCGCGCGCGCTGATGGCGGCGGGCCGCAAAGACGCGCTCTCCGATACGCTCGCCTGGCTTGCCGATCCAACACAATGGGATCGGCAGCAGGAGAACGCCGTGTTTCGCGACAAGAGTCTGGCGCGCGTGCAGTTCTCTTTCGCTCTCAACGAAGCGGTGAACCGCCGATTGATTGACGGCCGCTCGGCATTGGAAAAAGCCGCTCCACAATTGGCCGCACTCCAGGGCAAAGACGGATCGTGGACGCTGGAGCAGGAAGCGGGCATCGGATCGCCCGCGACGTACGGCTCGGCGCTTGCCACCTACGCCTCGCAACGTGTGCTGGCAAATGCCGATGCGCGGCGGTATCGCGATCACATCGAGCGCGCAAGTGCGTGGCTCGGCGCGTTGAAGCCATCGGCAACTCCCGATCTTGCCGCGGTCGTACTCACTTTCCCAACGTCGCCGTGGCGCGGCGTGCTTCTAAAAGCGCAGACCAGCGACGGCGGTTGGGGTCCGTATCGCGCCACGCCCGCCGAAGCATTCGACACGGCCATCGCCCTGCTCGCACTAAGAAACTGCCCCGATTGCGCCAATGCAAGAGCCTCCGGATTGAAGTGGCTGGTGGCGAATCAACTTCCCAACGGAGGCTGGCCCGGTACCACGCGTCCCAGCGGAAATATCAGCTACGCACAACATATCTCCACCACCGGGTGGGCCGCTCTGGCCCTGCTCCAATAAGGCATACTGTACTGTAATGTCTCTCCTTTCGGTTCGCTTGCTCACTCTTGTTTTGTGCGGCGTCGCGGCATGGGCGCAGAAGAAACCCGTCACGCTGGACGCCATCACTCGCCAATCTTTTCGCGCCGGCATTTCGCCCAACTGGTCGCCTGATGGAAAGCGATTTGTTTACCGGCAGGGCGCGCAGATCCTTCTCTATGAGCCGTCGAAAAAAGAATCGCGACCTGTGATTTCGACCACCGCTTTGGACGAAGCCGCGACGAAGATCCCGGCCGCCGATGCATTCGGCTGGGAGAACCGCCGCGTGGGAGAACAATCGGTGCAGTGGACTCCGGATGGCAAGAAGCTGCTGGTGCTGGCGCGCGGCGATGTGTTTCTGGTCTCCATCGACGGCGGCGGCTTTACACAGCTCACCGCGACACCCATCGCCGAACGCGACCCAAAACTTTCTCCCGACGGCAAGATGCTCGCCTATCGTCACAACGCCGACCTGTACGTAATGAATGTCGGCAACAAGGCCGTTACGCGATTGACGAAAGACGGGTCGTCGACTCTGCTCAACGGCGAACTCGATTGGGTCTACCCCGAAGAGCTGAGTCTGGGCACCGCTTATTGGTGGTCGCCCGATTCCAAGGGGATTGCCTATCTGCAATTCGACATCAGCCGTGAGATGATTCATCCGCACGTCGATCTGCTGGGAGTGTTTGCAAAGCTGGAGCCGCAGCGATATCCCAAAGCCGGCACTCCGAACGCGGACGTTCGATTAGGCGTCGTGGCGGCAACAGGCGGCGAAACGAAGTGGATGGAGTTGGGCGAGACGCGGGAACGGCTGCTGGCGCGCGTGCGCTGGACGCCGGACTCCTCCAGCCTTGTGGTGCACGTGCTCAACCGCATTCAAAACGAACTGCGTCTGGTTGCGGTCAAGGTTTCCAGCGCGCAACCCAAAATCGTGCTCACCGAAAAAGATCCGTATTGGATCAACCTCAAAGACGATTTCGCGCTGCTGCCGAAGCGCAACCAATTCCTCATGGGCAGCGAGCGCGACGGCTACCGGCACCTGTATTTGTTCGACAGCAACGGCAAGCAGGTGGCGCAGGTCACCAAAGGCTCTTGGGAAGTAACCGGATTGGCGCGCGTGGATGAAGACGGAGGCCGCGTCTATTTTCTTTCCACCGAAGCGAGTCCTCTGGAACGGCACCTATACAGCGTCAGCCTTTCCGGCGGCGATCGCCGCAAACTCACCACGGAGAAAGGGACGCATTCCGTCAGCATGAGCCCGAACGGAGAGTATTGGACCGACACCTACTCCAGTCTCACGCAGCCTTCGACCACGACTCTGCGTGATGCATCGGGCGGCGTGATAACAACTCTTCGCGATGGGGACCGCAAAGCGGAAGAGCAGTACGAAATATTGCCCACCGAAATTGTTCGCTTCACCGGCTCCGACAAATCCGAATTCTACGCGCGCCTCATCAAGCCCAAGGGGTTTACGGCCGGCAAAAAATATCCGGCGATTGTCACGGTGTACGGCGGGCCCGGTCCGCAAACCGTTCGCGATTCGTACCCGGGCTTGAGCTGGGATCAGGTGCTGGCGCATCGGGGCTTCGTCATCTGGCAGATGGACAATCGAGGATCTTCCGGGCGAGGTCATTTGTGGGAAGTGAAGCTGCACCGGCAGTTCGGCAAGATTGAAGTTGCCGATCAGGTGGAAGGCGTGAAGCATCTGGTGAGCATGGGCTTCGTCGATGCCGCGCGAGTGGGCATCACCGGTTGGAGCTACGGCGGTTACATGACGCTGCAAGCGATGCTGCATGCGCCGGACACGTTCAGCGCCGGCATCTCAGGCGCGCCGGTCACCGATTGGCGGCACTACGACACCATCTACACCGAACGTTTTATGGGTCTCCCGCAAGACAACGTCAAGGGCTATCACGACAGTTCGCCCGTGCATTTTGCCAAGAACCTGAAGGGCAAGCTGATGCTGGTCCACAACATGGGTGACGACAACGTTCTCTATCAGAACAACATGCAGATGCAGGTGGAGTTGCAGAAGGCGGGCAAGCATTTCGAACTGATGGTCTATCCGCAGAAGGCGCACGGAGTGACGGGCCCGCTGTCGCGCCACATGCGCGAGGCGATGACGGACTTCTTCGTGCGGACGCTGCAGCCGTAAACTCAGAACGAAATCCGCGATTGCGCCGCGACTCTGCCGAAGGTGGAGTTGCGCCGGTTGGTGCCGGTGCGCCGGACTGAGTGGGTGCTCGCTACAATAGGAAGCACTCCCGATGCGCAAGGTTGTGACCGCTATCGATATCCCGCACGCGGGCGATCTCCGCATCGCTTATGGTTCCATCGTTACGCCCTCCGCCCGGGAGGTGGCCGCCGAACGCGGCGTGCGCATCATTGAAATGAAGCCGGACGAGTTGCGTCCCGTTGCGGGGCCGGAGAAAACCATCGCCATCGGCGCGGATCACGGCGGCTTCGAAATGAAGCAGGGGCTCAAAGTTCTGCTGGACGAACTCGGTTTCACGCCGCGCGATGTGGGAGTTTTCGAGGTCAAACCCGCCGATTATCCCGACATCGCCCTGGCCGTGGCGGAACTGGTTTCGCAAGGCGCGGCGGCGCTGGGCGTAGTGGTGGACGGCGCCGGAATCGGCTCCGCCATGGCCGCCAACAAGGTGCCGGGAGTGCGGGCGGCCCTGTGTTACGATAAGGCTTCCGCACGCAACAGCCGTGAGCATAACAACGCCAATGTGTTGACTCTTGGAGGACGCTTGCTGACGCAAACGCAGGCCGAAGAAGTGCTGCGAACGTGGCTGGCGACGCCGTTCGCCGGGGGCCGTCACGCGGCGCGTGTGGAAAAGATTACGCAGATTGAAAAGAGATTTTCCGCTTGGACGCCACGCAGCTAGAGCGCCTTGTGGCGCAGATTGGGGACGAGATTCTGGCGCGGGTTCCGCGCGCCGGCGGTCATCCGCCCACTGCCGAAGGACTCAACATCGCCGATCTGGTATGCCCCGGATGCACGCAGCGTTGCGCCCAGACCTGCGCGCGGAAAACGCGGGATATCATCGCCGCCGGAGCGGACCGCGTGTCGGCGTCGCACAAGCTCACGCGCATCGATCCCGGCATCGCGGCCCTCATCGACCATACTCTTCTGAAGCCGGAAGGCACGCGCGATGAGATCGTTAAGTTGTGCCGCGAAGCGCGCGAGTTCAGCTTTGCCAGCGTGTGCGTGAATCCTTATTGGGTGCCTCTGGTTGCCGCCGAACTCAAAGGAAGCCCCGTGAAGGTGTGCACCGTGGTCGGCTTCCCACTGGGAGCGACGCCGTCTTCCATCAAAGTCGCCGAAACCGAGGAGACGGTGCGCAACGGCGCGCAGGAAGTGGACATGGTCCTCAACATCGGCGCGCTGCGCTCGGGCGATTTCGAAACCGTGAAGAACGACATCCGCGCCGTGGCTGAGGCTGCGCATCGCGGCGGGGCCATTCTCAAAGTGATTCTCGAAACGGCGCTCCTCGATGACAATCAGAAAGCCATGGCTTGTACGCTGGCGAAACTTGCCGGCGCGGATTTCGTCAAGACATCGACGGGCTTTTCCAAGTCCGGAGCAACGGCGCAAGACATCGCGCTGATGCGTTCCGTGGTGGGCCCCGAGATCGGCGTGAAAGCCAGCGGAGGCATCCGCTCTCTTGCCGATCTGCAATCGATGGCAGCCGCGGGCGCCAGCCGCATCGGCGCCAGCGCCAGCGTAAAAATCATGCAGGAAGCGGCGGCCTAGACCCGCGCCGCCAAAATACACCATGCCTGCATCGAATAAATCCCGAGCCCGTTTCAAAGAGCGCGCCGAACTGCTCGACTTTCTGCTGGAAGTGTCCACGGCCACCGGCGAAACGCTCGACCTGGAACGGCTGCTGACGCGCGTTACGGAAATTGTCACCAAGGTGATTCCGTCGGACCTCTTCGCCATCCTTCTCTACAACGAGAAACTGCGCGGGTTGCGCATCGTCCATTCGGTCGGCCACCGGCCGGAAATTGTGCGCAATCTGGTCATCTCGCTGGGTGAAGGACTGACCGGCGTGGCGGCCGAAACACGCCAGCCGGTGATGACCGGCGATGTTCGCGGCGACACGCGCTATCTTTCCGCGTTGGACGCGGTGCGCAGTGAACTGGCCGTGCCCATGATGGCGCGCGGCAAACTGGTCGGCGTAATTGATGCCCAATCTACAACGCCAAACGCGTATTCCGATTACGATTCCTCGTTGCTGCAGTTGATCGCCGCGCGCGTTGGATTCGCCGTTGCCAACGCCCGGCTCTATCACAGAGTGGTGCGGCAGAACCAGATGATGCGCACGCTGGCATCCACCGGGCAGGAGTTCGCGTCCATCCTTGCCCTGGATGAACTGCTGCGCAAAATCGCCGAGATTCTGCGCGGCCTGATCAATTACGACGCGTTCAGCGTGCTGCTGGTGGATGAAGAACGGCAGGTGCTGCGTCACAAATTCAGCCTGCGCTATGACCAGCGCGTGGAACTGGACAACGTCCCGTTGGGTTCGGGAATCACGGGAGCGGCCGCCGCCTCGCGCGAGTCCGTCAAAGTCAACGACACTACCGTGGATCCGCGCTACATCGCTTCGCATCCCGGCGTTCAGAGTGAAGTCGCCGTGCCGCTGATTCATCGCGGGCGCGTGGTGGGCGTTCTCGATCTGGAAAGCGAACGCCTGGGATTTTTCACCGAAGATCATGTGAAGACGTTGTCGCTGCTTGCGCCGCAGATAGTAACCTCGCTGGAAAACGCCCGGCTGTACGAGGAGATTGCCGCGCGCGAGCAGAGAATGGATCAGGATCTGCGTGCCGCGCGCAAGATGCAGAAGGTGCTTCTGCCGCGCACGGCGCCCGCTGTGGAAGGCCTGGAAATCGCCTTGGGAGCGCGCCCGGCGCGCGAGATCAGCGGCGACATTTACGATTTCTTTGAACGCTCGGGCGGACGTCTGCTGCTTTGTTTCGGCGATTCTAGCGGTAAGAGCGCGGCTGCGGCGCTTTACGGCGCGCTGGTGACGGGGCTGCTGCGCAGCCTGGCGGCAAGCGAGAAGCGTCCTGCGGAATTGATGGCTCTGCTGAACGAAGCGGTGCTGGAGCGCAAGGTGGAAACGAAGTATGTCACGCTGATGCTGGCGTTGTGGGATCCGTCAGCGCGCACGTTCACTTTGACCAACGCGGGCAACACGCTGCCCATGGTTTGCCGCAAAGGGGAACTGATCGAACCGCATGTGGAGGGCGTTCCGGTGGGCCTGCTGGAGGACCGCGAATACGATGAGGTGGTTTTTCAGGCGCAGCCCGGCGACGTGATCGCGCTCTATTCCGACGGTGTGCAGGATCAACTTGCGCCGTGCGATCCGTGCGAGCAGCCCAAGGATTATGGCACTAAACGACTGGGCCGCCTATTGCGCAAGAACGCCGCGCGCCCCGCGGCGCAGATTGTGGGAGCGGTCTTCAGCGACCTGGACAAGTTCGCCGCCGGCACGCCTATTACCGACGATCAAAGCATCATCATCATGAGAGTTCGATAAGCATGCAGCAACCATTCGCCTACCGCGACAACCGCATGCATGCCGAGGACGTGCCGTTGGACAGCATTGCGCGCCGCGCAGGCACGCCCTGTTTTGTCTATTCGTCGAACGCCATTCTCGGCCGCTACCATGCTTACGACCGTGCCTTTGGCGATGCGCCGCATCGCATCTGCTACGCCGTGAAGGCTAACGGCAACCTCGCCATATTGAGTCTGCTGGCGGGCGCGGGCGCGGGCTTTGACATTGTTTCCGGCGGAGAGCTGTTTCGCGTGCTTCGCGCCGGCGGCGCGGCGGACAAAGTAGTCTTCGCCGGCGTCGGCAAGACCGCCGAAGAGGTGGAGTACGCGCTGGAACACGGCATTCACAGCTTTAGCTGCGAATCCGAGGCGGAGCTTTCCTTGATTGACGCGCTCGCTTCGCGGCTGGGGACAAAAGCGCGCGTTTCTCTGCGCGTGAATCCCGATGTCGATGCCGTCACGCATCCGAAAATCTCCACCGGACTGCGGGAGCATAAATTCGGCATCGACATTCAAGCCGCCGAGGAGATTTACGCCCGCGCGCGATGGCATTCGCACATTCAGATGGAAGGCGTCAGCTGCCACATCGGGTCGCAGTTGCTGCGGGCCGGTCCGCTGCTGGCCGCGCTGGACCGCGTGCTGGCATTGGTGGACCGTCTGCGCGAGAAAGGCATCCCCATTCAGGAACTCGATCTGGGAGGCGGATTGGGCATTCCCTACCGCCCCACCGACGAAGCTCCGTCGATTGAGGATTACGTAGCTCAGGTGAAAAACCGCGTGGCCGGGCGCAACCTCACTCTGTTGATGGAGCCGGGCCGGTCTCTAGTCGGGGAAGCCGGCGTCCTGCTGAGCCGTGTGTTGTATCGCAAAACAAATGCCGGCAAGGAGTTTGTGATTTTGGATGCCGCCATGAACGATCTGATCCGGCCATCGCTGTACGAGGCGCATCACGAGATTCTTCCCGTGAAACGCGATCCTTCGCGCGGCACTGTGAAGGCCGATGTCGTGGGGCCGGTCTGCGAAACCGGCGACTACCTGGCGCGCGATCGTGAGTTGGCGAATGTGCTGCCGGGAGACCTGGTTGCCATCTCCACGGCCGGCGCATACGGATTCGTAATGTCGTCGAACTACAACGCCCGTCCGCGCGCCGCCGAAGTGATGGTGGCGGGCGACGGCTGGCGCATCGTGCGCCAGCGCGAAACTTTCGATGACATCATTCGCGGCGAGATGGCGTAATCGATGGTCCCGCGGCCTTTTTGAGAGCCCGTAGCGAGTTCTTACAGCGGGTTTTGCACTTTGAGTTCGCGAAATCGAGAGAAGTCGCGGTCCGCCGTGAGGAGCGTTGAGACGCCGTGGACCCGGCAAATGGCGGCGACGCGCGCGTCGTGAACCAACGGTCCGGCGACAGATCCTTTCTCGATGCAAGACCGCAGGGCGGGCCAATAGATCTCCGTTTCTCCGATCAGGCGCAGAGTGGGAGACAGAAACCACACATCCAAATCCTGTAAGGCTTTGGATGCAGGCGTGGGCGGGCTGAAGATCCGCGCATGGGTAACGATAGAGAAGAACTCGTGTACACAGGGCCAGGGGATTGCCCACGGATCGCGGCCCTCAGCGAGCCCGACCAAAACGGCGGCGGCCCGTCGATTCCAGGCCGAATCGAGACGGTGCGCGTAAACGAGAATGTTGGTATCGACTGCGATCATTGGTTGTTGACCGGCACACCTCCGCGACCCTCGTAGATAAGTTCGCGGATTGTGGACCAGTCCTGGATCCGTTGACCCTTGCCGCGGAAACCGTAGGGTTTGAGGCGGAAACGGGGCTGCGCTTGCTGCGAATCCATGGCCCGTCGAAGGCCGACTTCAATGAGTTGACGAAAGGGGATGCCATGCCGGGTGCAGTACTGCTTTGCGCGGCGGAAGATCGGGTCCGGGATTTCCACTGTCGTCTTCATAGGATCAGTATGCCATAAATATGGCTGCTCTGATATGGGAATATGGCTCACAATGTCTCATCCTGGCCACGACAACGCGACGCCTTGACGCTCCAACAAAGCCTGGAAGTCCGCCAGCAAAGCCTTTTCGTTGCGGACGCGGCGGGGCGGCTGACGCGTGCGCACGCAATGCGCCGCCAGCGCGCCGGCCGATTCGCCGATGTTCCATTCCACCGGATGCAGGCGGTAGCAACCATTCGTGATGTGCGTCACGCCGAGGTTCTTCGCCGCCGCCAGCAGATTCTCCACGCGGCGGGGAATCAACGCTCCGAGGGGAATTTGGAAGGGCAAGGAAGCGACGTCCAGGTAGTTGTCGCCGCCGCTAGTGGGGTGCAGATCGATGCGGTAAGAGCCCGTGCCGGCGGAATCCGCAAAGACCTCCGCGGTTTTTGCGCCACGCGCCTTTGCCGACACGTGTTGTTCCAAAACCGTGAACTCCGCGCGAATGCGCCGCGATTCGCGTATATAAGGATACATTGCGAGCCCGTCCTCGGTTCCCGCGATATCCTCGCGCAGACGTAGGCCCTTCCAGCCGTGAGCGGTCTGCATCCAATACAACAAAGAGAGGCTCAATTGTTTTGCCCCGCGCACGCTGCGCGCGAACTCCTCTTCGCTCACGTCAATCAGGCGGCCCAGCCAGTAATCGTTCTGCGGCCAGTTGATCAACGAAATGTCGCTGCGATACGCGCCGCCGGTGAAATTGTCCCGCGCCGCAATGCGCCGGTAGAGCCACAGATTGAGCGGACCGGGGCCGCGCTGCGAGAGCGTTGGGTCGAAGCCCAAATCGCGAGGCTGAAGCGTTTGCGGATTGCTCATCTTCCAACTCAACAGCTTATCCGGCCACGAGGGGCGCAGCCGCGGGAAATAGTCGCGCCAGAAATCGTAATCGGCGGGTTTGGAAATCGTATGATCCTCGCCATGCAGATAATCCACGGCGAAGCAGGCGGTAATCGCCTGCTCATTGGCGGGTTGAGCCGTGGTCGGCGCGGACGGCTCGCCGGTCATGGCGCGCGATTCAAAGCCGGTTACATATTCCGTCTTCGTCAACGGAAGCAGATCGCCCAGTTCCGTGGCGTCCAGAAAGTAGTCCGCATGCAGAACGTGTTCGTTGCCGGTCGCCGGATTTCTTACTTTCACGGAGCGAACCCGCTCGCCATCGGTGTCCGCGGCAACCGCTTTGTGCCGCGTCAACAAGCGCAATTGCCCGCCGCTCACGAAAGGAGCGAGCAGCCCTTCCAGCACGGCAAGCACGGCGCGCGGTTCCACGGCGAAGTTCGAAACCGTTCCCGAGCCTGGATTCAAGTTTACGCGGCGGCGCGCGGAATCGGTCAGAGGATAGTGCCCGCGGTAGTAATCGCGAATGGCATTGCGAAACTGGCGATAGGCGCGTGTGCAGCCGTGCGTTTCGATATGCGCGTGTTCGTCAAAAGCCGAGACCATCTGCGCCGTGAACTGGCCGCCGATCCACGCGGTTTCTTCAGTCATCACAACGGTCATTCCGTTGCGGAGCGCCGCCAGCGCGGCCGCGCAGCCTCCGGTTCCGGCGCCCAGAATCGCGATTTGCGCGCGATGTTCGCGCCCCTGCAAAAGCGGCGCGGCCAGTAGCGGCAGCAGTTCGCGGCGGCCAATGGAATACGGAATCATGGATGCGGCATGATAGCATAGTAAGAGTGATTCGCCGTGCGTAAGTTTATCTATTGGGAGTACCGGCGCGGGTCCTGGCAGTACGACGTGATGGTCGGACTGATACTGGCCTTCATCTTTCTTTCGCCTCGCGAGATTTTCCGGGACCAGCCGCGTGCCAACAACGTAATTCTGTTGCCTTCGGAAAAGGGACAAACGCATTTTTGGATCGAACCCGACCTGTTGACGGGGGCGGATGAGGCGCAGCGCCTGATCCGCGCCAATCAGCTTTTTCGCGCCAAATCGGGCAGAAAACACAGGGTCACGCGTGTCGAAGCGATTTTCGACGCGGAGCAGGAGATTCGCGGATACATGGCCTACGTAACCGAGTAGCCCCGGCGAACATCCTTTAACTATCGAATGCGTCTGAAACTCGCTACTGGAATTCTGTTACTGGGGGGGGCGGCTTCCCTTTCCGCCGAAACGCTGGCCGATCTGTCCGCGCGCATGGATCTGGCCGCGGCTTCGTTTCGCGGCATGACCTCGAAGCTGAAAAGAATCAGTTACACCGCGGTGATCAAAGATACCAGTGAGGATGCGGGCAGCATCGCCATGAAAGTGTCGGGTAAAAGCGACATGCACGTGCGCGTCGATTTCGCCACTCCCGACGAGAAGACATGGGCCTTCCGCGGCCGTAAGGCCGAACTGTACATCCCCAAGATCAACACCGTGCAGGAATACGATCTGGGGAAACACGGCCGGTTGATCGACCAATTCCTGCTGCTCGGGTTTGGCACGAAATCGCGGGAACTGGCCAAGAGTTATCACATGAAGCATGTGGGCGTGGAACAGCTGGACGGCGCGGCGGCATCCAAGTTGGAGTTGGTTCCCAAATCCGAAGAGGCGTTGAAACACTTGAAGCGCGTGGAAATCTGGTTCCCGGCGGGGGGTGGATCGCCGGTGAGGCAAAAGTTTTATCTCGGTTCGGGCGATTATATGTTGGTGATGTATTGGGGTATGAAGCTGGAGGCGAATCTTCCCGATTCCGCGGTGCGCTTAGCGCTGCCGGCGAATGTGAAACGCGAGTTTCCAGGCCGCTAAAAAAGACGATGCCAGAACCCAACGCTTCCAACGCGCAGAGCCGGCTCGGTTTTCTCGACTGGGCGCGCGGCCTGGCGGCCATTCTCATGCTGCAAGGCCACGTTTTTCATTCCTTCACGCGCACCGACTTGCGGCAGCAGGACGTGTTCATTCTTTCGCAGTTTGTCGGGGGCATGCCGCCCGCCATCTTCCTTTTCCTCACGGGGATTACGCTGGCCTTCCTGATGGAAAGCCGCGAGCGGCAAGGCGTCGCGACATGGGGCCGCGTGAAAGCCTCGCTGCGTCGAGCTTTTTATCTGGGCACACTGGCCGTTTTGTTCCGGCTGCAACTGTGGTTCTTCGCCTATCCGCAAAGCGATTGGAATTCCATGTTCCGCGTCGATATTCTGAATTGCATGGGATTCGGCATCGCCTTTCTTTCCGTGATGGCGGTGTTCACGACGCGCGAACGCGTGCGGCTGGGTGCGATTCTGGGGATGGCGATTGCCGGAGTTTCCCCATTGATCTCTCTGCTCGATACCGCTTCCGTGCATCCTTTCCTGCGCAACTACTTTGTCCCCGGCGCGGAGAGTTTTTCGTTCTTTCCATGGGGAGCGTTTCTCGCTTTTGGGTTGAGCGCGGGCAGCATCATTCGACTGGTGCCGGCGCCAGACCTGCATCGCGTGATGCAGTGGGGCGCGTGGTTGGGAATTACGCTCATCGTCTCGGCGCAATACTTCTCCTACCTTCCTTATTCCATCTATCCGAAATCGGAGTTTTGGTTGAATAGCCCCGCGCTGGTGCTGATCAAGCTGGGTGTGATTCTGCTGTTGGTGGCCTTCGCGTATTTGTGGAACACGTATGTTTCCGGCGGATGGAGTTGGGTGCGGCAGTTGGGCAGTACGTCGCTGCTGATCTACTGGGTGCACACGGAATTGGTGTACGGACGCTGGTTGGGGCAATGGAAAGAAACGCTAAGCACTCCGCAAACGGTGGCTGCGTCGGCGGCAGTGATTGCATTGATGCTGGGCGTGTCCGTAGTGCAAAGCCGCTGGAGCGAAGTGCGCGAGTGGTTCACGAAGATGCTGCCGCCGCCGGTTCCTGAAGTCGAGTAGCAAACCCCCTGGAGGTTCGTCATGATCCGCCTTCTCAGCATCGTTCTGCTGATCAACTGCTTTCATCCGGCGATGGCGCAGGTTCCGGCTCCCACCGCCACAAAACGTCCGCCTCGCCCCGCGCCGCCGACGCGCGATCCCAACACTCCCGGATACGTTTCCGCGAAAGAATTGCCCGACGGAGTCAACGCGCCGGTGAACGTCGATGGAAACTTCATTCTCGGCCCAACACACAATCCCGCGCCGGAGATGATCGTTCAGGAAGGCGTGCCGCAAGGAGCGGTGCACACCTTCACCATGGAATCGGCCGACAGCAAGTTTTATCCCGGCATCGCACGCGAACCCGGTACATTCGGCCGGCCCGATCCCGCCGACCCCACCAAGCTCATCGTCAACAGTCACCCCGTTCCCTACACGCGCCGCGTGACGGTTTATGTTCCCAAGCAATATGTACCCGGCACGGTTGCGCCGTTTATCGTTGGCGCGGATGGACCCGACCGCGCGTTATTTACGGCTCTGGATAATTTGATCGCGCAGCGCCGCGTGCCTGTGATGATCGCCATCTCCATCAGCAACGGCGGCGGCGATGCGCAGGGCAGCCAGCGCGGCTTGGAATACGACACGATGTCCGGCCGCTACGCGGAGTTTGTCGAAGCGGAAGTGCTGCCGTTAGTCGAAAAACAATACAACGTCAAACTGACCAAAGATCCCGAAGGGCGCGCGACCATGGGCGGCAGCTCCGGCGGCTCGTGCGCGATGATCATGGCGTGGTATCACCCGGAGTTGTATCATCGCGTTCTCACCTACTCCGGCACCTTCGTAAATCAGCAATGGCCGGTGGATCCCAAGGTTCCACACGGCGCATGGGAGTTTCACGAGCGCCTCATTCCAAACAGCCCAGCGAAGCCGCTGCGCATTTGGATGGAGGTCAGCGACCGGGACAATCTCATCACGCGCGACGACATGCATGATTGGGTCCTGGCCAATGAGAACATGGCGAAGGTGCTGGCGGCCAAAGAATATCACTACCAGTTTGTATTCGCGCGCAACGCCGGGCATACCGACCGCGCGGTGAAACAGCAAACGCTGCCTTCAGCGTTGGAATACATCTGGCAAGGCTATCGCCGTTGATTGTCTAATACTACTGCTGTGTGGGGCAGGTCTCAGGGCAGGTCTCCAGACCTGCGGCGGGATCTCCAGATCCCGCATCGGAGATTGCGATCACTGCCGGCAAAGCCGGTCTGGAGACCGGCTTGCAGATCTGGAGATCTGCCCCACTTTGCAGTCTAGGAAGATTTCAAAGTTTGGTAGCACAGGCACAGCCAAAATGAGTAGGGAAGTTACTTCTTTGGGATGCGCGATTCCCAATTCAAGATGACGTGCATCGGCGAGTTGGCGACGTTGGCCGCTGGCTCCGACATCAGGAATCGGCCATCGGGCGCGACCACATACGTTGCCCCTGGCTTCGATTCAAACAGCATCTTCGGCACGTCCACGCGGAAACCGCTCTTCCCCGCTTCCACCGTGGCCGACATCATCTTCGCGTCGGAAAGAAAGAAAAGTTCTTTCCCGTTCTGGTTCCAATACGGCTGGCTTCCCCCCGCCGTGGACACCTGCCATTTTCCGTTGATGCCCTCCGGCCCGCCGAACTCTTTGGGAACGGGACGAACATAGATCTCCGGCCGGCCCGATTGATTGGAAGAGTAGGCGATCCAGCGGCCATCGGGAGAGAGCCTCGGGCCGAACTCCTGGAACTGCGCATTCGAAAACGGCACCGCCTTGCTCCCCTGTTCCAAGGAGAGCAAGGAGATCTTGCCGAAGCTTGTGGCGATCATCCATCTCCCGTCCGGAGACCAAGCTAAAGGGGAATGACCGCCGTCAAACAAGAGCGTTTCCTGATTGGTTCCGTTCGCGGGCCGCACCATGACCTTGCGGGATGCGCCTTGGAAGGAATAGTACGCCACCCGTGCCCCATCGGGAGACCAGACCGGATTCGCTTCGAATCCGGATTCGAATGTCAATCGGGAAGACGCGCCGCGCTTCAGATCGCGAATCCAGATGTCGGCGGCGGAACTGCCGGTCGATAAGGAGTAAGCAAGGTACTGACCGTCCGGAGAGAGCGCTATTCCCTGGAATCGTCCGGACTCTCCAATATCGCCGCCATCGGCTCCCGCGCGCGAACGCCATCGCAGATTTCGCACGGAAGACCCACTGGTGGGGGAATAGGCGATGGTTCCCTGCGCTGACACGCTGTCCCGGGCGACGGCGGAAGGCTGCGCAATCACCACAGCCTCGCCCACCAGCGTATTCTTGCCGCCGTCAAACTCCTGTGCAATCAGCTGTTCATTCCTGCTGAAGAGCAAATGTGGCTTGCCGCCTTGCCCCGCCGGAGAAAACGTGGCCGGGGAGGAATTGTGTTCAAAAATCAACTTCGGAGCGCCGCCGTCCAACGATGCGGCATAGATTCCCGCTTTTCCCTGGGGAGCGTGATAGAAAAGGAACCTCTTTCCATCGGGAAAGAAGTACGGAGAGATTTGGAGAGCATCGCTTTTCACCACCTTGGAATCGAACACCGCAGTGGGGCTTCCTCCGGCCGCCGCCACGCGCTGCAGCGGTTGCCCCGGTGAAGAAAAGAGAATGGTATTCGCGCTTCCCCAGGAAAGTCCAGTGGCGCCAGACTCCATCGAGCAGACCTCCTGCACGATTCCGGAATCGAGCGCAATCCGCTTCAGCTTGCCGCTGACTTTAAACGCCAGGTTGCGGCTATCGGGCGACCAGGCGAGATCCAACGCGCCTTCGGTTCCCGCCAGCGGCCGGTAGATCGATCGATCCAGAGGCCGCGTGTAGATCATGGTTTTCCCCGCGGCAGTCGCGGCGCCGGCGAAGGTGCGGCCGTCGGGAGAGATCGCGCCTTGCCCCCAGCGCCCACCTTCGGGCGGCGGGAGTTCGAACTCCACGGCGGCGGTGGGCGGCTTGCCTGGTTGCAGGAAGGTGGCTGCGCCGACGCCGAGTGCCAGCGCCGCAATCGACGCGCCGGCCACCATCAGCCACTGCCGGCGCTTGCGCAGAGGCGCGGCCGCCGCGATCACTCCAACGTCGTCGAGGTCCCACAGAATATCCTTCGCCGCCTGATAACGCTCTTCCGGATCTTTCTTGAAACAGCGGCGCAAGACACGGTCCACTACGGGCGGAACATCGGGCAGCAGGGTGAGGATGGACGCCGGTTCACTTGCCAGCACCATTCCCATGGTGGTTGCCACCGTGTTTCCTTCGAACGCGCGCTTACCAACCAGCATTTCGTACAGGACGCATGCGAACGACCAGACATCGCTGCGCGCATCGGCGACGCGGCCTTCCACCTGCTCCGGCGGCATGTATTGCGGCGTGCCGAGTACGGTTCCGCGCACGGTGAGCGCCATGCGCAGCGTAGGGGCGTCGGGGCCAATGGGGGCCAGCGGCTCTTCTTCTAACCGCGCCAGCCCGAAATCGAGAACCTTCACGCCGTTCGCCGTCACCATGATGTTTGCCGGCTTCAGATCGCGATGGGTGACGCCGCGCTTGTGCGCGTGGTCCAGCGCCAGCGCAATCTGCCGCGCCCATTTGAGCGCGTCGGCGGCGGGAATGGGACCTTGCACCTGCTTGCCATCGACGAACTCCATAACCAGGTAGTTCGGTCCGACGTCGTAGAGCGTGCAAATGTGCGGATGATTCAGCAGCGCGATGACGTGCGCCTCGCGCTCAAATCGTTCGGAGAAATTCTTCTGCGCGACTTTGATCGCCACGAAGCGGCCCAGCCGCGGATCGCGCGCTTTGTAGACGGATCCCATGCCGCCTTCTCCGAGCAGAGAAAGAATTTCGTAGGGTCCAAGTGTGGTGCCGGGTTCGAGGCTCATCGTGATTTATCCAGTGTACATAAGATTGCCGCGTCCTCTCTCAGATGGGAGTCTGGCTGTGCTGCTGTACTACTAATCTCTGGAATCTTCGCAAGCCGCGAGGATTTCCTTTGGTTGCGGCTGAGCTGCTCTGTACTACTAGTCTCTGAAATCTTCCTAAGCCGCGAGGACTTGCTTTGGTTGCGGCTGTGCTGCTCTGTGGGGCAGGTCTCCAGACCTGCGAGGCGATCTC
>JACPVQ010000066.1 GCA_016191645.1 Candidatus Solibacter usitatus
GGTGCGATCGTTTGTTCCAGGTTCGCGTACTCGCCGACATCGCCGCGCTTGGCGCGCTGTAACAAGTGATTCAGACTCGGCATTTCTTTCAGAGTGAAGTCCTTGTTGCCGGCTTGCTTCAGTGCGGCTTCCATGGCGGGGAGATTCTGTTTCGGCGAGACTTGCAAGTCCAGCGATCCGTTGATGGCCAGCACGGGGCAAGTCACTTTTTTCAGGAAGTCCGCCGGATCCAGTTTCAGAAAAGTGCGCATCCACGGCGTGGCGGAGCGGCTCGCTTCCATCATTCCGGCGGCGGCTCCAATCTCCGCCTTGGCCTTGGCGTCATCGGGCTCGCGGCTGAGCACTTCGAAAATCTTTTGCTGCACCTTGCGATTCTCGGCGATGGCGTCATCGCCGCCGCCCATGGCGCGAATGATCAAGGCTGCTTGCTCCCGCAGAACCTCTCGTCCATTGACTCCGGGTCCGGCGAGCAGAATGAGAAACGCGACGTCCTTGGTTCGCGACGCGACGATGGGAGCGATCAGCCCGCCCTCGCTGTGCCCGATGAGTCCGATGCGCTTCGCGTCTATCTCCGGACGCGATTTGAGAAATTCGATTCCCGCCATCACGTCGGTGGCGAAATCCAGAGAGGTTGAGGTCGCCGGGTCTCCGGTGGATCCGCCGATGCCGCGATCGTCGACGCGCAGCACGGCAATTCCGCGCCGCGTAAGGTAATCGGCAATGACGAGAAACGGTTTGTGTTCGAAGATGGTTTCGTCGCGATCCTGTTGGCCCGAGCCCGTAATGAGCAGCACCGCCGGCGCGGATTTGACATCGCGCGGCGTGGTGAGCGTTCCCGCCAGCTTCACATTCTGCGCTTTGTTCTCGTAGACGACTTCGATTTCCTGATATGGATACGGCTTCTTCGGAGTCTGCGGCCGGTTCACCTTGGGCAACTCCGTCACGCGCTTCATCAGCATACGAAGGCTTGCCGGGCCTTGCGTCCACGTTCCGTCCAACTCGTTGCCGGCGGCGTTGAGTTTCCCTTCGTAAGAGCCCTTCGCGGCGGGAATCTCCAGCCGCATGGAGTTTCCCTCCACTGTGATCTTGTCGAGAACGATGCCGCGGACTCCTTGATCGAGCGAATCCATTGTGCCCTTGTATTCGCCGCCCGGCGTTTTCTCGAGTTGAAATGCGATGCGCAGTTCGGCGGGCCCGGCTTTGAGCGTGCCCAGCCATTTCCCCGCCAAGTCTGCCGCGTGCGCGCACACCGAGGCCGTCAGTAGAACGAGCAGCGTTCGCATTGTTTCATATTAACAAGCGTTAGAATAATGCGTGATGCTCCGTGCGATTATTTTCGCGAACTTGATTGGTTCGCTCTGCGCAGCCGACTTCGCGCGCGAAGTCGCTCCGCTGCTCGAAAGCCGCTGCCAGTTGTGCCACGGCGCACAGCAGCAGATGAAGGATTTTCGCCTCGACCGCCCCATTCCTTCCGAAGCGGGCGCGAAGATTCTGGAGAGGATTCGCAGCGCCAAGAGCGGCTTTCGCATGCCGCCGGTTGGTGCGGCGCTGACGGCGAAGGAGATTGCCGCGCTGGAATCGTGGATTGGCGCTGGCGCAAAATGGCCCGGCGATTACCGGCCTGGCGGCAAGTCCGGTCATTGGGCGTTTCAGCCGCTGGCGAACACCGCGCCTCCCGCGGTGAAGAACTCCACGTGGCCGCGCGGCGAAATCGACCGTTTCGTTTTAGCGCGTCTGGAAAAGGAAGGATTACAACCATCGCCGGAAGCGGCACGTACCGTATTGCTGCGGCGCGTCAGTCTCGATCTTACAGGCCTGCCGCCATCGACAGATGAAATTCGCAACTTTCTTGCGGACACGCAGCCCGGCGCGTACGAACGCGTTGTCGATCGCCTGCTGGCGTCGCCGCGCTATGGCGAAAAGTGGGCCCGCCACTGGTTGGATTTGGCGCATTATGCCGACAGCGATGGCTATGAGAAGGATCAAGTGCGGCCGTATGCATGGCGCTACCGCAACTGGGTGATCGACGCTTTGAACAAGGACGTGCCGTTCGATCAATTCACGGCGGAGCAACTGGCTGGCGATTTGATTCCCAACGCTACGGAAGAACAGAGAGTGGCGACGGGTTTCCTGCGCACGACGCTGACGAATCGCGAGGCTGGAGTGGATCGCGCCGAAGATCGCTTTGATCAACTGCTCAGCCGCGTCAACACGACGGCCACGACATGGCTCGGCCTGACGGTGGGTTGCGCGCAATGCCACGATCACAAGTACGATCCCATCAGCAATCGCGAGTTCTATCAGATGATGGCCTTCTTCGATGCGGCGGAAGAAGCCGAGATCGAAGCGCCTCTGCCGGGCGAGCGGCGGCGTTGGGAAGAGGCGATGCCTGCTTATCTTGCGTCGCGCGGTCATATTCTGGAGCGCAACGGAATCGCGGAGCTGCAAAACACATGGGAGGATAAACTTCGCGCGGCCATCGCCAAACCCGGCACGGATATCGAATGGGATTTCAGTGTGACGTCGATGACCGCGATGTTCGACCGCGCCAAGAAAGTGTTGTTAACGGATCCAGCAAAGCGTTCCTGGCGCGACCGCGTGCAGTTGACGGATTATTTTCTGTCGTCCATGGGACCGGACTTCGGACGGGTTCCGGAGATTCGCGAACGCATCGCCGATGCGCGTCAACAAATCACAAAGCTTTCCGCCGCGCTTCCGAAATTGACGATGGCGATGGCTGTGACCGGCGACGCCGGTTATCGCGGTTCGCACATGCGCGTGAAGGGGGACTATCGAATTACGGGCGCGTCCGTTGTTCCGGCCGGACTTGGCGTTCTGCCGCCGGTCAGTGCCGCCGCCACGCCTACGCGTTTGGATTTGGCGCGATGGTTGGTGTCGAACGACAATCCGTTGACGCCGCGCGTAATTGTGAATCGCGCATGGCAGGAGTTTTTCGGACGCGGGCTGGTGGCGACCTCTGAAGATTTTGGAACGCAAGGCGAGCGGCCCACTCATCCCGAATTGCTGGATCATCTGGCGCGCGGCTTCCGCGACAATGGATGGAGCGTAAAGAAGCTGCATCGCGCCATCGTCACCAGCGCTACCTATCGTCAATCCTCGGCGCTGCGCGAAGAGATCGCGGCGAAGGATCCAGGCAATCTCTTGCTGGCGCGGCAGAGCCGGCTGCGCATCTCCGCGGAACTCATTCGCGACTCCGCGTTAACCGCCGCGGGATTGTTGGATGCGCGCGTGGGCGGGCCCAGCGTGCGCCCTCCGCAGCCTGCGGGGGTGGCGGAACTTGGGTATGGCCGCCTGCCTTGGAATGAGAGTGAAGGCGTCGACCGTTACCGCCGCGGCTTGTACGTGCATTTTCAGCGCACCACGCCCTATCCGCAGTTGATGAACTTCGATGCGCCGGAATCGAACGTGGCTTGCAGCCGCCGGCGAACTTCCAACACGCCGTTGCAATCGCTCAATCTGCTGAATGACCCGGTGTTCTTCGAAGCCGCGCAATCGCTTGCCGGGCGCGTTGTGAAACAGGAGGCTGCTTTTTCAACGCGGCTCAACAATGCGTTTCTAATGGCGTTGGGCCGTGAGCCGGATACGCTGGAACGCGAGCGTCTGGCCCGCTACCACGATGAGCAAAGGAACATCTTCGAACGCGAACCGCAATCCTGGCCCAAGGCCGGCGCGACGAAAGAGGAAGCGGCGTGGACCGGTGTTTGCCGCGTTCTTCTGAACCTGGAAGAGTTCATCACAAGGGAGTAACATGCGCGAATCGGAATTATTGCAACAAGCCCGCCGCGACTTTCTCCTCACAGGCGCCGGCGGCATGGGCGGCATGGCGCTAGCCAGTCTAATGCACGGCGCGGAAACCGTGAATCCTTTGGCGGCGAAGAAGCCGCACTTTGACGCCAAGGCGAAGTCCGTCATCTTCATGTTCATGGAAGGCGGGCCGAGCCAGATGGATCTCTTCGATCCAAAGCCCGAGCTGCAAAAGTGGCACGGAAAACCGCTGCCGGAATCGATGACGAAGAATCTGCAACTGGCGTTCATCAAACCATCGGCCGCGGTTCTAGGCTGCCCGCGTGTATTTAAGAAGCACGGCCAGAGCGGCATGGAGCTTTCGGATTATATTCCGCACACGGCGGCGCAGGCGGACGAACTCTGCCTGGTGCGGTCCATGTTCACCGAGGCGTTCAATCATCATCCGGGCCAACTACTGTTGATGACCGGTACCACGCAAGTGGGCCGCCCCTCGATGGGCGCGTGGGTCACCTACGGGTTGGGCAGCGAATCGAAAAACTTGCCGGCGTTCGTTGTGTTGTCGGCGGGCGCGGGCACCAGCGGCGGCGCGTCGAATTTCATGAGCGGCTTTCTGCCTTCGCACTATCAAGGCACCATGTTCCGCAACGCCGGCGATCCCATCCTCTATCTCTCGAATCCGCCGGGCGTGAGCAATGCAACGCAGCGTGCTTCTCTGGACGCGCTGCGCGATCTCAACCTCCACCGGCAAATGGCCACCGGCGATCCGGAAACCGCCAGCCGCATTGCCGCGTACGAACTGGCGTTTCGCATGCAGATGGCCGCACCGGAGCTGGCCGATTTATCCAAGGAGCCGCAAGCGACGCTCGACATGTATGGCGTGGGAAAAGAGCCGACGCATCAGTACGCCACGAATTGTCTGATGGCCGCGCGCCTGGTGGAACGCGGCGTGCGCTTTGTTCTGATGATGCACGCCAGTTGGGATCATCATACGCAGATCGACAAGAAGCTCAAGCAGAACTGCGAGATTACAGACCAGCCCACCGCCGCTCTCATTGCCGACTTGAAGCGGCGCGGCCTCCTCGATTCGACGTTGATCATTTGGGGTGGCGAGTTTGGCCGCACGCCGATGGTGGAAATTCGTAACACCAAAGAAGAGGGCAACGGCGGGCGCGATCATCATCCGCACGCTTACTCGATGTGGCTGGCCGGCGGCGGCATCAAAGGCGGGCAGGTGATCGGTAGGACGGATGAGCTTGGGCTGACGATCGTGGAGGACAAAGTGCACGTCCATGATTTGCAGGCCACCGTGCTCGACCGTCTGGGATTAGATCACTTGCGCCTCACGCACCGAACCATGGGCCGCGATTTCCGTCTGACAGACTTGGGCGGAAATGTTGTAAAAAAAATGCTGGCCTGATTTAGGCTGCAAAGATTTCCTTTGGTTGCGGCTGGGCTGTTCTGTGGGGCAGATCTCCAGATCTGCGGCGGGATCTCCAGATCCCGCCTGCCTCGAAGATCGCGATAACTGCCGGCGGAGGCGGTCTGGAGACCGCCTCGCAGACCTGGAGGTCTGCCCCACTGCTAGCGCGCGGCGAGCGTGACGTTCGTTACGCGGCCGTTGACCAGGCGCACCGAACCAACAGGACCCTCCGGATTGCGGTAGGCGTACACTTCCACGAATCCGTTTTCCTCAGGCATCGAGATCCGTGTGTAGGGGCGTCCCAGTCGATCCAAAACCTGGTAGCGCTCCGTTCCCTTGGCAATCTGTCGCATCTCCTCCGCGGACGCCACCAGGAAGACCGGGAGGGCGGGCGTAGGATCGATGGGAGGCGGGGCAATGGCACTGAGCGAGACCGAGTCGTAGGGGCCCTGCGGTACAACCACTTTCGGCGTCACCGCCTTCGCCACGTGAATTCGCGGTGCCGGTTTTGGCTTCACCACTTCTGGAACATCCGCAATGGGAAGCGCCCGTTGTTGCGGCCTGCGTGACGAAGGCAGAAAGCCGGCTAGCCCGGACGGCATTTTGAAACCGGCATCGGAAATCCCTTTGCCCACGCCCGTGGCCAGAATCTGCTTCGCAACATCTTGCGGCGACGCCGCGCGGCCCGCAACCGCGGCCTCAATGGGGTTCTCACCCGCTGCGCAAATGGAGGCGATCGTCAGCGTAAATGCAATGGGAGCAAGATGCATAGGTCGAGCATATTCGCATGCCCGGGGAAGATCGATCAGGCAATCGCCCTATGCGCGCGCGGAATACACCGCATCGCGTGGAACCAGGCTGGTCTGTGTACTGGCACTCCGGCAAAAAGGAACCTGAGATCGCTGCGTTATCCTGAAGTACGAAGTGCCCGTACTCCACCGATCTTTGTTCGCCGCGTTGGTCTTTCTGCCGGGCCTTGCTCAATCCCAGACCACGGCGAGAATCGACGTGTTTGTTACCGACAGCCAGTCCCAGGCAATCGTGGGTGCGCGCCTGGAGATCTCCGATGGGAATCGCATTTTGAAATCGGGCGAGAGCGACGAATTAGGGCACATTGAGTTTGCGAACCTGCGGCCCGGCGCATACAGGATTACGGCGAAAAAGGCCGGCTTCGAAACCGTGCAGCGCGACGAGATTCAAGCGGCGGCGGGGCTGATCCGCATCGATATCGGGATGACCCCCACGTTGACGCGCACGGATAGCGTCGAGGTGCGCGGCACGGTGATGGAAGTGGAGGAATCGACATCGGTTCCGAACAAACTGCCGCCGAAAACCGCGCGCGAGTTGCCAAGCCGGCCAACGTCGGTGGCCGACGCATTGCCGTTGACTCCCGGCGTGGTTCGCGAACCGGGAGGAGGATTGATCCTTTCCTCAAGCCCGGAACATCGCGCGGCCTTGATTGTCAACTCCGCCGATGTAACGGATCCCGCGACGGGGCAATTCGGACTGACGGTTCCTATTGACAGCGTGGAAGTCCTGCACGTGTATCAGACCGCATATCTGGCCGAATACGGGCGCTTCACGGCGGGTCTGGTGTCCGTGGAAACCAAGCGCGGGGGCGGCAAATGGAAGTGGGAGATCAACGATCCTCTGCCCGAGTTCCGCATTCGCAGCTATCATTTGCGCGGCTTGAAAACCGCCACGCCGAGGCTCAATCTGGAAGGACCATTGATTACGGACAAGCTGTTTTTCTCCCAAGGCGTGGAGTACGCGGTGCGCAAAGTGGCCGTGTACACGCTGCCGTTTCCGTTCAATCAGAAGGAGACGGCGGGATGGAACTCGTTTTCACAATTCGACTGGATCGCATCGAGCCGCCATTTGGTGACGGCCACCTTGCACGTTGCTCCACAGCGACTGGAAGGGCTGGGAATGGATTTCTACAATCCGCGTCCTACCGCTCCGGACGCGACAACGGAAAATTTCACGGGAACGGTTTTCGACAGGTTGACACTGGGCCGCGGGTTGTTGGAGAACCGGCTTTCCGTAACCAGGTTTGACACCTCGGTGTGGGGACGCGGCACGGACGATATGATCATCAGCCCTACGGGAAATCGTGGAAGTTATTTCGGCGAACAGAGCCGCACGGCTTCGCGCTATGGCGGAGCGTCCAGGTATTCCTTCGCGCCGCTGTCGTGGAACGGTTCGCACCAGTTCAAATTGGGTGGCTATCTCGCCGGCAGCGCGCACACGGGCGCTATCCACGAGCGTCCCGTGGAAATCGTCGACTTGCGGGGGCGCAGGCTGTCCCGAATCGCGTACCCGTTCCGGCGCGATTTCGAGATTTCCGATATCGAAAAGTCGTTTTTTGGACAGGATCACTGGATCTTGAATCCGCGTTTCGCACTGGACCTGGGGTTGCGAACGGAAGCGCAGCAGATCTCCGGAGCGTTTCGCGTTGCGCCGAGAGCCGGCTTTGCATGGACCCCCTTCGACGCCACGCGCACGGTCTTTCGCGGCGGGTTCGGCCTGTTTTACGATCGCGTACCGCTCAACGTGTATGCGTTCAACCGCTACCCCAATCAATTCGTTACCACCTACGGCAGCACCGGATCGGCAACATCGTCTTTCTTGTTTGTGAACACATTGGGGCAGAGCCGCGTACGCGTTCCCTTCGTTTCTCAACTCCCCGTGGATGGAAACTTCTCGCCGCGCAGCGGCATTTGGAGTTTTCAGATCGAACAGCCGGTGACCGCAAAACTCCGGCTGCGGGCAACGTATCTGCGCAATGAGGGCGAGGGGCTGGTAATTCTGAAGCGCGTGGAGCCGGACCCGCAGAACAACACGGGCGCCTTTCTGTTGGAAGGCGTGGGAGCATCGCGTTACCGGCAGTTCGACCTGGTCGCTCAACTTCGGTTGCGCGACGACAGGCAGATGTTTTTCTCCTATACGAACAGCCGCGCGCGCGGCGACTTGAACGACTTCGGGCGTTTCCTGGGAACCGTGCCCACAGCCATCATCCGGGAAAATCAATACGGAACACTGGGCAGCGATCTGCCGCACCGCTTTCTGGCGTGGGGCGTTCTGCGGCTGCCGCGGAAATTTCAAATTGCGCCGGTGATGGAGATTCGCAGCGGCTTTCCGTATGTGGAAACCGATGCCGCGCAGCGATATGCCGGTATTCCCAATCGCAACCGGTTTCCAGGATTCGTGTCTTTGGACGCGCGCGTGTCCAAAGATCTCAAGGTAAATGCCAAGTACTCCGTACGCTAGTCCGTGAGCGGTTTCAACCTCACCAATCATTTCAACCCGGAAGCGGTTCGCGGAAATACCGCCGACCCCGCGCATGGATATTTCTTTGGTCATCGCGGCCGCCGCTTCACGGCGGACTTCGACTTTTTGTTTTGAGGTATACTAGTCTTTTCATGCTTGTTCACCCCGCCGGACATTATCATCTCCATCCGGATGCATCGTTTGTACGACGGGCTGGATTCTAGGCGAACCGAGCTAGATGAAGGTTGAAGCCCGCCGCGGTTCCGGCGGGTTTTTTCTTTGTTGGGACACCAAATGGAATTGGATTTTGCAAAACAGGACGGACTCATTACGGCCGTTATTCAGGATCACGTCAGCGGGCGCGTGCTGATGGTTGGGTTCATGAACGAGGAATCGTGGAGGAAGACGCTGGAGACCGGGTGCGCGGTGTTTTATAGCAGATCGCGTAAGAAGTTGTGGCTGAAGGGCGAGACCTCGGGACACCGTCTGGTAGTGAAAGAGATCGCAACCGATTGCGACCGCGACGCACTGTTGTTGAAAGTGGAAGCGCTGGGACCGGGAGTTTGCCACAACGGATACGAAAGCTGTTTTTATCGCAGGTATGAAAAGGACGCTTGGGTTGTCACCGATACGCAGACCTACGATCCGGCCGCGGTTTACGGAGGATAACGGGTGAAGCTGAAACTGGGAATCCCCAAGGGAAGTCTGGAGAATGCCACCGTCGATCTTTTCCGCCGCGCCGGATTCAATATCACGACGTCGAGCCGCTCGTACTTTCCGTCGATTGACGATCCGGAAATCGAATGCATGTTGATCCGCGCGCAAGAGATGGCGCGGTATGTGGAAGACGGCGTGTTGGATGCGGGCTTGACTGGCCGCGATTGGGTGGAAGAGAACGAAGCCGATGTGGTGAATGTGGCCGATTTGATTTATGCCAAGCAGAGTTTCGGGAAAGTGCGATGGGTGCTGGCCGCCCCCGAAGCGTCTCCGTTCCAGCGAGTGCAGGATTTGCAGGGAAAAATTATCGCCACGGAGTTGGTGGGAACGACGAAGCGCTATCTGGCAAAGTTCGGCGTGACCGCAAAAGTGGAGTTCAGTTGGGGCGCCACGGAAGTGAAGCCGCCGGTACTGGCCGACGCCATTGTGGAAGTGACGGAGACCGGATCGTCGCTGCGCGCCAACAAGCTGCGCATCCTGGAAACGGTTATGGAATCGAACACGCAACTGGTGGCGAACAAGGAAGCGTGGAAGGATGAATGGAAGCGCCACAAGCTGGAAGATATTCGCATGCTGCTGGAAGGCGCGATGAATGCTCTGGGAAAAGTCGGCCTCATGTTAAACGTGCGCAAACAGGATTTGAGCGCGGTGCTCGGGGAATTGCCGGCACTGAAGAATCCCACGATTTCTCATTTGAGCGATGAAGACTGGCTGGCAGTGAACACTATTTTGGATGAATCCACAGTGCGCTCCATTCTTCCGCGGTTGAAAAAGGCCGGAGCGCAGGGAATTGTGGAATATCCGTTGAACAAGATCGTAATGTAACTATGATTCGGATTCTGGAAGCAACACAAGCGGGAAAAATCCTGGAACGCCGCACGGCGCGGCTGGAAGAGGCCGAGAAAGTGGTCCGGCCCATCTTGCAGGCCGTGCAGAAGCGCGGCGACAAGGCGCTGTTGGAATACGCGAAGAAGCTGGATGGACTCAAAGGTACGGCCATCCGCGTCCCGGCCGAGCAATTGCAGCAGGCGGGGGCGGAGTTGGATCCGAACTTCCGCAATGCCGTGAAAACGGCGGTTGGGAATATCCGGTCGTATTCGAGACTGCAACTTCCCAAGCCGTTCCGCAAAGCGCTGGCGCCGGGTGTGCGGTTGGGGCAGATTGTGCGTCCGCTCGATTGCGTGGCGGCCTACATTCCATCGGGACGTTTTCCGCTGCCCAGCACCTTGTTGATGACGGCGGTCCCCGCGCAGGTGGCCGGCGTTCCGCGGATTCTGGTGGCATCCCCACGGCCGACGCGGGAAATCCTGGGGACGGCGGCGATGCTGGAACTCACGGAAGTGTTTCAGATGGGCGGTGCGCACGCCATTGCGGCATTCGCCTATGGAACCAAAACCGTGCCGAAGGCCGATCGTATTGTCGGACCCGGTAACGTGTACGTGGCCGCGGCAAAGAGGTTGCTGTGCGGGGAAGCCGGCATCGATTTCATCGCCGGACCAACGGAAACTCTGATTATCTCCGCCGAGGGCGATCCGCGTTGGATCGCCGCCGACATGCTGGCGCAGGCCGAACACGACGAGGATGCGACGGCGCTCCTGTTGACCCCTTCGCGCCGTCTGGCCACGGCGGTGCAGCAGGAGATTGAGCGCCAGATGCGCGATCTTTCCACGGCTAAGATCGCCCGCAAATCGATGGATAAGAATTGCGCCATTCTCATTACCGCTTCCGTGGATCATGCCGTGGAGTTGGCGAACGACTTCGCGCCGGAACATTTGAGCATTCCGGAACTGCGCCTGCTCGACGCGGTGCGGCACGCCGGAACCGTATTTGTTGGACCGAACAGCCCAGAAGCGGCCGGCGATTACGCCGCCGGGCCAAGCCATGTGCTGCCCACCAACGGCATGGCGCGATTGCGCGGCGGTCTGTCGGCGGCCGATTTCGTGAAAGTGGTTTCGGTGCAGGAACTGAACGGAGAAGCGCTGCGCAGGCTGGGACCCACCATCAC
>JACPVQ010000013.1 GCA_016191645.1 Candidatus Solibacter usitatus
GCGGATGTTACATCAGAATCCCAACCGCAGAGACATCTGGATGAGCCGCGGGCTGCGCGCCGCCGTAAACTGACCGAACTGTCCATTGATCTGGTTGCCCGAGGCGTCGAAACGCGCTGTCGCATCGAACGTGCTGAATTGCGTGTGATTGAAGGCGTTGTACATCTCGGCGCGGAATTGGAACCGGAAGCGTTCTTTGACGGGGAAGTTCTTGAAGACGGCGATATCCCAATTGTTGATGCCCGGGCCGCGAATCAAGTTTTTCGACATGGTACCGAGCGTTCCCAGCGCGGGCAGGCGGAAAGCCTCCGTGACGAAGTTTCGCGTGAATGTACGGTCCCCCTTGGGGAGCACGGGATCGCTCACCACGAGAATGCGCGGAGCGACGCTGGGCGTACCGCTCAGATCCACGGGAGTCACCTGGCTGTAACCAACGCCGACGGGAGCTCCGCTCTGGAAAGTGAGAATGCCGGAGATCTGCCAGTCATTGGTGACATACCGCATGGGCTTGAAACTCCAGTTGTACTTGGGCACGTCCCAGAGCCAGTTCAGCTTCAGGATGTGCGTGCGGTCGAACCCCGCCAAGCCATAGTTCCAGGCGCGAAACGGCGCAGCGGTGTTGATGCCGCCGAACTCGCCGTCGTTGAAGTCGAGAGCCTTCGACCAAGTATAGGCGAGGCCGAACTCGAGTTTGCGAGTGAAGCGGCGCTGCGCGGTGGCTTGCAGCGAATGGTAGTTGGATGAGCCGGCATTCTCACGGTAGTCGATGGCATTGTAGCCGCCGATGGGACGCAGAAAGGCGTCGGGCAGCGGAACGCGCGTGTTGGTGGGATCGGAGTTTGCGGGCAGAAAGCGCGCGCCTCTGGGCACGTCCTGCAGACTGCGCTGCCAGGAGAGATTGCGCCCCAACGTGCCGACGTATCCGACGTCGATTACGGTGCCGTGCCCAATGTTGCGCTGCACGGTGAGACTCATGTTCATGATGTTGGGACTTTTCATGTCGCGTTCCCAACCTGTCACCGACGGCGGCGAGGTGAAGCCTTGCGCCGAGCGGAATGTGGAAAGAGTTCCGAATTGGACGACCGGCGTTTGCACCAGAGGATAGGAGAAGATGGCGGGCGAGTTGACGCCTAAGATGCGGCTGGTGAACATGCCGAAACCTCCGCGAACGGCCGTTTTGCCGTCACCGAACGGATCGTAGGCGAATCCAAAACGGGGAACGGGAATGAGGCCGGATGTTTTCACCAGGGCGCGCGGATAAGTTGGATCGCGCGAAGTCACGGCCATGCCGTTAAATGGATTGCCGGTGCCCGGAGCGACAAAGCCGATGAGAGCGGGCGAATACGCAGCGCCCGTTACAGGATGAACGCCCATGCGGACGCCGTTGACCAGGGCCGGACGGATGAGTTGCGTGGTTTGTTTCGGATCGTACAACTGCGGGGCAAAGCCCGCCAGTTGATCGTTGAAATTCCAAAACGGTTCGTACCAGGTGAAGCGCATACCGTAATCGAGAGTCAGCTTGCGCGAGACCTTCCACGTGTCCTGGACAAAGAAATCGACGCCGCGCGAATAGATGCGCGAAACGGGATGCGCGGTGGCCTCGGTGTAGGTGTTGAAGACGCCGTGCATCGCGTTGGCAAATGCATAGCCGCTGTTGAACGGATTGTTTGCGTTGACGCCGAAATCGAAATTGCCGGCAAAGTTCGTGGCCCACGGGCCGTCGCGCTGGCGCAGGCGCTCAAAGAACACGCCGGCTTTGAGCGTATGCGATCCGATGTTCTTGGCGAGAGTGTCGCTGACGTTGTAGACGTTGCGCGCGCCATTAAACGGGAAGCGGCCGTCGTAAGCCAGACTGGCTGCGCCGACAACGCCTCCGAAGGTCATTCCCGGCATCAGATCCAACGGATTGTTTCCCGGATTCAACGACCCCGCTTTGAATCCATAGGTGCCGCGCTGCAGCGCCTTCATATCTTCGTCTTTGATTTCCGGCGGGCCGAACGTATAGGCGTATCCGACCATCAACTCGTTCACCATGGTGGGGGAGAAGATGCGCCGGTAATGAATGGACGCATTGCCGCCTTTGGAGGAGACGACACTCTTCAACACGGGAAACTGCGCGGTCATCTGCGCGCCGTTGGGCGATGTGTTCCGGGAAAACTGCGGCGAGATGGTGACGGAAAGGCTGTCCTTAGAGGAGATGATGTAATCGTATTTGAGAGTGTAGAGGGTCAACGGATTCTCGCCGCCCCAGCGGGTGACAAAGTTGTAGGCACGCCGGGAAACGTCCGTGTTAAAGAAATTGGGCAACGGGAAGAAGTTGAGCAGCGCCTGCCCGTTGGCATCCAAACGATTGGCGGGCATCACGTTGCCGGGCACGGGTTGGCGCGTGGTGGGATCGACGATGGGAATCAACCTTCCGCTGACATCCACCGATTGCGAAAAGTCGCCGCGCCGTTCCAGAGCACTGGGCATGGTCACCTGCTGCACGGCGCTGTTCACTTTCGCGGGAACATATTCGTGGTTCCAGAAGAAGAACATCTTGTCGCGAAAGCGGTTGGCGGTTCCCGGCAAATTCACGGGACCGCCGACGTTGTAAGTGTAGGTGTTGAACCGGTCGCGCGCCTTGGGAAAGGCAATGCGATTGTTGAAGAAGCTGTTGGCGTTGAACTGCTCATGACGCTTGTAATAAAGCCCCGACGCGTGATAGTCGCGTGAGCCGGACTTGGTGAGAATCTGGACGTTGCTGCCGGCCAGGCGGCCGTATTCGGCCTGATAGTTGCTGAGCAGAATCTTCACTTCGGAGACCGCTTCCGTGCTGACGCCAAAGGTGCCGTTGGCCGCGCCTCCCACCGCGGTCATGGTCACGCCGTCCAACATGAGGTTGTTTTGCGCCGTGCGATTTCCATTGACGTTGAAACTGGTAGCCGAGCCTCCACTGATGTTGCGTCCTTCCGCGCCGGTGGGATCGACAACGCCGGGAACCAATGCGAGGAGCGAAGTGACCGTGCGGCCGTAGACCAGCAACTCCTCCACTTGTCTGCTGGTGATGGATCCGGAACGCTCCGCGCTGGCGGTTTGTACGCTTGCGCCGACGGCGGTCACCGTAATGCGTTCGGCGACGTCGCCGAGTTGGAGTTGCAGATCGCCCACCGCCAATCGTTCCGCGGTGGTGAGCACGATGCCCTTTTTCTCAAACGTTTTGAAACCTGTGATCTGAGCGCTGAGAGTGTATTGTCCGGGATCGACGCCGTTGATGACGAAGTCGCCGCTCTCGTTGGTTTGCACTTCGCGTTCCGCGCTGTTGGCGACGTTGACCAATCGAACCTTCGCGCCGGCCAGCGCGAGGCCGGACGAGTCGCGCACGGAACCGGAGATGGAACCTGTGGTTTGCTGTGCGTTGACGCCGGCGGAAGCGAGCAGGAAGACAACTACGGCGATCACCAGTTTCATAGACCCTCCATGGTTGACACCATGCTATTGCAGCGGGGGGCGCGTGTCAATGAACCCAACCGATGGTTGCGAAGCCTTTCTGTGGCGGGCTGTCAGCCGAGATGTTTGGACACTCTGTCTTGAGATATCGATGCCTATGGGCCCCGGGGCCCACGAATCGTGATGAAAACCGATGTGTGCAGATCTCCAGATCTGCAGCGGGATCTCCAGATCCCGCATGGCCTCGCCAGAGGCCATCGGCTGCAACGCAGCCGCCTCGGCTGCAACGCAGCCGCCTCAGAAAATAACAAATCCTTCCGGCAGAGGCGATCTGGAGATCGCCTCGCAGGTCTGGAGACCTGCCCCACAGAGCAGCACAGCTTGGGAAGATTCTAGAGAGCAATCGTACACCTAGCGGGCCGCGCGGGAGAAGAGATTGCCCCACAGAACTCGCCAGGCGATGGAGGGGTGCATTACCGACGGCGGCGGCGCAAGCAGATTCGCCACGCGGTGAAAGGCGAGAGAGACCCGGTCGTCGTGATGGGCGGCGCGATGGAGCTTCGACATGTACCAGTTGATGAAGTTAACGCCGGCGTTGCGCGGACCCACGGTTTCCTTCATGCGCAAGTCGTTGCCCACGGCAATGCTCCAGGGAATATCCACGACCGGAGTTGCTTGGGCGAAGAATCGGCGGCCGGCATCGTCGAGCCCTTGGCGGACACAGGCGTCCAACACCTGCGATTCCAATGCCGCGACCGACATGCCCTGACCGTAGATGGGATTGAAGCTGCACACGGCGTCACCCACGACGACATAACGCTGCGGGAAGCGATGGAGTTTTTCGTAGCGACGCCGGACGCTGGCTGGGAATTTTGCGCCGATTGGTTCGGTGACAGGCTCGGCGTCTTTGACAACTTCCCAAATGTAGGGTCCGGGCAATGTGCGCGCAAACTCGCGGAAGCCGTCGAGTTCCAAGGGCGCGGCGGGACCGAAGTGGGAGATCAAAGTAACGGTCCAACGATTGTCTTCCTGCGCCAACATGACACCGCCGCGTTTGCCTTCGGGAGTGGGGGGAATGATTGCGGCAACATCGCCGTTCAAATGATCGGGCCGGCGGCGAAACATGCGCGTGGTGTACGAGAGAGAGATCTGTACTTCTTCCACTCTCGGCGTTTCATAGCCGAGTTGGGCCAGCCATTCGGGCGACTTCGAACCGCGCCCGGATGCATCGACAACAAGATCGGCGTCGTAGGTCTCTTCCGCGCCGCCGCGGGAAACGCGCACACCCGTTACCTGGCTGCGGTCTCCATTCAACAGCAGCATGGAAACGGTGGCATCTTCCACCGATTGGAAATTGGCGATGGCACGCAACCGTTCGCGAACCGTGCCTTCGAGCAGCGGACGCGTAACCAGCAGGCCTTCCAATCCGCTGACAGGCCGGGCGAGGCACGCTCCTTCATTGAACCAGCGGGCGTCACGCACGGTATCGCCCATGACCGCTCCCTGCTGGACCAGAGCGCTGGAAAGTCCCGGGAAGAGTTTCTCCAACACGGCGCGCCCACTGCACAACAGCCCGTGCGTGTGCCGGCTTTGCGGGACGCCGCGGCGGTGTTGGCCCACGGGCGGGAACGTGTCGCGCTCGATGAGTGTGACTTTTGCAAAATGACCGGTAAGGACGCGGGCGGCGAGCAAGCCGCTCATGCTGCCGCCGATTACGATCGCGTGCTTATACTCAGGCATAACAAAAGAGACCGCCTCGCACGGTCGAAACTCACCCACCGCGGCCGATGGCGGCTGCGCAGCAGCCGATGGCCTCTCGGCGAGGCCATGCGGGATCTGGAGATCCCGCTGCAGATCTGGAGATCTGCCCCA
>JACPVQ010000014.1 GCA_016191645.1 Candidatus Solibacter usitatus
AGGACGCTGCCCCGGTAGCGGGCCTTGAGCTCGCGAGAGACCAGGCTCTGGGTCAGGAGGCGATAGCGGAAGAGGGTGCGGAGTTGCTCGATCATCGAGGCCCGGCGCCTGGTCGCGAGTGCCCGGCCAGGAATCCCGTCCGGACGGCTCGCTCGAACGGCAGCTAGCCCATCACTTGTCGCGCTGGCGGCGGGCCACGCCCAGGCGCACCACCGCCTTCGTGCATCCCGGCTCGACCTTTCCCAGAAACCCCGGTGCGTACTGGTTGGTCCAATACTCGCGCTTCGCCTGACAATTGATCACGGTGGCCACGCGTTCCTTCGCCGCCAGCGCATAGCTGCGCTTCAACGCCGGCAGAAACTCCTCCGGCTTGGTCACGTATTCCCCGCGCGCTCCCAAAGCCTCGCCAATTTTGTCGTAGCGCAAATTCTCCTGGAACAGGTACATGTGCACCGGCTTGCCTTGCGACATAATGCCCCACGCGTTGTTGTTGTAGACAATCATCACCACGGGCATCTTGTACTTCGTCATGGTTTCAATTTCCATGCCGGAGTAAGCAAACCCCGCGTCGCCGGTGATGCCGATGATCGGCGCGCCTTTGTACGGCGCTTGCGGACCAGCGCCCAGTTGCACCGCGGCGCTTACGCCGAAAGAATAGCCGACGTCCGGCCCAATCGCTCCGTACTGATACGCGCCGTTGCAAATCTGCCCGGGACGGTAGGCGCGCAAATAGCGTCTTGCGTATCGCGCAATTCCGTAGCCGCCCGCAACGACGGTCGTCTGCTCCTTCGCCAGATCGCCGCGATAGAGAAAATCGCTCAATTCGCGCGCGATCACCGCCGGGTGCACGGCGTCTTTGTAGCCCAGTCCCGTCTTGTAGTAATCCGCATTCTGGTCTTCAAACTTCTTGCGCTCGGCGGCGAGTTCGGCGACCCAACCTTCATGCCTCATCTTCGGCAGTGCCGCCGCCAGCGCTTCCAGCGCGGCCTTTTCGCAACTCACAATGCCCAGGTCGATGGGCCAGTTGCGCCCGATATCGGAATGGTCCGGATCGATGCGCACGAAATGCGCTTCCGGCGAGAAACTGCATTCACCGGTGTTGGGCATGGAGTATTGCCCGATGAAGATCACCAGGTCCGCGCTTAACAAAGCGCCCGGTGCCGTGCTCGCCGATAACGGATGCCCGTCGGAAAAATGTCCGCGCGAGGGTCCGGATTCGACCACGGCGATTTCCGCTTTCTCTGCCGCCATCTTCAATGCATCCCAAGCTCTGCTATAAAACACGCCCGTGGAGGCAACAATCATGGGCCTCTTAGCTTTTTCGATGAGACCCACAAGTTCTTTGATGCGCTTCGGATCGGGGTGCGGGCGGGCATCGGTGCGGTACTTTCCCTTCTCGTGGAAGTACCGGAGTTCACTCGGGTCTTTGAAACGTGCGCTGGAAATCTCCGCCGGAAAATCCAAATGGACAGGCTGCGGCACACCGCTCTTCAATTGACGAAATGCGTAAGCGGCATATTCATGAACGCGCTTGGCATCGATGAGACGTTTTCCATATTTGCGCATGCCTTCGGTCGTCGGCTGCTGATAGACGGTCTGAATTCCCATCTCGCAGTCGTCATCCGCCATGCGTTTGTTGCTGGCCAGCACCAGCAGTGGCGTGCGCGCAGCGTTGGCTGCGGCGATGTTCATGATCATGTTCGTGAAGCCGGGCCCTTCGGTTCCCGAACACGCCGCAATCTCGCCGGTAACGCGCGAGAATCCATCCGCGGCCGCGCACATCGAACCTTCCGTCCGCCCGCCGTAGCAGGGGATGCCTTCCTCGCAGATGGAGTTGATCACATCATAGTTGCCGGGGCAGCAGAACAGTGCCGCGAGGCCTTCGTTCTTGCAGACCTTGGCGAACACTTGCGCTCCACGCATGGGGAACGCCGCGGGTTTGCCGGGAGTATTGATGGCGTTGGGAATCGCGTCGGGCACTTTGATTGCGCCGCCCGGTTCCGCCGCGCCCTTCTGCGCAGCGGCAAGCGCCGCCGCTGTGAGCACGGAGCTATTGAAAAACTTACGGCGATTCTGATCGTTGTTTGCCATTCTTAGAATCCTACCTGATTTCTTCCCTCTCCTGTACTACTAGACTCTGAAATCTCGCCAAGCCGCGAAGATTTCCTTTGGTTGCGGCTGTGCTGCTCTGTGGGGCAGATCTCCAGATCTGCAGCGGGATCTCCAGATCCCGCATGGCCTCGCGAGAGGCCATCGGCTGCTGCGCAGCCGTTTTTTCGGCTGCTGCGCAGCCGCCGTGGAGTTCGATCTCTTCCAAGAGAGGCGGTCTGGAGACCGCCTCGCAGGTCTGGAGACCTGACCCCACAGCACACAGTTGGCGAGGAAGGCTAGAATGCAATGTAATGTCGATTCGTTTCGCGGCCGCGATGCTGCTTGCGCCTCTCTGCATTGCCGCGTCTTATCCGGACCGGCCGGGGAAAAAGAACGTGGACAAACTCTGCGGTGGATGTCATGGCCTCAAACTGATGGAGCCGATGCGCAAAACGCGAACGGCCTGGCAGGCCTCCGTGGAAGATATGGTCACCAAGGGCATGAAAGCTGAGGATGACGAGCTGGAAGAAGTGGTGAATTACTTCGCGAAATACTTCAGCCGCCTGAACGTGAACAAAGCTTCGCCGGCGGAGTTGACGGACGTGCTCGACCTGGAAGCGCGGCAGGCCGCCGCCTTGGTCGACTACCGCGCTAAGAACGGCGATTTCAAAAACTTCGGCGCGTTGGAAAAGGTGCCTGGTGTGGACCGGAAGAAGTTGGCGGAGCAGCGCGACCGCATCGCATTCACGACGGCGGCTTTTTAGCGATGATCCTATTTCTTCTCACCTCCTTGTTCTGCGCCGCCCCAGTCTGGGCGCAATCTGTCGACGCGGCGGCGATGTACAAGCAGCGCTGCGCCATCTGTCACAACGAATCCCTTCCGCGCGCCCCTGCGCTGGAGGTCATGCGGGAGCGATCCACCGAATCCATCATGACGGCTCTCGTCAGCGGCGCGATGCGCGTGCAAGGCGCAAAGCTGAGCGGCGTGGAACGGCGCGCCATTGCCGAATTCATCACGGGCAAGAAAATCGCCGGCGATCCCACCGGCTCCGCCACGGGGCGCTGCACTTCGCGCCCGCCATTCACGAATCTTTCGTCGCGTCCACTGTGGAACGGCTGGAGCCCTACCTCGAACAACATGCGTTTGATGACTGCGCAGCAAGCGGGCCTGACGGCGGCGCAAGTGCCGAATCTCAAATTGAAATGGGCGTTCGGATTTCCCGATGCCACGCTTGCATGGTCGCAGCCGTCCGTCGCCGCGGGCCGTGTCTTTGTGGGCAGCCACAACGGAACGGTCTTCTCCTTGGATGCGGCTTCAGGCTGCATCTATTGGACGTTCAGCGCGCAGGGCGGAGTACGCACGGCCGTGTCGATTGGTCCGCGCGAAGGCGCAACAGGCTCTGCCGTGTACTTCGGCGACACCAACGCCAACGTCTATGCGCTGGATGCATCGACAGGAGAAAAGTTGTGGGTCCGTCAGGTGGAAACGCATGCCCTGGCGCGCGTCACCGGTTCGCCCACGCTCTACCGGAATCGACTCTATGTCCCTCTGTCCTCTTATGAAGAAGCAATGGGAGCGAGCGCCGATTACGAGTGCTGCACGTTTCGCGGAAGCCTTGCCGCGCTCGATACAAGGACTGGAGCGATTGTCTGGAAGACGTACACAATTCCTGACGAGCCGAAGCCGCGTGGCAAGAGCAGCACAGGAAAAACGCTTTATGGACCTTCCGGCGCAGCCATCTGGTCCGCGCCCACTGTCGACGCGAAGCGCCGTGTAGTGTACGTGGCCACAGGCAACACGTATAGCGATCCACCGCAGCCTGCCAGCGATGCCGTGATTTCGTTCGATATGGCCACGGGAAAAATGGTGTGGACCCGGCAGGCTACTCCGAACGACACCTTTATCATCGGATGCCGTTCCGGATCGACGAATCCGAATTGTCCGGAGAAGAGCGGACCTGATCACGATTTCGGAAACGCGCCCATCCTGGCCAGCCACGTGGGTCGCGACGTGATCGTGATTGGACAGAAATCCGGAGTGGGTTACGCGTTGGACCCGGATAACAAAGGACAAATTCTTTGGCAGTACCGCGCCGGCGAAGGTGGCGCGCTGGGCGGCATCGAATGGGGCTCGGCCGCGGACGGCGAGAACGCATACTTTCCCGTCTCCGACATCAGCCGCCCGAAGCCTGGCGGTTTGCATGCGGTGAATCTTAAATCAGGAGAGCGCGCGTGGTTCACGCCTGCGCCGGCGCCCGTATGCGGCACTCCCGGACGCGGCTGCAACGGCGCGCAATCCGCCGCCATCTCCGTGCTTCCGGGCGTGGTTTTTTCCGGATCGAACGACGGCGCGTTGCGCGCCTACTCCACGAAAGACGGAGCCATCATTTGGGAGTTCAACACCAATCGCCCGTTCCAAACCGTGAACGGCATCGCGGCCACGGGCGGCTCCATGCAGGGGCCCGGTCCCGCCATCGGCGGCGGCATGGTCTACGTGAATGCGGGTTACGGCGCGTTTGGCGGCCGCCCCGGAAATGTACTGCTGGCCTTTGGATTGGAGTAAACATGTCTCTCCTGATTGCGCTCACCGTGTCGCTGGCCTTTGCGCAGATCGATACTTCCGTTATCGAACGCTATCGCGCCGCGTTGGAAAAACAAGCGTCGGGACCGGAGACGAAGAGGCAGGGTGGCACGCAGCCGCAGGATTGGATCTACCGCCTTCCCGATGGTGTCGCCACGCGTGAGGTGACGTTCTATAGCGACGGCGCGGCCTGCCACGCGAAGCTGTTTTTTCCGAAGGGATATCCCGGGGGCCGCAAATGGCCTGCCGTGGTTCTGGGCCATGGCTTCAACGCTATCTCCATCGGCATTGAAAAATACGGCGCTCGATTTGCGGAACGCGGCTTGGTGGCCATGGTGATTGATTACAGGACTTATGGGTTCAGCAGTGGACAAGTGTTTCTGTTGGAAGAGGACACTTCATCGGACGCCCGTCCCATAACCGGCAAACAGGCGCGAATACGTTTAAAACGTACGCGGCTCAATGCGTTCCGGCAGTTGGAAGACTACCGCGCGGCTATCTCGTTTCTGCAAGGCGAAAACGGCGTTGATCGGGAACGCATCGGCGCTTGGGGTTCCAGCCATTCCGGCGGATTAGTGGTCACGCTGGCGGGTCTCGATGCGCGCGTGAAAGCGGTAGTCTCGCAAGTGATTGGAGTCGGCGGCCGCAACCTTACCGGTCCGCCCGCATGGACTCCCGGGCAGCTTCAGGATGCCATTCTGCGAGCGCGCACGGGGCAGGGCGGGGAGGTCGACGGCGGCTTCTCCTTCCGTACCAAGATCGATGTAGAGACCAGTCAAACCGGCCGTGAGCACAGGCCGTGGTCGGCGCTTCCCCGCATTCCCGATACCACCGCGATCCTTTGGATTCCCGCCGGGAAGGATGAGCTCGCGCCTCCGCGTTCGGCCAGCGGACCCTATGAGGCGGCCAAAGTGTTTCGCGGAGTTTCACAAGTCGCCGAGATTCCGTTCATCACGCATTTCCAGGCCTATTCCGGCGCGGCGTTTGAAGTGAGTTCCACGCTTGCCGCCGATTGGTTTCTGAACTACCTGGGTAAAGCGGCCCCTGTTGCGGCGAGTGCACTTCGAACGCCGGTCCCGCCGCTGCCCGCGCGTGCCACCGCCGCGCCCGCGCGATTGCCCGAAGGCGTAACGGTCAGAGAAACGGCTTTCTACAGTGAGGGTGTGAAATGTTTCGGCAAGTTATTTCTGCCCGCCGGATTCAACACCGCGAGTAACCTGCGAGCCGTGGTGCTGGCTCCGGACTGGGGCTTGACGCACGCGTCGCTGGAGGCGCAAGCGGGAGAGTTCGCCGCGCGCGGAATCACCGCCATGGCCATCGATTATCGCGGTTGGGGCAAAAGCGGCGGTTACCTGTATACGACCGATCGCGTTCACACCGACGACCGTTTTCGTTTTCTCGAACTCACAACCAACGTTCGCGTCGTGCGCAAGCGGCTCATGCCGCAGCATCAGGTGGAGGACATTCGCAACGCAATCTCGTATCTTGCCGGCGAGCCCGGTGTGGACGCCGCGCGCATCGGATTGTGGGGCGTTGGGATGGCCGGCGCGCACGCCGCAGCCATTGCGGCCATCGATCCGCGTTTGAAGGCCGCGCTCGCAGTGAATCCATTTCGCGGCGGGAAAGATCTGCCTGCGAAAGCACAAGCCCCCACTGGCACACTTGCAGACGATGCGGTGCGAATGGCGAGAACCGGACTCTTGCCCGCCACGGCTACTTCCTTAGCTTTGTTGGATTACCTGCCATTTCAGACATTCGATCAGATTCCGAAGACGGTGGCCTTTGTCATTTTAGACGCGCCTGCCACGTCGGCGGAATGGTTTGAGAAACACCTCTAGTGGGGTCTTCGACCTCAAACCGGCAAGCAAACAGCCGCGGGATTTCGTAGAATCTCGGTCATGCCGAGCATCCCTGCAATACTGAACGGACACGTCTCGTTGGAAGTGGAGTGCCTGGACCGGTTGTACTTGAATGGGTACATCGGACCCC
>JACPVQ010000015.1 GCA_016191645.1 Candidatus Solibacter usitatus
GTGGAGGCTTTGCAGGAACATCTGGTTTTGGGCAGCCTGCTTGCTTCGCTGATCGTATTCTTATTCATTCGCGATTGGCGAACGGTCTTCATCAGCGCCTTGGCCATTCCCACCTCGATCATCGCCACGTTCACGCTGCTCAAGTGGATGGGCTTTACGCTCAATTCCATGACGCTGCTCGGGCTGACTCTAGCCGTCGGCATTGTCATCGACGATGCCATCATCGTGTTGGAAAATATTTTCCGCTACATCGATGAAGAGGGCGCGCATCCGGTGGAAGCGGCCATTACCGCTACCAAGGAAATCTCTCTAGCGGTGATTGCCACCACGGTTTCCCTTGTGATCGTGTTCGTGCCCGTTGCTTTCATGCAGGGCTACGCGAAAAAGTTTCTCAACCAGTTCGGCTGGACCATGTCGGTGGCCATCATGATGTCGATGCTGGTGGCGTTCACACTGACTCCGGCGCTCAGTGCGCGCCTCCTCAAGAGGCTGCCCACCAAGGGTGGCGATCGTCACGTTCACAAAGCGGGAGCCGTCGAGCGCGGATACATGGCCCTGCTGCGCTGGTCGCTGGCGCACCGCATGGTGATCCTCCTGATTTGCATTGTCACTTTCGCGTCGACGTTTTTTCTCAATGACAATATAGGCCGCGACTGGATGCCGCAGGAAGACCAAAGTGAATTGTCCGTGTTTAGCGAACTGCCGGAAGGATCATCGCTGGAAGTGACGGAGCGCACGACGGTGCAGATGGCGAAGGCGATTGAGAAGATTCCCGGAGTGCGCGAAGTGGTGCCCACCAGTTCGACCTTCATGCAGCGCGTCACCATGAGCAACATGACCATCCTGCTGCATCCGCCGGATCAGCGCGCCGCCATCGGCGACATCGGGCAGCAGGTGCGCGAGACGCTGCGGCCATTCATGTACGCCCGGCCGCGCGTGACATTTCCCAACGTATTGGGCGGGCGCGATACGTACTCTCCCATTCGCGCCATGCTGCTGGGCCCGGACATGAGCAAACTGGTCACCATCGCCAAGGACGCGAACCTGGAGTTGCTCAAGGAACCAGCGCTGGTGGATCTGCGCGTGAACCTCACTCTGAACAATCCCGAATTGCAGGTGAATATCGACCGTCCGCTGGCAAGCGACCTGGGCGTTCGCGTCTCCGATGTCGCCAGCGCCGTACGGCTGATGATGTCGGGTGAAGATCAGGTGTCCACGTATAAGGAAGGTTCGGAGCAGTATGTCGTGACCATGCGCCTTGCTCCCGGCCAGCGTGACGATCCGAACGTGTTGAGCAGATTGCTGATTCCATCGGCGCGGCAAGGACTGATCCGCCTGGATTCCATCGCCAAGCTGGAACGCGGACTTGGCCCCAGCCGCATCGACCGCTTTGACCGGCAATACGCGGTTGGCATTTACGCCAACGTGGCGAATGGTTATTCGTTGGGCGAAGCCGCCTCTTCGGCGCGAAGCGTGTTCGACCGCGTTGGGCTTCCTCCAGGCTACGGCGTGCGTTTCTCCGGCCAGGTGCAGATTCTTGAGGAGACGACGCGAAACATGATTCTCGCCATTGGGTTGGCGTCCATCTTCATGTACATGGTGCTGGCCGCGCAATTCGAAAGCCTCATTCATCCGTTCATTATTTTGCTGACGCTGCCGCTCTCCATCCCGTTCGCGTTGATGTCGCTGATGGCCACGGGCCGCTCACTGAACCTGTTTAGCGCACTGGGCATTCTGCTGCTGTTGGGCATTGTGAAGAAGAACGGCATTCTGCAGATCGACTACATGAACCGCTTGCTGGCGGAAGGCCGCGATTTGCAGGACGCGGTGCTGGAAGCGAATCGCGTGCGATTGCGCCCGATTCTCATGACGACACTCTCCATCATCGCGGGATTGGTACCGACAGCCGTCGGCATGGGCGCAGGCGCATCGAACCGCTCGGCCATCGCCATCACCATCATCGGCGGGCAGGCCTTATGCCTGCTGTTGACGTTGATCGTGGTGCCCGTGGGCTATGCGGTGGTGGAAGAGACGCGCGAATCGATCAAGCGTTGGTGGAAGCGGCGAGCCGCGCACGCCCCCGCCTCCGGCGCTTAGCAAAACAAACCCGTACAGTTACAATAGTTGGTGAACACGCATGCGCCGGCTAATGACAGCGCAGTTGGCGGTGTGCGCTCTGACGCCTCTTACTGCAACCGACTTCAACCGGGACGTCCGCCCGGTCCTCTCCGCGCGCTGCTTCGTCTGCCATGGCCCGGACGCCGCGAATCGCAAAGCGGGTCTGCGCCTGGATGTGGAAGCCGCTGCCAAAGCTTTGCAGAGTGGGAAACGCGCCATCGCCGCCGGCGATCCGCAAGCCAGCGAGGCGCTGCGCAGAGTCCTCTCGTCCAATCCAACTCTGCGCATGCCTCCGGCTTACTTGGGTCACGACGCCTTGACGGCGAAAGAAATCGATGTCCTCACGCAATGGATCAAGGAGGGCGCGGCGTATCAGAAACATTGGTCGTTTCTTTCCCCCACGCGGAAGAAGGGGCAATCCATCGACTCCATTGTGCGGGCGCGCCTGGAGCGCGAAGGACTCAAGCCTGCCCCTGAAGCGGACCGCCCCACGCTCATTCGCCGCGTGTCGTTGGATCTGACGGGCCTTCCTCCCACGCCCGCCGAAATCGATGCGTTCATCACGGACACATCGCCGCGCGCTTACGAGAAAGTCGTCGATCGCCTCCTGGCATCGCCTCGCTACGCCGAGCGCATGGCCATCCGCTGGCTGGAAGCGGCGCGCTATGCCGATACCAACGGCTATCAGAGCGACGGCGTGCGCAGCATGTGGCGCTGGCGCGATTGGGTGATCCAGGCATTTGACCGGAACATGCCGTTTGATAAGTTCACCATCGAGCAGATTGCCGGAGACCTGTTGCCGAACGCCACTCTCGATCAGAAGATCGCGTCGGCGTTTCATCGCAACCATCGCACCAACGCCGAGGGCGGCATCGTGGAAGAGGAGTTCCGCGTCGAATACGTTGCCGATCGCGTGGAGACGACGGCGACCGTTTGGCTCGGGCTCACCATGGGTTGCGCGCGCTGCCACGATCACAAATACGATCCGATGACGCAGAAGGAGTTTTACCAGCTGTTCGCGTTCTACAACAATGTTCCCGAACGCGGGCTCGTCTACAACTTCGGAAATGAAGAACCGTTTCTGCCTGCGCCTACTCCAGAACATTCGCGTATTCTGGCGGGGCACGATGCTAAGTTAAGCGCGGCGGAAGCACAGTGGAAAGGTTTGCAGCCGCGCGTGGCGAACGATCAGCGCGAATGGGAAAAGCAGATCCGTCACCGGCCAACGAAATGGAGCCTGACCGAAGGGCAGGTTCTGCATCTGACGCTGGACGATGGCGGGGAACCCGGCAAAGCCGGCGCAGCGGCGCGGCTGGATGGCGTGAAGAAAATTGAAGCCGGTACGGAGATTGCGAAGTTCGATTACATGGACCCGTTTACTCTGGCGGCTTGGATCAAGCCGGAGTCGCCCAACGGGACCATCGTTTCGCGATCGGAAGATTATTTTGAAGGGGAAGGCTATCAATGGGACTAGCTCAGTCAAAAATCATTCAAACTTGATAAAATTATATATTTTCTAGATCAGCATTTTACGCTCTACGAAACGTTCATGTATTCGTTAATCCGGTTCGACTTAAATATGGTTTTTTATTGCCTATTAATTTTTTTTGTTAGTATAGATGAGATCAACAAGCATCGTCTAGGTCTAGGTAGATAACTATATGAAAAAGGCTCACTTGAATTTTGAAAATTTCTTTTTTTCAGTAAAAATCAAC
>JACPVQ010000016.1 GCA_016191645.1 Candidatus Solibacter usitatus
AATGAAGGTTCTTTTTGACAACGGCACGCCACGTACCCTTGCCCGGTTCTTGATCGCCATGCACACGGTCACAGAGGCCCGGGCACAAGGTTGGGCGGAATTAGAGAACGGGGAGTTGTTGAGCAAGGCGGAGGCTGCGGGCTTCGAAGTGCTGGTTACAACCGACAAGAATATCGGCCATCAGCAGAACCTTTCAGTCCGCAGGATAGCGATCGTCGTACTCGGCCAAGGACGCTGGAGCCAAATCGAACCATGCGTTTCGCAAGTGGTTAGGGCTGTGAACGAATCCGCACCCGGTAGCTACACCGAAGTGGATATTCCGTTCACTTCTTTGCGGTAATGGCCGAGCCCTCACGGATTTCGTCGCTGGCGCTTTTCACAATGGTGTCTCCGGCGGACAAGTTTGCAAAAACTTCCACCAAATCGCCGGCGGCCGAGCCGCGCACCAAATTGACCCATTCCGCCTTGCCGTGATTGAGGCGTACAACAAAGCTCCGCTCCGTCGTAGTGACAATACTGGTTCGCGGCACTAGCATCGATGGCCGGGCGCGGCGGAACGGCCATTGCACTTCCGGATACATCCCCGGGGTAAGCCGTCCATTGGAATTCATCACGTCCATCTCGACAGGCATCGTACGGGTCTTTGCGTCCATGTTGTGCGGCATTCGGGCCACAACGCCGTGGAACGTCTCGCCGGGGAACGCGGGCACTGTGAAGGGAACTTTCGCTCCCAGTTGCACGCCGCCCGCATCGGTTTCCGGAACGGCCACAATCAAACGCAGACGCGATTGCTGCTCCAATCGGAGAAGGGGCTTTGCGTTGGGACCGGCCAACGCGCCAGGATGCGCCCAGCGCTGCGTGATGACGCCGTCAAACGGCGCGGTGACCTTCAAATAGCCGATCAAATCGCGTTGGACGGCCACCACGCCTTGGGCGGCCTTGGCGGAATTTTCCAGCGAGCGGATCAACGCTTGAGCGGCGTCCACCGTTTTTTCGGCAATCGTGAGTTCGTTGGCGGCGATTGCGCCAGGCGTCGCCGAGGCGGCCTTGATGCGTTCATAGGTGCTCTGCGCGGCCACCAGGCGCGCCTGTGCTTCGGCCTTCTGCGAATCGATGACTTGTACGCGCACAAGGCTTTCGGAAATCTGGGCCTGCATCTCGGGAGCCGATAGCGTAACCAGGGTCTGGCCCGCCTTGACCATGGTTCCGACGTCGCCGTCGACCTTCTCCACATACCCCGGCACGCGCGCCGACAGGTCCACTGTTTGATAGGGAGTGAACTCGCCGGGCAGCTTCGTTTTTCGCTCCAGCACTTTCGACGTGACAGTGGCCACCTCGACACTCTGCGCAAAACAAGCGCCCGCGGTCAGAACAAGAAAGAGAAATCTATGCTGGCTCATAATATCGGCTCGACGAATCGTTGGGATCAAGAGATTGTGAACCCGCTTTGTCACGCTGGAAAATTGCGTAGAACGCGGGAACAATAGTGAGAGTGGCGAACGTGGCGAAAAGAAGGCCGCCAATGACGGCGCGGCCCAGCGGCATGTTTTGCTCCGCCGCTTCGCCCACGCCCATGGCGATGGGAATCATGCCTGCGATCATCGCCGCCGCGGTCATTAGAATCGCGCGCAGACGGCCGCGTCCGCCTTCCACGGCGGCTTTCACGGAATTCTGAGAATCGGTTCGCGCCATTTCGGAAAACGTGACCAGAAGGATGGAGTTGGCTACCGAGATGCCGATGGCCATGATGGTTCCCATGAAACTTTGAATGTTGACGGTGCCGCCGGTGAGCTTCATGGAGAGCATTGCGCCGATGAGAACGGCGGGAATGGTCATCAACACAACCAACGCCAGGCGAACGGATTGGAAGTTCGCGGCGAGAAGCAGGAAGATGAACGCAACGGCGAGGAGAAGGCCGTTGGAAAGGCCTGTCACGGTTTCCTCCAAAGCGGGAACTTCGCCGCGCACCGCGACGGAAACTCCTTTTGCCGGCGTGCCCGCGCGCCGAATGGCAGCCTTTACTTCAGGCAGAACATCGCCGAGCGGCTTGCCGTGAATGTTTGCCGTGATGCTGGCAACACGCTGCATGTTGTAGCGTTCGACGCTGCCGGCGGCCGTGCCGTAGCGGATGTCGGCGACGTCGCCCAACGTGGGACGCGATTCGCCGTTCTGCATGATGGGAAGCTGCCGCATGTCGTCGATCGACTGCATGCGGTGTTGCGGAATCTCGACTTGAATCTGGAAGCCGTTGCCACTCGCCGGATCGCGCCAGTAGTTCGGATCGATGAAGCGGCTGCTCGAAGTTGCGGTGACGAACGACCTGGCCACCGAAGACGCCGTCAAACCCATTTGACCGGCGCGTTCGCGGTCGATGCGCACATCCACCGTGGGGTAATCGAAGGCCTGCGCGATCTGCACGTCGCGCAGCGAGGGAATCTTCTTCATCTCGGCCAACACCTTCATGGCATGCGCGCGGTTCGCGGGGAGCGCCGGTCCCTGCACGGCGACTTCGATTGGCGTTGGCGATCCCATCCCCATCACCTGGCTGATGATGTCGCCGGCCTCGAAAGAAATCTGCACGCCCTCAAGTTCCCGTTGGAAGCGGGCGCGAAGTTTTTCCTTTACCGCCGCCATCGGCGGAACGCCGTTGTGGAGCGCGCACTTCATGACGATCTCCTGCGGTCCACTGGTCCAGAGGTAGACGGTGTTGATGGGATAGCTGGCGGGCTGTACCCCGATGAAGGCGGTGCTGATCTTGACGTTGTTCGCGCCCACTTCACTCTTGATGAGATCGAGAGCCTTCAACGCAATCAGTTCCGTACGCTCGATGCGCGTTCCCACGGGAGCCTTGAAGCGAATTTGAAACTGATTGTTCGCGTTGGTTAAGGGAAACATCTCCACGCCGATGGAGGGATAAAGCGTGTACAGCACGACGCCGCACACGATGAGATAGACGGGAGCAAGTATCCAACGGGCCTTAACGGCCATGTTCAGATATCCCGAATAGATGGAATGCAGAATCCCACTGTGTTCGTCCCGCTTGCCGCGCGAGCGCATGATCCATGTGGAAAGCACGGGAACCAATGTGCTGGAAAGAATGTAGGACGACACCATGGCAAAGCCGACTGCCATCGAAAGCGGTACGAACAGCTGTTTGCCAGCGCCGGTCATGAAAAACGACGGCACGAAGACGGCAAGAATGCAGAGCATGGAAAGTAGCCGCGGAACAGCGGTCTTACGGCAGGCGTCCATAACGGCGCGCGCGCGCGAAACACCCGCCGCCATATGGGAATGAATGTTCTCAATTTCAACTGTGGCTTCGTCCACCAAAACACCGACGGCCAGCGCCAGGCCTCCGAGAGTCATGATGTTGATGGTTTGCCCGGTGATCCACAGGCAAAGTACGGCCGCCAGCAGCGCGCTGGGAATGGTGAGAATCACGACGATGGCGCTGCGCCAGTCGCGAAGGAACAAAAGCACCATAAGGGCGGTCAACACCGCGCCGAGACCGGCTTCGTTGACCAGACTCTTAATGGCGCTGAGGACGTATCCGGATTGGTCGAACTCGAGGGTGACATTCACGCCCGGCGGGACCACATTCAGGAACGACGGAATGGCCGCTTTGACCCGGTTGAGAACGGCCACGGTGGAAGCGTCGGCACGCTTGGTCACCTGCATGTACACGGTACGCTTTCCGTTGACATGCGCGTAACCCGTCAGAATATCGGTACCGCTTTCCACCACGGCGATGTCTCGAAGAAATACCGCCGGTCCCGATCCCGTGCGCACGGGTGCGTCTTCAAGTTCTTTCAAATTGCCGCCGACCACGACGTTCGTGTTGGCAATGCGCGTCAAATCGCCGGTGCGCACGTTTCCCGATGGAAACACCGCGCTGGCCTTATTCACCGCGTTGATCGCCTCTTCCGGGGAGATGCGGTACTGCCGCATTTTATCCGGCGAAAGCCGCACGATGATTGCGCGCTGATTCCCGCCGAAGGGCGGCGGCGCGGAAACGCCTTCCAGGGTCGCAAAGAGCGGCCGCACGGTATTCAGGGCGATATTCTGCATCTCGCCGGGCGAATGCGTGGCGCTGGTAAACACCAACTGGCCTACCGGAATGCTGCCCGCATCGAAGCGCGTGATAAACGGCGGGACGGCTCCCGGAGGCATGAACGCGCGCGAGCGGTTGACGTAGCCCACCACTTCCGCCATCGCCTGGTTCATCTCCGTGCCTTCGTGGAAAACCAGTTTCATCAGAGCCGCGCCTTGAATACTTTTCGATTCGACGTGTTCGATGCCGGTGATGTAGAGGAAATGATACTCGTAGTAGTAGGTGAGGAATCCCTCCATCTGCGAAGGATCCATTCCGCCGTAAGGTTGCGCCACGTAGATGGCCGGAGCGCCTACCTTGGGAAAAATATCGACAGGCATGCGGCGAACGGCAAGGAACGCCAGCAGCATCACAGTGAACACCGAAACGACGATGGTGATGGGACGTCGAAGAGCGGCAAGTACCAGCCACATAATGGATTACCTCGCCTTCTCCAGGAACTCCGCTAAATCGCCTTTGGAACCGGCGACGGCGAGGAGAGCGCGCCACACGCTGAGCCGCGCGATGGAATTCTCCACTTCCGATTGCGACAACAACCGCTGCGCTTCGGCTACCTCAATGATAGTGGCGAGTCCGGCCTTGTATCGCGCGGTGGCCTGCTGTTCGACGGCCTTGGCGGCTCGCAACTGGACCGGAGCCTGCCGCGCGGCTTTCTGAGCGCCATCGAGCATCGCTTTCGATTTCTCCATCTGCCCTTCCAATTCGCGAACCATAAGACTGAGCCGCGCTTCTTCGCCGCGCTCTTTGTACGCTTCCACGTCACGCTTGGCGCGCAGTGACGGATTCTCCAACAGCGGAAACGTCATGATGAATCCCAGACCCCAATTAGAGATGTTGGGACCCAGACCCGATGCCGCGCCTCCCGTGGTTCCGTTGGCGAATGCGCCTGTGCCGCGCGCGTACGTGGCGCCTTGCACAAGGAATTTGGGATACCACAAGCGGTCGAGCGCCGCCTGGCGCGACTTGGCCTCTTCAATGGCCACGCGTTGCTCACGCGCCGCGGGGTGCTCCGAAACACCGCCGGCCACTTCCAGCCCAACTGGCATGGAGAGCAGCTTACCCACCTCCGGGGCAATCTCGGATGGATTCACTCCCAGCAACTGCGCCAGTGCGGCCTTGCCCACGGCAACGGCCTGCTCCGCCTGAATCACTTGCGTTTCCGCGAGTGCAATCTCCGCCAATGTTCGCTCCAGATCAGCCCCGGGCCTGAGCTCCGCCTTCACTAATGCACCCACAACCGTCTCCATCGACTTGCCGCGTACCACGCTCGCTTTGGCGATTTCCACCATCTGCTGCGCGGCCAGGATGGTGAGGAATGCATCGGCGGCAGCAAAGCTAACTTCGAACTTGGTTCTCTCGACGCCGGCCTCCGCCCTCTTGCGCGCCACCTCGGCAGTAGCGACATTCGCTTTGCGCAGACCGAAATCGAACGGTTCCCAGGCGACGAGAAGTCCGAGAGCCGTACCCCAAACACTGGTCATGCTGTTATCCGCCAGCGGGGGACCGGAGATGGAAGGCAGCGTCGACTGCGGCATCAGCAAACCAAACACATTGTTACGCGTGGCCCGGTTCACCTGTGATAGAAAATCCGCGCGTGGAAGAAAGGAGGTACGCGCCAATTGGACGCCCGCGGCGGCGGCCGACACCTGCTCCAACGATACTTTGATGGAAGGGTAGCGCGTGAGCGACTGGTCGACTGCCTGTTGCAGCGTGATGGGGGCTGCCCCTAAGGAAGCCGCAAATACGGCGGCGAGAAAGAGGGGAGACTTCATGATCCGGGCTTAGATTCTACCAATAAAGCTTCAAGGAAAGCTGAATATTTCTTGGGTCGCGCGTGGTGGTGACCTGACCCGAAGTTCCGCGGGAACCCGCCGTTACAGGTTGACCCGGGTTACTGCCGTTCACTCCCGTACTGACGCCATACCATTGCGTGTGGTTCATAACGTTGAACGACTCCAAGCGGAATTGCACGTTGCGCGATTCGGCAAAACGGAAATTCTTGAACAGCGACATATCCAGGTTCACCACCTTGGGGCCGCGCAAGATTCCTTTGCCCGTGTTGCCGAGGCTGCCGTCAAAAGGCCGCCCGAAAACCAGCGGGTTGAAGAACTCATTGCGGCTCTGTTCTTCCGGGTATGGATTGCCTCCCAGGTAATCCGCGCGGACGCCGCCGGCCAGCGTGCCCGCGTTTCCATTCGACGAAATGGTGAGCGGAGTTCCCGTCCAGAAGCGGGAGATCCCGGACAATTGCCACCCATTCAGCGCCGTTCGCATCACGCGTTGGTTCAAGTAGCCGCGTGCCAGGCGCGGCGCGTAGAAAACATAATCGACGCCCAGCACGTGCTTGCGATCGAAGCCTGCGGGTCCCCACTGGCGGTGACGATCGAGATAGTAATCGATCACGGTAGTGTCGAAATCTACATCGTCCAACGCTTTCGCCCACGTGTAATTCACGTTCATCGTCAAGCGCTTGGAAAACCGCCTGCTGACGCGAGTTTGCAGTGCATTGTACTTACTGGTCGCGCCGAAGTCAGTGTAGTTGATGCTGGTGAATCCTTTGTAGGGCCGGACCGCGTCGGTTACGCTGTTGTTGGCGGCGAGGATGTTTGTGGAGGTTGTGGTTCCGAGAGGCAGTTGGTTGAGGTCGCGGCGATACTGGAGATGCTTGGCGGTGTTTCCAACGTAGGCCACTTCCACGACGATGGTTTTGCGGAACTGCCGTTGGACGCTCAGATTCCAACTATAGACCGTTGGCGTTTTCATCTCGCGATTGAAGGTGGAGATGGCGACGGGAAAGCGCGTTCCGCCGGCGATCAGTTCGGGACCGAGCGCATCGACATTGCCGGAGAAAAGGCTCGGCGTGTAGACGAGCGGCGGATTGCCGGCGCCGTCGAAATTGTTGACGTTTTGCCGGATGCGTTCAAAGAAGGTCCCGACGCCTCCACGCACGCTGGTCTTGGCGATGGGCGACCAGGCGAACCCGACGCGCGGCGATATCTGATTCCAGCGGTGCGTGCCGAAACCGGCGGGAATCCCCGGCGAGTTCTCCTGCACGATGCCATTGAACGGATCGCCCGATCCGGGCACGATGCTGCCTCGCAACAAACCGCTGCTGGTGTCGATGGTCACTGCTTTGGCGGGATTGAACAATGCCGGGTCCCAATAGTTCTGCAAATACTTGTGCCGCGTGTAAGTCGGCCCAAGGTACGCAAATCGCGCGCCTAATTCGAGTGTCAGATTTCGACGCACCTTCCAACTGTCCTGGCCGTAGAATTCCAGCCCCCAGAATCGGAAGTCCGCGTAGAATTTGCCGTTGGTCTGGCTGAACGCGGTGTAGTAGCCTGTGAGCAAATTGGCCAGGCCGTTGTTGGTATCGAAAGGATTGATGCGCGTGGTGGAAGAGGTGAAATCGAAATTCCCGGCATCGTTCCACGAAGGCTGTTGTTGTTTGTCGTCCAGATTGAGATAGACGCCTACTTTGAAGGTGTGCTTGCCGCGCATGAGCGTTAGGTTGTCCGTCCATGCGTAATCCTTGCCATCGTTTTCCCATGTGGATGCGAACCCTCCCAGGTTGCACGAGCCGACTCCGCAGTTGAATCGCGGAAAGCGGTTGCGAAGGTTGGCATCGGGAAAAATCTGTTTGTATGTGAAGCCGAGTTTGTCGCGGTCATAGTTCGCGGGATCGTTTCCAGGCGCGGCATCGACAATCTGCGTCTGGTGAGTGTAAGCAAAAACGAACTCGTTGATGGTGGCCTGCCCAAACAGCTTGACGAGATTCCACGACCAGTTCGACCCTGGCTTTTCACGCATCATCGGATAGACGACGTACGGCGTAGTGGTGAAGATTCCCAGACCCTGCTCCTCATGCTGGGCATCGTTGGACCAGCGGAAAAAAAGATTGGTTTGGCGGTTGATGTGGTAATCGATGCGCGCGATGTCCTGGTTCTTGCGCAGCCTGTAGAGATCGCGCAATGGCACGCGCATCTGCTCCGGAGCGTTCGGCGTTTGCGTGGAGAACGAACGGTCCGGCTTGTTCAGCACTTTAAGAAACGCCGCGGCGTTCCTGCTGAACTGCGACTTGGGAATGATGTTGTTCGGAAAGGGGAGACCATCCGTGATATTGCCGCCGGCATTGCGTTTGATGGAGCCGGGGACAAAGATGGTCCCGTTGCGGAACGATGGCGCGGTAGTGATATTTCCCGCGCGAATGAGCAGCGAAAAATCACCGTCCAAAAGCTCCGGCCGCGGAATGTCGACAAACTGGCCGCCGTTGGGCCGGATGCCGCGCGTGGTCTCGTGGTTGAAGAAGAAAAACAGCTTCTTGTCCGATTTTGTGGAGATGCCGGGAATGTAGACCGGCCCGCCGGCGTTGCCGCCGAACTGGTGAAAGCGCAGTTTCGTTTTGCGCCCGGTGATATCGAAGGGCGGACGGGCGTCCATGACGTCGTTGCGTCCGAAATAGTAAAGAGCGCCGTTGTATTTCTTGCCGCCGGCTTTAGTGGACGCGGAAATGGCTACCCCCGCGATGCGTCCAAACTCGGCGGCGAATCCGCTGGTGGCGACTTTGAATTCGCCAATGGCATCCAGGCTGGGCTGCGTGTACTGCGCCCCGTTGTCGCCAACATCCGTGTTGTGCGTGCCGTCGAGCATGACGTTGTTCTGGCTGTCGCGCCCGCCATTGACGTTGAAGCCCGTGGTGGCGCTGAAGCTGAGGCGGAAATCGGATTGGGCGGACGTCGTCACCCCGGGCAGCGTCAGCAGCAGCGATCCAAAATCGCGGCCGTTCAGGCTCAATTCCGAAATCTGTTCCGATGTAATGATGAATCCCTTTTGACCCGTGGTGGTCTCTACCAGCGGGATCTCATCGCGGATGGTGACGGAAGTTGCCGTTTCGCCCACCTCCATCTTTGCCGCGCCCAGATTCATGGTCTGCCCGGCGTCGAGCACAATCCCGGTGAGCTCCAGCGCTTTGAAACCCGCACATTCCAGACGCAGCGTATAGACGCCTTGCAGCAAGGGGCGCAGTTGAAACGATCCATCCGCGCCGGAAGTGACCTGGCGCACCACGATACCTTTCGATTGATCGGTTGCCGTGATTTTCACATTGGCAATGACGGCGTCGGTCTTGTCGGAAGCAAAGCCTTGGATCAATCCGCTTTGACAGAAAGCGGGCGAAGCGGCCAGAAGCAGGGAGCCAACTGACAAACAACGGAGAATCGGCGTGGAGCGCATGCCTCTCGTATACCACACCGAAAGAAGAGCGATGAGTTCAGCGCACCGGCTCGAAATAGCCTTCGGCCAACTCGGGTTTCACTTCCAGGGCCTTTTTCCAATAGGAGTGCGCCTCATCCGGATGGCCTTGGCTTTGCAGAGCATGGCCCAGATTGAGCAGCGCTTCGGCAAAATTGGGATTGCAGGAAAGCGCTTCCCGGTAGAGGCTGATTGCGTCGCCGCTGTGCCCCGACTTCTGAAGCAGCAGACCCGTGTTGTAGAACAGCTCAGGGCTGCGCTCGCCGGAATCGATGAGCCGCTGCTGCAATTGCAAGGCCTGTTCGAAACTGCCGTCCTCAATGGCGATGGCGGCGATCCCCCGCAGGGCGTCGATATTATCCTTCTGCAATGTCAGAGCCTGCTCAAAGGATCGTTTCGCGATGGCGGAGTCACCGCAGCGCCAGTAGGCCAAACCATGGTTCACCAGGGCCTCCACCCAATCCGGTTTCTTACGCAGGCAGGCGTCGAAGGCCTCGGTTGCGGTTTGGAAATCGCCCTTGGACAGGCGTAAATAGCCCAGACGGAACCAGGCGTCCTCCCAATCGGCATTCTTCACCAGGAGCTTCGAGTAGACCTTTTCAGCCTCCTCTTTGTGACCTTCGTGTTCCAGAACGGATCCCAGATTATAGAGGACCTCCGGTATGTCGGGAGTCAGTTGTAGAGCCCGTTCATAAGCCTCGCGCGCGCCTTTCAGGTCCCCCAGCTCCTGGCGAATGATCCCCAGGTTGACATGCGCCTGTTTGGCATCCGGACGAACACGGACGGCCTCGGCATATGCCTTGCCGGCGGATTCGAGCTTTCCCAGTTTCTGATAGGCGACCCCTAAATTGAACCAGCGTTCGAAGTGATCCGGCGTGTACTCCACCAACTTTGCGCACAGACCGGCGGCCGCTTCGTAGTTTCCGTCATGAAAAGAGCAGGTGGCCAAGCCTTCCATTGCGATCTCCGAATGAGATTGCAGAGCGAGCAAGCGGCCCGAAAACTCGCGAATGGTGGCATCATCCTGACGGGCCATTCCGATGGCGACGAGATTAGTGAGGCAATCGGCGGCGGCGGGGTTCTTTTCCAGAATCTGGTGGTAGATGAGAGACGACTCGTCGAAGCGCCACAGGTACTGCAGCGCAACGGCCTTGCCAAACCTTGCCGTTTCCTGCTCCGGCTCTCGAGAAAGACACCGTTCGAATGCGAGTAGGGCATCCTCTGCCTTATCGTCATGAAGACGGCAGATGCCCAGTCCCAGCCATGCGTCCAGATTCTGCGGCTCGGCGTCCAGGGCCTTCTCAAAGTTATCGGAAGCTTCTTCCCAGCGCCCCAGTTTTTCCAGACAAACAGCGAGATTGAAGTGCCCGCCCTGATGTCTGGCATCGAATACCAGGAGGCGTTTGTAGCTCACCGCCGCGTCTTCGTAGCGCTCCAACTCGAATTGCAAATGACCGCGCGCGGAGTGCACTTCGGCCGAATCCGCTCCACGTGTGATGGCGATATCCAATTCATTGAGCGCCTCGTCCAACCGGCCTTCCATGTGCAGCGCTACCGCCCGCGCCAGACTCTTTGACAGGGAATCGGCACTCTTCCCATTGGTCAACATCTGCATGGCGGGATTGTCGGTTTTCTTTTTGATTTTCATGACTGCCTTCGTCAATTCTCGGGCGGGCCGTTCCTTGATTGCCGGTTGAATGGGGCCAGTACAGCGCACAAACGCCCCAGGAAATCATATTGATGAGTTAACTCCACCCTGCGCAGCCGGGCGAACTCACCCTTTTCACTGAAAAAACCAATTCCGCCGGACGCCAGCCGGTCGTCACGCCAATAATCGACTATTTTGCCTTCCACCAATAGTGTGAATCCGTCCTCCACCACGTTCACTCGGAAGCGGTAGAACGATTCCGGCCGCAGCATCAGCAACAGCGGTTTCACGACTTTCGCCGAGACATTGCCTCCAATCACTGCGTATCGTTCCAGGGAAACCTCGGGAAGCGGTCCCGAGGTGGCAAAGGAGATTCTGGTCGCGTAGTAGTTTTGCGGGTCAGCCGCGCGGTAGACAAACCCGATGCTTTTCTTAGCGATCTGCCCGAGGAATTCCATGCTGTAATCCGTGAGGTGAAGCGATGGCTTGTAGAGGGCGAGTGAACCGGTGAGTAAGAATCCAGCTTGGTCGTAGGACCAGCTTCGGGACCACTCCCCTTTCCCTACCCAATCGCTCAGGCCGCCGCGGAAATCGTCATTCAAGGCAATCGCCGCACGGTTGTTGATGCCGTGCTGCAATTCGTTCACCAGCGCCGCCTGTTTGTTTGAGATTTGCACCAATGGGTCCGCCGCCGTTGTATCCTCGCTGCCGTTCGCATCCGCTGAAATCTGGGTGGGAATCGCCTTGTTTTCGCCAACCAGAAGGATTGTATCCGTTCTGGTCATTCGGTCCTTTGCCAAATACAGACCGCCCAGCAGCAGCAACGGTGCAAAGGCGGCAACTCTGAGAGTTATCCAACGGGGAGGCGGCCAGAAGCGGAACCAGCTCCGGTCGCCCTGTGAAGCACACTGAGCGCTTCTGGCGAGCAGAAGGGGGTCAGGGGCAACACCTGCCGGCAGAGAAGGAATGGCGCAGCGCATGTCGTCGCCCCAATCAAACGCCAGCTCCGGTAGTCTCGGGCCTGAAACCGCGCAGGTCTGCAATAGCGCGCCTGCCAGTGGAAAGCAGCGCTGCAACATAGGCACGACAAAAGTGCGAGCAGCCGGCTTCGGAGATTTGGGAAGTAATGGTCTTGCAGCATTCCCGCATAGCCATGGCGAGTCCTCGTAAATGATCTCCTGGCAAGCGTTGACCGGCTCCAGCGATAACGGCGAACGGCCTGCAACCGGCAGGAAGGACGTTTGGAGCGAGAACTTCCAGTCGCGGCGGAGCCTGCGCAAAGGCTCGGATACCGCGGCGATTACCGGCGTGGCCAGTTTCTCAGGGGTCTCGTCGTTAGCCGTTCCCGTTCGTGCGGACCGCAGGCCCGTCATCACCGGTTTCGGCGGCTCAAATCCGATGGGCAGGAACCCCGCCGCTTGTGCCTGTTCCAATGTCGCCGGTTGTTTTCTACCCGCGGTTCGCTTGGTTTCTCCGGACACGCGAAGGCCCGAACCGGGCAGTACGGCGACGCCGGGCCGGTATACGGGATCGGTCCACCGCTTGCGCAGTCCTATCTGCGGCCGCGCCTTGGGATCATCGCGCAGGAATTGCTCCTGCCTCGCAAACTCCTGATTCTGTTGGCCGCCAGCCGCGTCCTGCTTCACGTTTCGAAACAAGTCCCGGTGCGCTTCACAGCAAAATGGTTCTCCCGAGTGGTCCGCTGGCGGTGAAAATCGTTTGTGGCAATAAAGACAATTCATGCCGCACGTAAACCATTGCCCAACTGCTCAATGGCAATGGCCATAGTCCTACCTGAATTGTAAGGAGGCGCCTAGTCCATTACTACGAGGAGAAACACTTAGCGCGGATTGGATTTTCTCGTGGATTGGGCTTAGTGCCTTCACCTGATTACTATGGATGCCAGAGTACTGCTACCGCCCCCAATGCTTTCGCGCGAAAGCCAGGTACTGTTCCCAATCGTAAGCTGTCACATCGTGTTTGCCGCTTCGCATGTGATAGCCAATCGTTCCATGAACCGGCTGATTTACAGACGGCATCTCTTTCGCCGGCAAACCATCCGTACCTAACATTCTGTAAACCGGGTCCGCCGCTTTGGCGGCTAGAAACTCGCCGCGCGGATCGGCCCACAGGTCCTCCTGCGCGCTGGCGACATAGAGCGGTCTTGGCGCGATCAGAGCCAACAACATGTGTTGATCGAAGGGCAGATGCTCCACGCGCTTGTTGTACGATTTGAAATTCGCATTGAACCACCAGGGAAATGACGTGTTGATGCGCTCCACCGTCTCGCCGAAATTCCTCCTGGCCAATGCGGCGCCGCCTTCTCCGGAATCGTTGGAAATCACGATGGAGAAACGTTCGTCTTGCGCTCCGGCCCAAAGGGATGTCTTGCCGAGACGCGAATGGCCCAACACCGCAACGCGGCGCGCATCCAGGTCTTTGTCCTTCTCTATGTAATCCAAAGCCCGGCTCAGAGCCCAAGCCCATGCGCCAATTGCGCCCCAATCGTCCGGCTCCTGAGAAGTTTGGCCGTCCCGGTAGAGTTTGGGAATGATGGAATCGCCTAAACCGTCTTTGTGATCGGGAAAAATCTCGCTGTAGTGAATCGTGGCCAGAGCGTAGCCTTGCTTCAGAACCATCTCCGCTTGCCAGCGGCTGGCTTCACCGCCGCGCCCGTCTTTAGTGGCGCGATTGTTCTCCACACCTTTTCCGGGCCGTAGCCAGGATTTGGCGAGTGTGATTCCAGGGTCGGCGGAGATGGCGTGGTTGCCTCCAAAATTCGGCCCTAGGAAAACCGGGGAGGGACCTTTTGCCGCCGCAGGCAGCAGAACCAGAAGTTGCATCGACGGACCAGGCCGTTTCCCCGTCAACCAAACGGTGATCTCGCGACGCATGCCCGCTCCTCCCAAGGCTTTCGCTGCGCGCGTCGTCACTTCGTATTCGATCTTCGCCGGCTTCGGAGCGCTGTTGCCGTACATGTGCGTGGCGAATAAACGCAACAGTTCCGGCCGCCGCTGCGCCCGCCAAATATCGGCGGCCGTCACCGCCTGTCCGTTGTGCAGCTTGAGCGGATCAGGCAACGTGTAGTTGCCCACCTTCGATTCGTCGTAGTTCGCGTCTTTGGGAGATTGCGCAAACGCCGTGAACAGCAACGCCGTACAGATGTGGTTCATCATACTCATCCGAGTACAGCACATAACGCCCTCGGGGTCCGATATGATATCGAGCGATGCTCTCTCGACGATCTTTTCTAACGTCCATTTCCGCCGCGGGATTTCTTCAGCGCTACCACGCGATGGCGGCGACGATGAAAGGCAAATTGAAAATTCGCGACATCAGAACCATGGTTCTGAACGGACCGCGCACTTACACGCTTGTTCGAGTGGATACGGATCAAGGAGTATCGGGATGGGCGGAGGCCTACGGCATTCCCGGCGAAGGCGTGAAGGAGCAGATCCACGCATTGAAAGAACTGCTGAAAGGTAAGGATCCGCTGGAGATCGATGCGATTCTCACCGGTCTCGGCAGGCACACCGATGGCTCGGCGCACTCCTTCTATCGCGCCTGTAGCGGAATCGACATGGCGCTGTTGGACCTTGCGGGGAAAGCTTTGAATGTTCCCGTGAGCACTCTGCTCGGCGGACGGTATCGTGACAAAGTGCGGGTTTACGATCACGAAGCGCCGCGCAATATGCTGGATAAAAACTCCTGCCGCGATTGGGCGCAAAAGGTGAAGGCCGCGAAAAGTGGTTTTACCTGCCACAAGTTTTCGCCGCCGCACACGGACGCAAAGAAAGATCCGGGCCGCGATCTGGCGAATCGTCAACTGTCACGGCAAGAGCTGCGCAACGCGCGTCAAGGTTTTGAGAATTGCCGCGAGGCCGTGGGCTGGGACCACGACATTATGGTTCACAACCACTGGGAATTTGACGTTCGCACTTCGATGGAACTTGCCAATGCCGTGGAAAACATGCAGCCCGTATGGCTGGAAGATCCGCTGCCGGTAGCGTATTCCGAAGGTTGGAAAAACCTGTGCGCCTCATCGAAGGTGCCCATCTGCACCGGTGAGAATTGGATGCGGCGGGCCGAAGCCGCTCCCTTCGTGATCAACCACGGCTGCGACATTCTGCATCCGGATCTGCGCAATTGCGGCGGATTTACAGAGAGCCGGAAACTGGCCGACCTCGCCGATCTGTTCGGGTTTCCCGTGGCGAACCACAACACCGGTTGCATCGTGAACACGATGGCCACCATTCAGTGGGCCTCCGCCATTCGCGATTACATCGCCTGCGAGACGGTATGCGGGAAAGGCGATTGGATGGACGACGTCATTCTGCGCGACGGGCCCATTTTCAAGGGCGGCTTCATTGAAGTGCCCAACAAACCGGGCCTCGGCATCGAGCTGAATCCGGACGTCGTCAAAGCTCACCTGGCAAAGGGTGAGACGTGGTGGGGTTAACCGTTCGCGCCAAGTGCGTGGTCCAGCGCTTCGATGAAGAAGAACTCGCCCCACATCACACTTTCATCAATGCCCAGGCCTTTGTGAATGTGATAGACGCCGCCTTTGAGGATACCTTCCCATTTGCGATCTTTGTCGGCGAGGTGTTTCTCGCACAACGCCTGCAAAATCCGCAGGCCGGTGCACCAGTAGAAATGTCCCTTCACCGGATCGTGCAGCAGGCGCGACAGACGCAGCAACCCTGACGCGGCAATGGAAGCGGCCGAAGTGTCCAGCAACTTTCGATTTTCCGGACTGGCGTTGAAATCCCATGGCGGGACGCCGTCGGCGTTGGCGTGCGCGATATAGTAATCGGCGCAGGATTCGGCGGTATCCAGAAATCGAGGATCGCGGCTGTACTCATAGGATGTGCCGAATCCATACAACGCCCAAGCCAACCCGCGCGACCAGCAGGAATCTCCGCGTGAGCCCTGGTGCGTAGTCTGCTTCAGAAACTCGCCGGTTTCGACATCGAACAAGCCTTCGTGAGCGGTCGATCCGTCGCCGCGCACCAGCACGCGCCGCGTGGTCAGGCAGTGGCGCAACGCAATGTCGCGCAGTTTCCGGTCGCCCGTCTCGCGCGCGGCGTAGAAAATAATCCCGACGTTCATCATGATGTCGATGAACAGAGAATTGTCCCCCGTGAACGAGCGCAAATAAGCGCCTTTCTCCTTGAATCGCAGCGCCAGCGTCTTGCCCGCTTCGATGATCACCTCGTTGACCGCTTGATCCTTGGTCAACCGGAACCAGCGCAGATAGGTGGAAAGAAAAATGAAACCGAGGTCGTGCACTTCGCGATCCAGCTTGCGCGGTTCCAGCGGCTTCGTATAGCGGATCGCTTGTTCCAGCCAGAACTTTTCATCGGCGCTTCCCGCGGCGCAATTCTTGCGGAACACCCACATCATGCCCGGCAGGAAGCCGTCGCACCAGTGCGTCCACGCCGCGCCTTCGTGCTTCCAACGCCCTTCGTTCGTATACATGGGATAGAAGTCGGGGTGCTTTTCAACCAGCTTGCGCACCTGCTTCATGCCGAACTGCATTGCCGACCGCAGTATCTCGCGATGCGATTCGGATTCGAAATGGATCACGGTTTCACCTCTGTTGGCGGCGCGATAGTGTGCCACGAGGTTCTCAAACCGGCGGGCAACTTCCCTTTCTCGCCTCTCATGTAAAGGATACCAGCCAGACGTAATGTGTCGCTTCGCAACGGCGTCGAAGTTGTGGACGGCGATGTCACCGGATACATCTTGCCGTGAAAGGTTCCGAATTTGTTTCCAAACTCCACGCGGAAAAAATGCAGACCCACAATCCAATAAGTATCCTGTCGTCCGTGGACCCGTTCCAACGCGCGAATGCGTCCAGTGACAATGGCGCCGCGCGGAAGAATGACCTGGCCTTTTCGCTTGACGTCCGTGGCCACTCGCGCGCGGATCGCATCTCCAATGGCGGACACGCCGCCAACGATTTCGTCTTCCAGGCGCAGTTCTACATCCAACTCCTCAGGCAGCGTGATCTCTACGGGGGCCACGTTCGCGGCGTTCTCTCCGCCAGGCGCGTCGTCAAAGCGAATCACGGATTCACCGCGAAACTCTTTGCAGTTGGTGAACCGCAGGTGGTTCCTGTTTTCGCTGCCGGCGAAATCCGTAAGCGACATCTCCGCTTCCTTAGGAACAACATAATCCGTTTCTCCAATGCGAACGGTGGAGAAATCCAGTTTGTCGAAGCCAGCGGCGATGGGAAGACCGGGCGGGATGTAGTCGAACACCAGTTCCAACCGCACCACATCCATCTTTTCGGCATCCGCCCAGAATGACCCGTGGTAGCCGACAATTCCTTTCGCGGGACGCACCGTCAACGTGTACCCGCTTACCATGGCGGGCACCGCGTAATCGAATTTTTCCGTCTTTACGCCATTCAACACAGCAGGGCCGCGATATTGGAAGGTGGGTCCGTTGGTGAGGAAGACGGCGCGAGCAAATCCGGAGAAACTTCCGTTGCCGATCATTCCGCCATTCACAATCTCGACAATGTCCCGGTCGTCAAAATTCTTCGAACCGGGCCACGCGAAGACTTCCTTACCGCTGACGACTCCCACCTCCAACCGCAGCAGGTCCACCAATTCGTAACGCCGTCCCGGAGACTTGCGCACGGAGCGTTCAATGGTTTCGATGCAGGTGAAGTTCGGCAGGCGGCTTAGGTTTTCCGAGGCGCGAACTTTGATTCGGCTGAGCAGCACGACCTCCGGCTTGGGTGCTAGTTGCGCCCAGGCGGCTTCGGCAACCAGCAGCAGCAGCCAGCTCAGCTTCATTCAGCCCAAAATAGCATGAGGGCTTCTGCTACCATCGGGATTCATGTCAAAAATCACGGTCAACAATAATGGTCCTCTGCGCATTGAGGGCGAAATGACAATTCACGATGCCAACGGCAACCTCTACGGGTTGGCCGGGCGCACGGTAATCAGTCTGTGCCGCTGTGGATTGTCCGAGAACAAGCCGTTTTGCGATGGAGCTCATGCCCGGCAGGGATTCCAGTCGATGTGCGAAGCCAAGGAACTGCCTCCGCCGAAAGTGAAGTAAACTCAGGCGATGATTTCGCGGATCACGCGGCCGCCGATATCCGTTAGCTTCTTGTAACGCCCGGCGTGCAGGAAGTTCAACCGTTCCTGATCGAGACCAAGAAGTTGCAGCAAGGTCGCATGAACGTCGCGCAGCGGAATGGGATCTCCTGAACTGCGCACGGAAAAGTCGTCGGTCTCACCGAACGTCGCGCCTCGTTTCACGTCGCCGCCCGCCATCCACACCACAAGGCCATATTGGTTGTGATCGCGGCCAGGCTTATCGCTGATGAGATTGTTGTCGAATGGAGTGCGGCCCATTTCCGACGCCCACACCACCAGCGTTTCGTCCAGAAGTCCTCGTGATTTGAGGTCTTTCAGCAAGCCGGCGATGGGCTTGTCCACTTCGCGGCAATGTTTCGGAATGCGCGTCTTGACGTCGCCGTGATCGTCCCAACGGTCGCCGCCCGCGCCGTGCAGCACCATTACGTGGCGCACGCCGCGCTCCACCATCCTGCGCGCCAGCAGGCATTGCCTTCCGAAGGCTTCACTGTCCTTATCATCCAAGCCGTAGAGCTTGCGCGTGGCCTCTGTTTCGCCGCCTAGATCCACCAGCTCCGGAGCTTTGCTCTGCATGCGGAACGCGAGTTCATACGATGCGATGCGCGCCTCCAACTCGCTGTTGTCGCTCCGCGCGGCGCTGTGGCTTCGATTCATCCACTGCAGCAGATCCAGTTCGTGCCGCTGAGCGTCGGCGGTCATCTGCTTTGTACGGTTGAGATCGACAATCGGCGTATCGCCGTTGCGGAAGAGCGTTCCTTGATAGGCCGCGGGCAGAAACCCGTTGCCCCACACGCCCGCGCCGCCAATGGTCGAGCCGCGCGGATCGCCCAACACGATGAAGCCCGGCAGATCCTGATTCTCCGTGCCCAGGCCGTAGGTCACCCACGCGCCGATCGACGCGCTTCCCGGAAACTGATTGCCCGTCAACGAGTGGTAGACCGCCGGGCCATGATTGTTGTTATCCACCTTCACGCCGTGGACGAAGGCCAGCTCGTCGGCAACACTCGCCAAGTGAGGCATCAAGTCGGTGATCCACCGGCCTGATTGCCCGTGCTGCCGGAGCGGAGCAACCGGCGGAACCAGGCGATTCGGCGCGGCGGAAAACGTCGCGATCTCTCCGGTCGTGTTCGACGCCTGCGGCATTCGCTGTCCCGCCAACCGGATCAACTCGGGCTTGTGCTCGAACAGATCCATCTGGCTCACGCCGCCTTCCATGAACAGGAAGATGCAGTGCTTCGCTTTCGCGGGCAGATGATTCGGGCGCGCGGAAAGCGGCGTTCCCGCGGCGCGCAGCATGTCCGAAAGCGCAAGTCCTCCCAGACCCAGATAGGATCCGAAAAGCATTTGCCGCCGGGAAAGCTGTGACATGGCCGCTCTAGTCAACATACAGGAATTCGTTGGTGTTGAAAAGGATGCGGCAGATCGCATCGAGAGCGACGCCGGTAAGTTTTTCGCGCTCCGCCTGCGTTGGCTTCCGCTGTAACGCGTGCGCGAATGCCGCCTCGATTTGAGCTTCGCGGTTCGCCCCCGCCGCCGCTTCCACACGCTTCGCCAGTTGCGCGGCCTCGTCCTGAATCAGGTAGCCGTTCATCATGGAAAGCGCCTGCAACGGGGTCGTGGTCACGCTGCGCCGTTCGCACGATTCGCTGAACACGGGGGCGTCAAAGGCGGCCATCATCGGCAGCGGCAGCGAACGGCGATGGAAGATGTACACCGACCTTCGCCGCGCGTCTTCTTCCTTTTCGTTGGGCTCCCACATTGCGCCGCCGCCGCGTCCGTAGCGCGCGAAGTCGGCGAGATCGGCGGGCAGCGGCGGGAAGACGCTGGGTCCAAAGCGCTCCGGGTTGAGGCGTCCGCTGACGGCGAGAACGCTGTCGCGAATCTCCTCCGCTTCCAGCCGTCTGCGCGCGGCCTTCCAAAGAAGTTTGTTTTCCGGATCGCTCTGCGCCGCCTGCGCCGCCGGGTTTTCCGCCGATTGCCGGTAGGTGGCCGACGTCAACAGCAGCCGGTGCATCGCCTTGATGCTCCATTTTTCTTCGACAAATCGATGCGCCAGCCAGTCGAGCAGTTCGGGATGCGTGGGCCGCTCGCCATTGACGCCGAAATCGCTGGCGGTCGCTACAATGCCGCGGCCGAAATGCTGCTGCCAGATGCGGTTCACCATCACGCGCGCGGTTAGTGGATTGTCCGCGCTCGCAATCCATCGGGCCAGCGTGATACGGTAGCCGCGCGTTGGGTATTGGCGATAGCGGTCCTGCTCAATTTCGACGGGCTCGGCTTTTCCGGTGAAGCACGTCAGAAATCCGGGCTCCACTGCTTCGCCCGGCTGGCGGTAATCTCCGCGAATCAAAATTCGCGTCGGCGCAATGTCGGGCCCGGCGGGTGGACCGGGAACATTTTTCACCGTCAGCGCATTCGTCTGCCAGCGCCCCAGCCTGCGCCGCAGGACGTCCATGTGCTCGTTCAACTGCGCGAAGCGATCTCGCTCGGCGGCGGAAAAAATCTTCGAAGAACCGCGGCCCAATTCGGCGCGAGCTTCTTCTACGCCGAGAGAATCGAATCGCGCCGCGGCATCGATTCCCGGCGCGTAATGCGCCTTCAATCTTGGAAGGTGCGCCGCCTCGTAAGCATCGATGGCGGACTTCTCTTCGGGATCTTGCGTGCGGTTCGCATCTTCCAGCAGATCCGCGTGACGGCGGCGTTCCGCACTAGTGAAAAACGATTTCTCTCCGCGCTTCATCTCCAGACGCAGGTCGTCCTTTGTGATCTCTTTTCCCTTCGACCCTTCTTTTCGGGCCGCGATCAGACGCTTCAAGGCATCCGCCTCAATCTTGTTCAGCTCCACACGTTCGGCCCCATCGCGCAGCTTCGCTTGCAGATCCCGAATGGCCGCATCGGCGCGCTTCTTGAAATCGGGATCCTTGTAGGGAACATCGGCGTTCTCTACTTGAATCGCCTGGAAGAAAGCTTGCAATCGATAATAATCTCGCTGCGGAATAGGATCGTATTTGTGGTCATGGCAGCGCGCGCAACCGACGGACAAGCCGAGAAAGACCGAGCCGACGGTGGTCGTGACTTCGCTCAAATAATTCTGCCTCACTTCGCCGGCAACAAGATTTGAGCGGTCCCATGGGGCCACGCGCAAAAATCCCAGCGGAATGTGACCCTGAATATCCGGCTGATAGTTGTTGCGTGTCTTGCTATGTTCGTCCGCCCCGGCAAGTTGCGCCATGACAAACCGGTCGTAGGGCATGTCTTGATTCATCGCCTCGATGACCCAATCGCGATACCGCCACGCATTGCCGATCGCGCCATCGCCTTCCAGGCCGCTGGTTTCGCCGTAACGCGCCAAATCCAGCCAGTGTCTGCCCCACCGTTCACCGTAGCGGGGGTCGGCAAGAAGCCGGTCGATCAGCCGCGCGTAGGCGTCAACCGCGTTGTCGGCGAGAAAGGATCGCATTTCCTCGGGTGAAGGAGGCAATCCAATGAGGTCAAAATAGACTCGGCGCGCGAGGGTTCGCCGATCTGCTTCCGGCGCAGGCCGCAATTGGCTGCTCTCCAGGCGGGAGAGCACGAAGGCGTCTATCGGATTCCGCGCCCATGACGCGTTCTTCACTTCAGGAACCGCCGGCTTGACCGGTTTTTCAAACGGCCAACGCCATTCCATTTTCTTGGCCGCGCCTTCCGAGGGCAGGCTGCGAATCCAAGCCTCCAATTTGTCGATGTCCGTTTTCGCCAGCGCTCCACCCATCGGCATCTTTGGCGATAGGTCGCCGCGCACCATCTTCATCAGCGGGCTTTGCTCCGGATGCCCGCCAATGACGGCCTTTCCATGACGCTTGCCGCCCCGCATCACCGCCGCCGCGTTCTCGACGGAAAAGTCGCTATTCTGCAGCTTTCCCGCATGGCAAGCCGCGCAGCTCCTGGCAAGAATCGGCGCAATCTCCTTCGTGAAGTCCACCGGTGCGGCATTCAGCGCGATGGCCAACAGCGAAGTAAAAAGAGCGGTTCGCATGCGATGTCTATTCTATCGCGCCTCATGATACAATCGCCGCGACATGCGCAAATGGAATCGTAGAGAGATTACGCGAGCCGCCATGGGTGCGGCAATGGTGCCGCCGACGCCGATGCAGGCACAGGCGGCAGGCATCACGCACGGACCCCTGTTGGGGCACGTGGGCCTGCGCGAGATTTGGATCTGGGGCCGTACGGCAAGGCCCGGCGAGTTTCGCGTGCGCTATGGAACAACGCCCGGCAACCTGGATCAATTGTCCACTCCCGTTGCCACAAACTTCGATCATGACCTCAGTGCGTGGGCCCACATCACGGGATTGCAGCCGGATACGAAATACTACTACCGCCTGATTGCGGGGACCGATAGCACCGGTTCCGCGGAACACGGCGGCAGCTTCCGCACCATTCCCGACCCCGACGCCTTCCGACACGCGGAAACGAATCCGCGCGGCCTGTTCAATTTCAAATTCGAATTTGGCTCCTGCAACAATCAAAAGCCCGGGAACGGGATGGGCCCAACGCTGCCCGCTTTTCAGACCATGCGCAGGCAGCTCAAGGACAAGATTCTCTTTTCCATTCTCAACGGAGATTGGGTCTACGAAGACAAACGCGATTTCCCGGTGGATGCGTGGTGCAAACAGACGGGGTGCCCACCGGCAAGCATTCCCAGAATTGTGAAGCTCGCGCCCAGCATCACCGGGCTTTGGGAAAACTACAAATTCTTTCTCGAGCGCGGTGTCAACATGGCCGCCTGGCATAAAGAAGTCCCCAGCTATTTCACGCCCGACGATCACGAGATTCTGAACGATGTGTACGGAACCGCGAGCGCGGGAAATCACGAACGGCGGGCGGTCTTCCGTGACATCGCCATGCGCGGCTGGATCGATTATCTGGCCGGGTCCAACCCGATGGCCACGAAGCAGGATGCGCACTTCAGCACGGCGAGGCTACAGAAAGGCAGCGACGTGTTGGTGGACGAAACGGCCGATTTCACGAAGCTCGATTGGAAGCAACTCTCCAATCTGCACGTTCATTGGGGCGGCCAACTTGCAGGCGTCGACGCCGGCAAGGATCCCGAAGGCGACCCCAACGCCGGTGTCTACGACATTGTCGAGGTGCTCGACCGGCACCGCCTCAAGATTCGCCCCGTTGCCGACGCCGACCGCACCAGTGAGTATTCCGTCGGGCGTCACACCTACGGAAAATTCCGCGCCGGCAATGTCGAAGTCTACCTGCTCGATACGCGCAGCCTCCGCGATTTGCACGACACGAAGGACCCTTACAAGAAGGGCATCTCCATGATCGGCAAGCAGCAGCGCGAATGGCTGATGGAGAACATGAAGAAGAGCGATGCCGATTTCTTCTTCCTCGCCTCGACGGTCAATTTGATGATTCCGCACGTCGGTTCACCGGGCTCCGCCGGACCCATCGATGGGAAAGACGACGCCTGGACGGCGTTTGTGGAAGAACGCGAAATGCTGATCCGTTTTTGGGATTCGCTGAACAAACCGGTGATCGTCATGACGGGTGATCTGCACAATAGCTTCGCCGTGAAGGTGACAAACAAGGTGTGGGAATTCTGTTCCGGCCCGCACAACTCGCGCAATCATCCGGCGCGCTCCGAAGGCGGCCGTCTGCCCAACGGACCGTTCGATTCGCGCGGCCGCATGTGCGATATCCGCTGGTCCAGTTTCTTCCGCGACGATGTTCCGCCCGCCATGCGGCGTTGGCCGGTATACGCCGTGGCGCAAGTAAACAACGTATTTGCAAACGATCTGGCCGACGGCAAGAAACGGTGGGTGGCCTATCCCAAGCCGCATTTGGTGATCCAGTATTACGATGGCGTGTCCGGCGATCTCCTGTACGCCGAAGCCATCCACGCATAGCTACCTACTACTCTCTGAAGTCTGTTTGTGTGGGGCAGAACTCCAGTTCTGCGAGGCGATCTCCAGATCGCCTCTGCCGGAACTGATCGCGTCACCCGATCCGGCTGCCACGCAGCCGATGGCCTCTGTCGAGGCCATGCGGGATCTGGAGATCCCGCCGCGGGTCTGGAGACCCACCCCACATTTAAGGCATTATGGTCCGTATGAGAACATGGCTCCTTCTGTCCCTATGTGCCTGCACATCGCTGGCGCAGGATTTTTCCGACATCCATATTGAAAAGATCGCCGCCGGCAACCGCTTCACCGAAGGACCGGTGTGGTCGCGCGAAGGCTTCCTGCTGTTCAGCGATGTGCCCAACAACCGCGTCATCAAGTGGGTTCCCGGAGTCGGTCTGCAATCGTTCCGCGATAACTCGAACGGCGTGAACGGCAACACGATGGATGCGCAAGGGCGGCTGTATTCCTGCGAATCGCGCACGCGGCGAGTGGTCCGCCTCAACAAGGAAGGAAACTACGACGTCCTCGCCGACAAATACGATGGCAAGCGGTTGAACGCGCCGAACGACATCGTGGTCCGCCGCGACGGACATTTGTGGTTTACCGATCCGGCGTTCGGCGAACAGGAAGAACATCGCGAGATGGATTATTTCGGCATTTACCACATCACTCCCAAGGGCGAACTGAATCTCATCGCCAAACCCAAAGGACGTCCCAACGGCGTTGCGCTCTCGCCGAATGGGAGAATTCTCTACGTGGCGAATTCGGATGACCGCACGCTGGTCGCCTATGACGTCGATGGCGCGGGCCGCACTTCGAACGAGCGCGTATTCATTAAGGATATCGACGGGCCTCCGGATGGAATTCGCGTTGACGAGAAGGGCAACGTCTACGTCACGTGCAACCAACTTGCGATCTACACGCCGCAAGGGAAGTTGCTCAAGGTGATCGAGTTCCCAGAGACTCCGCGCAATTGCGCTTTCGGCGACGCCGATTTTCAAACGCTCTACGTGACGGCGCTCACCTCCGTCTACCGCGTGCGCCTCAAGATGAAGGGGTCGGTGCAGTATTAAGCTACGCGACGACAGGCGTTATCCTCCACGGCCCATCATCGGCATTGGCGCGCTCATCTTCAGGCGCAACCGGATTCTACTCGCACAGCGCGGAAAGACTCCATTGAAAGGCTGGTGGTCGCTTCCCGGAGGCGCTCTCGAAACCGGGGAATGGTTGGCGGAGGGTGTTCGCCGCGAGGTGCTGGAGGAGACGGGTCTTCACGTGGTGAGCATGGAGTTCTTCACGGTGTTTGAGCGATTGATGCCGGACGCGAACGGAAAGATGGAGTACCACTACGTGCTGCACGATTACATCTGCAAGGTGAGAGGCGAGGCGCGCCCCGGCAGCGATGTGAGCGCCGTGGAATGGGTGCGTGAACAGGATGTGAAAAACTACCGGCTCACGGAAGGGACGTTGGAAGTGATTGTGCGCGCTTTTCGTGGCAAGAAAAAATGACGCATACGAGCGCCGATCTACTGGAATTCGAAGCCTTACGCCTGCTGGTGGGGCGCTATGTCGGCAGCCCGATGGGTCGCGACTTGTTGCAACAGGCCGCGCCACTGAAAGACCGCGCGGCGATAGAGCAACTGCATCGCGACACCGCCGAGGCGATGGACTACCTCAGGACCGCGGCTCAGCCAAAGCTCGCCGCCCGCGGATCTGTGCTCCGCCTGCGATTCACCGATCTGCCGGATTGTAGCGCCGCGGTGCAAAAAGTGCGCATCGAAGGCGCCGTGCTCGACGGCAAAGAAATCTTCGATGTGCTCGGCTTGTTGGATCGCGCCGCGGACGTCCGCTCCGTGTTGGACGGTATGGGCAGCACCTTCCCTTTGCTCACCGCGAAGGCGCGCGGGTTCGGCGATTTCCGTCCTTTGCTGCGCGAGCTTGCGGGGCGCATCGAACCCGATGGTTCGGTTTCCGACCACGCGAGCGTGGCCCTTCATCGCATCCGCCGCGGGATTGAAAAGCAGAAGCAGCAGATTCAGGAATCGTTGGAACGCTTCATGAAGGCACACCGCGCCGACGGCGTCCTGCAGGAAGATTTCGTCACTCTTCGCAACGACAGGTTTGTCGTTCCCATCGTTGCCGGACAGCAGGCACGCGTGCAAGGAGTGATTCATGGCTCCAGCGGGAGCGGACATTCCCTGTTTGTCGAGCCGCTGGAAACCATCGACCGCAATAACGAACTGGTGCGCATGGTGGAGGAAGAACTGCGCGAAGTTCATCGCATTCTGCGCGAAATGTCGGCACGATTGCGCACGGAGGCGCCGGCCATCGCCTTAGCGCGCACGTTGCTCGGCGAGTTCGATTGGATTTTCGCGAAGGCAAGTTTTGCTTTGGAGTTCCAATGCGTCATTCCACGCTTCAGCCCCGAAGACAAACCGGTGCTTCGTCTGGAAGCCGCGCGGCATCCGCTTCTGGAAGACGTGTTGCGGCGGCAGGGAAAAACCGTGATCCCGATTTCCTTTGTGCTGGACAAGGAAACGCGCACGCTGCTGCTGAGCGGACCCAATACGGGCGGTAAGACAGTGACGCTGAAAACCGCGGGCCTGTTGGCTTTGATGGCGCAATCCGGAATTCCAGTTCCCGCCCGCGAGGCTGAGTTTCCGCTGTTCGACCAGGTGCTGGCCGATCTTGGCGACAATCAATCAATCGCCGAAAGCCTGAGCAGTTTTTCCTCGCACATTCGCCGGATGAATGAGATTCTGCGTCTGGTAACCCCGGATTCCCTTGTGTTGCTTGACGAATTGGGGCGCGCGACAGATCCCGAAGAGGGTGGCGCGCTTGGGATCGCGATTCTGGAAAACCTGCGGTCGTGGAAGGCGTTTACTCTAGCATCCACACATTTGCTGGCGTTGAAGGTTTTTGCGGGCAGCCGCGATGGCGTGTTGAACGGCTCCATGGGGTTCAACCGGGAAACGCTGGCACCAACGTATTTGTTGCGATTGGGCGCGCCGGGTGAATCCGCGGGGTTGTCCATTGCGGGGAGCTTGGGGATGCCGCCGGACCTGATCGCAAGAGCACGCGCGGCGATGTCCAATCGCGAACGCGATTTGGCGGACTATCTGACGCAACTGCAAACGCGAACCGCGGAACTGGCGGAAGAGACGGAGCAACTGCGCGAGCAGCGCAAATCGCTGGAAGCGCGCGAGGCTTCACTCGCCAAAGAGTGGGAGCGGAAGGAGAGCGGCAGAATAAAAGAAATCGAGCGGCGGGCCGAAGAGATTGCCCGCAAGTTCGAGGAGGAGTCGCGCAAGACCATCGATTCCATTTTGCAAGGCGCGGCCAATCGCAAATCCGCCGACCAAGCGCGTACAAAGACGGCCAAGACCATTCGCGAATTCAAGGAAGAGTTTCAGGCAGCGGTGAGGGCGGGAACGGACGCTCCGCCGCCGCTGCAAGTTCAGGAAGGCGCGCGCGTCAGGCTAAAGAACGTTCGCGAGCCCGCGAAGGTGCGGCGCATTCTGGGGCCCGGCCGTTATGAGGTGGAGGCCGGATTTTTGAAAATGCAGGTGCAGGCGGAAGATGTTGTCGAGGTTCTACCCGCTTCCGATGAGGGCTCGCGTCTTCCGGCGAATGTCACCTTCAAACCTGCCGGACCGGCGTGGGATGTCAGCTTCCAGGAGATCAACGTCATCGGCAAGCGCGTCGAAGAGGCGCTGGACGAACTGGACAAATTTCTGGATCATGCCGCGATGGCTTCCGTGCAGCGCATTCGCATTGTGCATGGCCACGGGATGGGTGTACTGAAGAGAGCGGTGGCGGAGTTTCTGTCGAAAAACCCGCATGTTGCGAGATTCTTGCCAGCCACGCAAAGTGAAGGCGGCGCCGGAGCCACCATCGTCGAGATGCGCGAAAACTAGCGAGGCTAAAGCCTCACGCAAGCTGAAGCTTGCCCCACAGCCCGAAGCATTTGTGGGGCAAGCTTCAGCTTGCGGCGGGCTTCAGCCCGCTTCTGGTGAAAACGGAGATTGCCGCCTCTATCGCCGCATTCTTCCGGCCCAAGCCAGGAAGCGCAGCATCTCAGACCGATGTTGCCAAAGAAATCGCCAGAACGTTCGGCTGTCGATTTCATCCGCATGCATACCCCAGTAGGTTTCCATACGCCAGCGCAAGTACGGGCTGCGCCAAGGACAGATACGGTAGCCGCCGGTTGCCTGCCAGAGGAAGGCGAACACCTAAGATCCTTTGCGGCCGGCGGCCTTCGCGTAATAGCCGGATCGCGTGCGCACGGTTGGATTGCCCGGCCCCTTGACGCTGACTTTGATGGTGCGAAAAGTTCCGTCCAGAGCCGAGTTGGAGGGGGAATATGCCAGCATGAACTGGTTGCGGATCTCGTAGGCCACTTCCAGGGCAATCTTCTCAGTCTCGGCAAGCTCCTTCGGAAAGAACGCTAATCCGCCGGAAGCCGCGGCCAGACCTTGCAACGCTTTCTTTGCCTTCAACGCTTCGCGACGCTCTTCCTCGTTCAGCAGACCGATGCAGTAGATGAGCACCTCGCTGCGGTGCGCTTTCTCAATGAGCTTTTCATACGTCATGAGACTGGTGTTGTCGTTGCCGTCCGTCACCACCAGCAACACTCGCTTATCGCGCTTCCCTTTTTCCTTGGCTTCGTCGATGGACATGCTGATGGCGTCGCGCATGGCCGTGCCGCCGCGCGAATTAATCTGTGACAGACCTTCCTCCATTTTCTTGATGTCGTTGGTGAAAGGAACATCCAGATAGGCCTCATCGTTGAAGTTGACGATAAACACCTCGTCTTTCGGATTGGAGTTTTTCACTAAAGCAAGAGCGGCCGCCTCCACCTTCTGCCGTTTGTTGCGCATGCTGCCGCTGTTGTCGATGATCAATCCCATGGAGACAGGGATGTCCTCGCGCAAAAAGCGGCTGATGCGCTGCTCGACATTGTTTTCCGCCACGCGAAAAGCTTCCTTGGGCAGTTGCGTCAGCAGTTTGCCGTTTTTGTCCATCACGCTGGCATGCAGTACGACAAGACTGGTTTCGGTACTGAAGGTGGCCTGTGTCTGGCCCGAATCCGCAAGAGTGAATAAGAGGAATAAGAAAACGAAACTATTGCGAAGGAGCATAGTAACCCAAACGCCAAAACGCGCGCAGTTGTGGGAATCCCCTTGGCTGCTTCACCTTGACCTTAACTCTCCTGTACTTTCCATCCCGGTTCTGATTGATTGGTTTGTAGCCGAGCACATATTGATTGCGCAGTTCGATGCCGATCTTCGCGGCCACGTCCGGCAACTCATTGAGGTTCTCAATGGGGAAATGCCGGCCGCCAGTTTTCTCGGCGATCTCGCTGAGCAGGCCGGGACCGGACAACTCTTCCGCCGTTCGGCCGCGCGCCGAGGCGGGTTCGAAAATTCCCATCGCATAGAGTTGGACGTCCGCCTCCGCCACCAGGTTGCGAATCTCGCTTTCCGTATAGCGGCTGCTATTGTCGCCGCCGTCGGAGATAACAAGAATCGCCTTGCGCGGATTCTTGGCTTTCTTCATTGTGTTGATGGCCAGGTAGATGGCGTCGAGCAGGGCGGTCTTTCCCTTGGCTTGGGTAAACGTGAGGCGGTTTTGGATTTCTTCTGTGGCGTGGGTGAACGGAACAATCAACTCCGCGCGATCGTTAAACTGAACCAGAAAGAACTCGTCTTCCGGATTCGCCGTCTTGAAAAACTGCGAGGCGGCTTGCCGGGACTTGTTCAGCTTGCTGCCCATGCTACCGCTGGTATCGAAAACCAACCCCACGGAGAGTGGCGCGTCTTCGCTGGAAAACTGAGTGATATTCTGCGCGACGTTATCTTCCCACAGTTGGAAGAAGTCCTTGTCGAGATTGGTTACGAAGCGGTTCACGGGGTCCGTGACGGTAACGTTGATCAGCACCAGAGTGCTGTCCACGCGCAGGTTTGCGGGGCCCCGCGCACCGGGAGCTTCCGTACCTGGCTTCGCCCGCGGCTCGATGGCGACTTTCGCCTGGCTCTGTTGCGCGGTAGTATCAGCGGGCTTTGACGGGATCTTATCGGCGGTCAAGCCGAGCCCAACGACAGCAAGCCCGAGAACGCCAATTCTCCGTGCAGCCATTTTCGAACCCTCCAAACTGCCTAAAGTATACCACTTCGTATTTTGCAAGTTTCCCGTTTCAAATGAGCTCAAATTGACATATGATAAGCAGCATGAGTGAACAGGGGTCCAACGCTCGAACACTGCAACGACGGGGGTTTCATACCGCCGTCATTAATGGATTGGGAGGCTTGATGGGAATGGCTCTGTCCGTCCCGGCGGCTATTTATCTGTTGTTTCCACCGCGAGGCAAGAAAGGCGCGGAGTGGGTGGAAGCAGCGGATTTGTCGAAACTGGAGACCAACGTTCCCGAAGAAATCGTCTTTCGGCGTACTCGCGTGGACGGTTGGAAAATTTCCAGTGAAAAGAGTACGGCTTGGGTCATCAAGAAGTCGCCCGCGGAGGTGATTGCTTTCGCGCCCACCTGCACGCATCTTGGTTGCGCCTTCCGCTATGAAGAGTCGAGGAAGACATTTCTTTGCCCCTGCCACAATTCCGATTTCAGCTTGGATGGAAAAGTGATCGACGGACCGGCGCCGCGGCCGCTGGATCGATTCGAAGTAAGAATTCAGGGCACCAAGCTACTTTTGGGCCCAATGGAAAAGGTTCCGGAGGCGTAGCCCATGCCACGCCGAATCCTGAACTGGATTGAGTCCCGCACGGGGCTCGAGACCGCCGTCAATCATTTTCTTTACGAAGACATCCCCGCCTCCAGCGGCTGGCACAATGTTTTTGGGAGCGTGGCGCTGTTCTGTTTCCTGGTACAGGCGTTCACCGGGACGATGCTCGCCCTAAACTATGCGCCGTTACCGGGCGAGGCCTACAACAGCATCAAGTACATCATGACGGAGCTGACCGGAGGACGCCTGATTCGAGGGCTGCACCATTGGGGAGCGAGCATGATGATTGTCGTTGTGGTGCTCCACATGGTGCAGGTGTTGATCTTCGGCGCATACAAAAAACCGCGCGAGGCGACATGGATGGTGGGCATTCTTCTGCTGATGGTAACCATGGGGTTTGGGCTCACGGGCTATCTTCTACCGTGGGATAACCGGGCTTATTGGGGAACCGTCGTGACCACGCAAATCGCCGGTCTGGCGCCCGGCCTGGGGCCGTATGTGCAGAGGTTGATGGGCGCGGAACATGGGGTGGGCGTGGTGACCTTCACCAGGTTTTACGCGGCCCACACGATGTTGCTGCCCATCACCATCATGCTCCTCATCGCTTTCCACATTTATCTGGTACGAAAGCACGGCGTTACTCCTCTGGCCGGCGACCAACTGCCGAAGAAAAAATTCTTTCCGGAGCAAGTCTTCAAAGATACCGTCGCGGTGTTTGTCGTGTTCACCATCCTGTTTGTGATGGCCGTAACGCTGAAGGTTCCCCTGGAGCGATTAGCGGATCCCACAGATAAGACGTACACTCCGCGGCCCAAATGTTTACTTATATTCATTTTAAGTACCACATATCATACATTTTCTGAATCTTGGAGCGGCCAAAGTGGGCCCCGATTTGGCCGGTCTGTCAATGCGGCGCGATGCGAAGTGGATGATTGACCATTTCAAACGGCCGCAAGAGCTGGTGCCTGGTTCCTCCATGCCACCCATCCTGCTGCCGGACGCGCAGTTGAATGCGCTTGCCGCATTTCTATTAAAGATAGAGATCCAGAACGCGAAGGAGCTTCGGGAAGCGCCGCAGGAAATGGTGGATGGCGCGCTGGTGTATCAACAAAACCGCTGCGGCGTCTGTCATCAGGTGAACGGAGTGGGGATGAAGCTCGGCCCGCCCCTGAACGGACTTGCCGCGCGACGCACCCGCGCCTGGGTGGAGGAGCACTTCGCCAACCCGCAGAAACTTTCGCCTGGCAGCAAAATGCCGCCCTACCGGCTGAATCCGCGAGACCTGGAGAGGCTGACTTCTTATTTGATGTCTCTCTAGTGCGGCTTGGCCGATTCGAACAGGTGCGCGATGTTCGTATACCCGTTCATCGCCAGACGGCACGATGGACCCTCGCCGTACCAGCGCGGCGCGTGGAATGTGTACAGCGGCACATAGACAACGTCCCCTTCGCTGGCGATCACCACGCCCTGCCCTTCAATCGGATAGCGGATCTGCCCCAAGGTAATCAGCCAGAACTCCGCGCACTCGGGATGATAGTGGCCTTTGTCGTTGGGATTGATGGGCGGCAGTTTGCTCGCATAGCCGTAGATGGCGTTCGACACAGCGCGGTCGTCATGGATAAAGCGGTGCGTGAAATTCTTGTCCTTGTTCTCCGGAAGCTGCGCTAACTCAAACAGATTGATGTGCGGTTTGTTGCCATTGGCATAGGGAGCGGGTTTACGGTTGAGCGTGACGGGAATAAACTTGAAGCCCGGCACCTCGGGGGGCGTCACATCTTTCGGATAGAGCGTCTTTGCCTTGGCGATATTCACTTCCCAGCGCAGGGAGGGCGTTTCGCCAACCACTTCCATCGAATAGATGGTCTGCATGGGCGCTTGCACCATGGACCCGCGGCGGGCGACGAAGGGTTCCTGACCTTCGATCTCGAAGCGGATCTGGCCTTCCAGAATGACCAACCATGCGCGCGTGTCCGGATGGAAGCGGCGTCCAACTTTGGCTCCCACGGGAGACATTACATATTCGCCGCGCAAATGATCGTCATCGACAACCACTTCGCGCCAAGCTGTTTGTCCCTTGTGTTTGGCTTTCACATCCGACAGTTTCGTATGGGGCTTATGAGGGGGAAGGTACTTCGGCAACGCGTCCGGTTTCGGAGCCCACGATGGCTCTTCGTTTGTGCGCCGCTGTGCATAGAGGGTTCGTATGGGGCTTATGAGGGGGAAGGTACTTCGGCAACGCGTCCGGTTTCGGAGCCCACGATGGCTCTTCGTTTGTGCGCCGCTGTGCATAGAGGGTGGTGAGCGCGACCATGGCTGTGAAGGCCGCTACGAAAAACAGTTTCCGCATAATGCACGGAATTCTAACACACCTGGAATGGAAGCGACTAGGAAAGCAGACCGAGAATGGATTTTAGCTCGATGCGGATATCGTCCAAGGCCGACAGCGGGATGCCGCTGCCAAACAGGTCGGCCTGAACGGCGGGGCTTGTGGAAGCGGCTACGGGCTTCTTGGATTTGGCTTTCGCCTTGACGACAGCCCTAGCCATCTGGTGCCGGGTCTGTATGGAGTTCCGCGCTCCTTCAATGGTGAACCGCTCTTCGTAGAGCAGACGCTTGATTTCCAGCACCATCTCCACATCTTTGCGGCGATAAAGGCGGTGACCCGTTCCCGACTTTTTGGGAGCGAGCTGCGGAAACTCCGTCTCCCAGAATCGCAGGACGAAAGACTTGATGCCGGTGAGCCTGCTTACGTCGCCAATGCGGAAATAAAGTTTGTCGGGGATCTCCGGCCGGGCCAGAGGGGCCTGCGCAACTGCGGTTTCAGCAATCATCTCTTAACTGCTCTTTGCTGCGAATAAGAGGCACTTTCAATCCTAAGGGAAGAGGGGCGCGGCGTCAACGGGTATCTCATTGATATGGCTTAGTTCTTCTGGGGCATTGACGGGATGTCAAATCTGGTCCAAGATGGTGGATACCTACAGGTATAACTGTGTCATGAAAAGCCCCTGCCTATTTCTCGTCGTCCTTCTTGCCCCAGCCTCCTTCGGTTCGGATTCCGACCCCGGTTGCTCTCGCTACCCGAATGCCGAGCGGACAGAACTCCAAAACCGCTTCCAGATGGAACAGTCGGCTTGGGAGTTTGCCCACCGCGCGAATAAGGTATCCACCAGAAGCGCGGTCCGGTTCAATAATTTCATCGACGACCAGATCTTCGGAAAGATGAATGCCGACGGCGTCCAGCCTGCCGAGTTGACCAGCGATACGGAATTTCTGAGACGCGTAAGCATTGACCTGACGGGTCGCGTCCCCAGCCCTGAGCAGACCGTCGCGTTTCTTGAAAACGCGTCCCTAAACAAAAGGGCGGAACTGATAGAGGAGCTTCTGGCTTCCCCTGGCTACGTCGACCAGATGACGCTCTACTTCAACAACCGGTTTGAAGTGACCAGCGGTTACTACACTTATGTCGGGATTACAGGAAGAAACCTCTTCAACAAGTTTCTCCGCGATTTCGTTCAGCGAGACAGGCCGTACAACCAGGTAGCCTCGGAAATGCTATCCGCTTCCGGTGATGCCGATATGGTGGGCCCCGCGAACTACCTGACTCGCGGGTATCAGGATGGCGACCCGATTCAGGATACATGGGACACGTTGACGGACCGCACAACCGTCCGATTTCTTGGCTTCAAGACGGAATGTGTTTCCTGTCACAACGGCCGCAACCATTTGGAGCAGATCAATCTCTGGCTTTCCAAGCGGACGCGGACGGAGTTCTGGGGCATGTCTTCCTTCTTCTCCCGCATGAACATGGTCCGTCTAGGTGTGGACGCCTTCAATCAGAGGATGAAGTTCGTCTATTCCGACCGTGAAACCGGTTCGTATCACGCGAATGTGAATCCGGGTTCCCCGGGACCCCGGCCGGCACGTTCCGGGGGCCCCTACAATCCGTCGTTCATTCTCACGGGTGAGCAACCCCAAAACGAAGATTGGCGTAAGGAGTTCGCCAGAATGGTTACCGGCAACCGCCAGTTTGCCAAGGCGGCCGTGAACTACCTGTGGGCCTATCTGTTTAACTACGGTCTGGTGGATCCTCCGGACGGCTGGGACTTGGCTCGCGTTGACGTTAACAATCCGCCGCCGTCTCCCTGGACTTTGCAGGTGACCCATCCGGAACTGTTGGAGCATCTGGCGGACTACTTTATTGAAAACAACTACAGCACCAAGAGCGTTTTGCGCTTGATTGTGAATTCCAGCGCCTACCAGCTTTCCAGCAAATATCCGGGACAGTGGCGTCCGCAGTATACGAGGTATTTCGCCAAACATTATCCGCGCCGCCTTTCGGCCGAAGAGATTTTCGACACAATGAATATCGCCACGGATACGTTAGCCCCCATGTTTGTGGCAGGCTCGGATCAGTTGTTGTATTACGCCAACCAGTTGCCGGACCCCACGGAGCCGAGAAGCGACGGCAACATTGCCACCTTCCTGAATACCTTCGGGCGTGGGGACTGGTGGAATAATCGCCGCGATTCGCAGCCCAGCATCCTGCAACTTCTGTATAACCTGAATGCCAATCAAACGGTGATGCGGACGTTCGCGTCGAATGCCAATGGCCCCATCAACCGGCCTGCTCGCCTGGCCGCCTCGAGACTTTCCGACGAGGAAGTGATCAAGCAAATGTACTTGGCTACTTTGACGCGTTATCCGACTTCGGAGGAAGTGGCAACTGTCCTGCGAATGAAAACGGGGACTCGTCTGGATTGGATCGGCGACCTGCAGTGGGCCCTGATCAACAAGCTGGACTTCATTTTCAACTACTAAAGGCGGAAGGAGCGAATCATGTTGAAGAATTGCGGAAACCACAACCTCAGCCGCCGGCACTTTTTGTTAGGTGCGGCCAGCGCGGCCGGCTTCCATCTCACCAAGGCTCATGCCGATGCCGAAGAAACCTCGGCCCGCGCCGCAACGCGAAAGACAGCACGCGCGGTGGTTTTCATCAACCTCTCCGGCGCGCCCAGCCACCTGGACACATTCACGCCGCAGGACGGACCTTGGAATCCTCGTAATGCAGACCTTACGGAATTTCCCGGTAAGATTGTCCTCTCCAAGGCTTTCTACCCGAACCTGACCAAAATTACGAATGATCTGTGCATTCTGCGGTCGGTTCAGAGTTGGGAAGCCGCGCACGACCGCGGCCAGTTTTATCTGCAGACCTCGCATCCCTCGAACCCCGCTTTCGCGCAGGAGACTCCGCACATTGGCGCAGTGATCTCGCGGGAACTGAGCGATGCCAAACTGCCGCTTCCTCCGTTTCTATCCTTTAATGGCGGCAGCATGCAGGGCGCGGCATTTCTCAGCGGCCGTTACACGCCGATGAACCCTACGCCCACGAGCACGGGCCTCTCGACGCTGGAACACAACTACTACGGTGCGGCCAGCGCAAATCGCTTTGAACAAAAGTTCGCGCTGCTGGGCGCATTGGATGCCCCCTTGCGCGCGGCTCCCTTCGACGAGGGGATGGCGTCCTATTCCACGTTCTACAACTCGGCGAAAAACATGATGTACAACCCATCTATCGCCAATGTGTTCAAGTATTCCACCGACGACCAGGGCCGTTACGGCAATACCGCCATCGGCAGGTCGTTGATTGTAGCCCGCAACGCGATTCAAGCGCGCAACGGAGCCGTTTTCGTCAACACATTCATGGGCGGCTGGGATACGCACCAGCAGATGTTCGACGTCACCTATCCGCAGAACCTCTACAACCAGAACAACGACCTGGACCGGGCGCTGTACAATCTTGTCCTCGATTTGAAAGCCAGCGGCGATTTCCAAAACACGATGATCGTGATCATGGGTGAGTTCGGCAGAACGCCGGGGCCTTTGAACGCCCGCGGAGGCCGCGACCACTATAAGGACGCAATGATGGCCGTCCTGTTGGGCGGCGGTGTCAAAGGCGGCCAGATTATTGGCGAGCAAAGCGGGGATGGCGCGCGCATCATCGATCCCGGTTGGAAGGGCGGACGTCCCATCCAAACCGAAGACATTGCCGCCACCATCTACTCCGCACTGGGAATCGATTGGACCAAGGGAATCCTGGACACGCCTTCCGGACGAAAATTCGAATATGTGCCCCTGGCGGCGACGGGCACGTTCTTCCCGATCGAAGAAGTTTTTGGCGGCTAGGAGTCCCGTTCCATGCGCAAGTGCTTTCCGATCGTTTTGATTGCCAGTGGTGTGTTCGCGCAGGGCCCGCCCTCCACCGTCCAGATCGTCGCTCCAGCGAACAAGATGATCGCCGGCCAAACTCTGCAACTTACGGCGATTTCGCGTGATTCGAGCGGAGTGGAACGGCCCAACGATCAATTTACTTGGACCGTCGATAACGCGAATTTTGCGGCAGTGGAGACCAGCGGAGGATCCGTTACGCTCACCTCCAAAACGCTGGGAGTCGTCCGCGTCACCGCTCGTACAGGGAATATCACGAACAGTTCCTTGTTCCAGATTCTGCCCAAACGCGTCGTCATCACTCCGCCCAATATCAGTGTTACCGTTGGCGGGCAGATGCAGTTTTCCGCGGCCGCCATCGATATCAACGATAGGGTCTTGACGGGGGTAACGTTCTCCTGGTCCACAACCACTACCAATCTCGGCACCACGAACACGTCCACCATCGACCGCTTCGGAATGCTGAATACCGTGGCCGTAGGCAACATCTACGTGCGCGCCATTGTGGGGTACAACAGCGTAATCGCCGGATTCGATAATCAGGTGCATGCCATTGCGAATGTGTCGATACGCCCGCCGAAGAGTTATTCGTTGAAGAAGTTGGTCAGCGCCGGCGACCTGATTCCGGGGCCTTTCGAATTGCGGGGCAGAATCCTGGCCATGCTCGGTAACGAGGAAGGGCAGATCGTTTTCAACTCGGCTTTGGACGGGCTTGTCAACGGGCCTTTGATGTACACGCATGGCAAGTGGGACCTGCTGGCGTACGGCGGTTTGGCGGGACTTCTGCCGCAGACGATGATTGCGGAGTTTCCGACCCTCGCGTTCAACAACAAAGGGGAGGTGCTCTCACTCACCACGGTGCTTTTCAGTGGAAATGTTATCTACAAGTTCGCTCTGGGCCAAAGGACTCCCCTGTTCGTCGACACGCAGCCGCTTCCGGGAACGGAGTTTCTCACCGGCCCTTCCATTAACAGGAATTGTTTGAACGATTCCAGTGACTGGCTGATGCGCGCGAACTACCGTGTGGCTAATGCCGGTCCCACATTCAGCGGGCTGTTTTTTGTTCCCAATCGCGGCTCGGCCAACCAGATTGCGTCCACGATGAATCAGTTGCCCGATTTTCCTTATCCCTTCACGTTGGATGCGGATTTCGGCCTCTCCGGAACCGGACTGATCTATTTCACAGCTACGAGTGGAGCGCGCCGCGCCCTGTTTGTCAGTGACTTCAGCAGCATCACGAAGGTGCTGGAGGTGGGAACCCCGCTACTGGGTTCCACAGTCTCGCGGTTCCTGGGGAACGGCTTCTACATGAACAATGACGGCGACCTTGGAGTTGTAGTCGGTTTGGCCAACGGACAGCTGCATCTGTTGAAATACACCGGCGCAAAGTGGACCGCTCCCGCAAAGACGCTGCGCCTTAACAGCTTCAGCAATTTGTTCGGAATGAGCCGCGGCGCCGGAGCGTTGTTCCTTGGCGATGGCGGCAGAGGCTACGGATTGTATCTTTGGGATGGCACTGACGCAAAGCTGGTGTTCCTGCAAAGCAACAATCAATATACCTTGCGTGGAAAAAGCGTCCCCCAACTCGATTGGGCCGCCGTTGGCGGCGAAGGAACGGTTCATTTCATGGTTCGTTCCCAGGACAACATCATGGAGTTGCTGCGTATCCGCCAAGGCGAGACTGCCGCACAGGTTGTGGTTTCTTCCGGCGACCCTGTCCCTATCAACGCCGCGCAGGTCTCCGTCCAAAACGTATTGGCTGGAGATCGCATGGGACCCGTGCATCTGTTGACCGGCGGCAGGGGCTCCAGCATCTTCCAGGTTCAGCCGGATGGGCAACTGGTGCGTTCTCTGCTGCATGGAGAACGGTATTCGCCGGTCCAATTGTTTACCGGCGCCAATACCGGCGATACGCGCAAAGTTTCCCCGGGCGATCTGTTCGTAACGCCCACGAATGGGGCCGGTGTACTTCGCGTCAAGGGATCGTCTTCCGATTTGGTGATCAAGCCGGGTTTGGCATTGCCGGACGGATCCACTATCAATGCGCCCACCTACATCGCGGGGAACGCGCGCGGCGACCTGCTGTTTAACGCGTCCACGAATCGCGGCGATACCAGGCTCGTCCTGATCCAAGGCGGGAGAAACGTCCAGTTGCTGACCAACAGCTCCGTGGCGGCGTACATCACCCAGGTGGATGGACAGGATGTTATCGGATGGTCGGATCAACTGGTGGATGAATCGGGACGAGTGATGGCCACGCTGCGCTTCCGCGACAACACTACCGTCCTCTACTTATGGCAAGGCGGGGAGTGGAAAAAAGTAGCTCGGGTATTGGAATCGCAGTTGAGTGGCGCTACGGTAAACTCCATTTCGCAAATACGAACGGCCGGAAATAGTTTCTACGCCATCTTCAATTTGCTGGGCATCGGAAACGTGCTGGCGCGCTATCAGACGGACAAATGGGAAAACGTGTTCGACGTGAACGAGGTTTTGGCCACCGGGAATCTGATGAACTCCATTGGCAACTACGACGTCAACCGCAACGGCGATATTGTGGCGCAATGCAATACGAACACGCAGGTATTGGTGGTGAAGCGCGGCGCGAAAACCTACTACATCCAGATGTTGACGGAATTGACGCCGGACGGCGACCTGCTCATCCGCACCAGCGACTTCGATATTCGCGACGACGGGACGGTCTACTTCCTTGGCATGAACGTTCTGGACGAATACGCCCTGTACATGGCGAAACCGCTCAACTAACCTTCGTGGGGCAGACCTCCAGGTCTGCGAGGCGGTCTCCAGACCGCCTCTGTTGGGAGTACTCGCAATCTCCATGGCGGCCACTTCGCGGCCGAGGCGGGGTCTGGAGACCCCGCCGCAGATTTGGAGATCTGCCCCACTTAAGTTTTTCTGGCCCGCAGAGGCAGCCACAACAGAACCAGCGCGAGCATGGCGAAACCGGCCAGGGAAAGCCACCCGCCCCATTGCGGGAAGAAGCCGAGAGCCTCTTTTCCAATCAGCCATTGAGTGAACGAAGGGATGCCGGCAAGGTAGGTCACTGCAAGAACGATACCGGCGATCGCCTCCCCGGACACTAATCCCGACGCCAGCAGAATCCCACGCTCCTCAGCCTTAGCACGCTGCTGCTCCAGCCACGTGGAGGTGATCTTGTCGCTGATCAGTTTCAGCAGGCCTCCCAGGAAAATGGCGGAGGTTGTATCAAATGGCAGATACATTCCTACGGCAACCAGCATCGGCGCGCGCGCGCCGCAAAGAATGAGAGCGAATCCGAACGCAACCCCGATTCCAAGCAGTCCCCAGGCCATCTGGCCGCCCACAATTCCGATGGCAAGCTGCGCCATCAGGCCTGCCTGTGGAGCGGGCAAGGCTTTTCCGCCGATGCCGCCTGTCGCCAGGTTCGCCTCGTGCAGCGCGATGATGGGCCCCATGAGGAAAAACGACAGCAGCACGACGGCGAGAATCTCCACCAATTGCATCTTCCATGGAGTTCCGCCAAGCAGGTGTCCCGCTTTCAAATCCTGAATCAATGACCCGGAAACACTGCATGCGCAAGCCACCACCGCCGCGACACCGAGCACGGCGGCAATTCCGGGCGCGCCCTTGAGCCCCATGGTAAGAATCGCCAGCGCCGCAATCAGCAGGCCCGACAACGTGAGGCCCGACAGCGGCTGATTGGAGCTTCCCACCAATCCAACCAGATATGCGCCGCACGCGCAAAGCAGGAATCCCGCAAGGGCCATCACTAACGCCGTGACAGTGGCTGCGGCGAAGTTGTCAGTGAAGTGCCAGTAGATTCCCGTTATCGGAACCAAGAGCGCGATGATTCCGGCGAGCACCCACCGCAGCGGAATGTCGCGCTCAGTGGGAATGGCTGACTCCGCCAATGTTTTTGCGGAGGCACTGAGCGCGCCTCGAAACGACTGTATCAAGGATTGGCGAATGGACCACATGGTACTTGCGGCGGCCACCAGCATCGCGCCAACGGCAATGGGCCTCACGATATTGCGCCACAAACTGGCCGCCAGCACATCGGGTGTTCCGCCCGTTCCGAAACGGCGCGCAAGGTCGGGATCGAGGAAAAGCAGCAGCGGGATGAGGAGCCACCAGGCGATGAGGCCGCCGGAAAATGTAACGGCGGAAGGAACGAACCCTATGATGTAACCGATCCCGGTGAGCGCCGGCGACAGACTCGGCGTGGACCAGGCGATGCCTCCGCCGTGTCTAACCGCTTGTCCACCCGTGTGTTGAATCAGGGAGGAGGGAAATGTCAGGAAGCCTTCAGTGTATTCGCGGAAGATCTGCACGCCCTTGTCCGACTTCAGGAATTGCATCAGCGCACCGAAACCCATGGACGCGAAAATGACGCGCGCGGCGCTGCCCGATTCGGCCGCCGCTTTGACAATCTCCGCGCTGGCGACACTTTCCGGCCATGGCAACTGCGCGTCGACGCACAAGGGCCGGCGTAAAGGAATGACGAAGAGGACGCCGATGAGTCCGCCGGCGAGAAGGATGAGGGTCGCCTCCCAGTAGTGAGAGCGGAGATCCGTCCATATTCGCGTACCGCCGGTCTCGGCAAGAACAAACGATGGAATGGTGAAGATTGCGCCGGCGACCAGCGCTTCCCCGACGCTTCCCGCCGTACGAACAATATTCTGCTCCAGGATGGTCCCGCGAAATGCCGGCAGCCGGAACAACGCCAATGCGATGACAGCGGCTGGAATGGTTGCCGCTATGGTCTGGCCGGCGCGCAACCCAAGGTAAGCGTTGGCAGCCCCGAAAACAAAGGCGAGAAAAAGCCCAAGCGCCACCGCTTTGATGGTCAGCTCGGCGTCCTGCGGCTTCGATGCGTTCATCGCGATTGGTAAATGAACTTGATCAGAACGCCTCCCGCGAAATCGATTTTCGCCGTTACTCCGGCCACATCGTAAACGGCTGTGGTCACCGCAATGGTGCCTTCCATTCGATCGGTGATGTCGATCGGTGTGCCGAGCGCTGCGTCCACGGCCGCTCGCGTCATTCCCTTCACCAGCAAGGGCAATGTGCGCAGCGGAGTTGCCGCTGCTGCGGGCGCCTGACCCTGGCTGAAGTCCACCCAGCGGGAGAGGGCGTCGGTTAAGCCCTCCGGCGTGAAGATGTTGCCAGGATTCTTTGGATCGAATCTGATATTGAACCTGGACCCGCCCGACAGACGCTTTTGTTCGATGCGGGCCTTGGCGATCTGATCCGTCTGTTCGGCCGTGGCCCTGTTTCGGGCATTTGCCCGCTCGCGATCACGACGCATGGAGTCGAGCTGGCGTTCGATGTCACGTCTCCGCGAGCCGCTCGCGTCGCGAAGATCTTTTTCAAGTTCCTCCTCGCGCCTGCTCTTGCTCACCAGGAGCGGGGTTGTCCTGGTGAACCCCTCGTCCCCGAATGTTCCGTACCCACCTCCGCCAAGGTGAAATTCGATAATCGATTCCTTCACCACCAGCTTCGTTACCAGGATCCTGTCTCCCTGATTCACCCCAATTCCGTTGCGTTTCAACCGGTCCTGGTAGGTTCCCAGGTCGAGAGGATTCGGTCTCTGCAAATAGAGATCGACGCCGTCCTTTGTGGCAGGCATGTCCATCTTGACCATCACCTGCCGGCCTTCAAACGATTCCCGGAGCGCACCGGGATTTTGCGCCTTGAGAACTACCGCCATTCCGGCGGCGAGGATGAGTCTCCGCATCTCCATAGAGTACCAGCGAAATCCGTGTGTCAGCGTCTATACTTGCAGAATGCTTCGAGGCCCCGATTCCCCGGAACTTTTTTCAGACGAAACCCTGCGGTCATTCATCGCCAGGTTCGAGACCGGCTTGATTCCGGGCGCGGAATGGACACACGCTTCGCACGTCGCCATGGCTGGTGCGTACTTATTGAGAATGCCCGCCGCGGACGCTTTGGAATTGGTCCGCAAAGGCATTCTGAATCTGAACGCACAGAATAAGGTACAGGAAACGATTCTGCGCGGCTATCATGAGTCCATTACAAGGGTGTGGTTGGCCACCTGCGACGCTTTCCTTCAGGAATCCGGCCTG
>JACPVQ010000017.1 GCA_016191645.1 Candidatus Solibacter usitatus
CCTTAAGTATTCTTTCATCGGCTTGCCGATCCTGGCTGTTGCCACCGCATGGATGGCGCACTCCTGGTACGCAGTGCCCTACTGGATGACGATTGTCGCCCTTCCCCTGGTCTTCGCACTCTCGCTGATCTGCACCAACGAAGCCGCCGCCCATCGGGCGAGAAAGAGGTAGGGCGCGGGGTGACCGCGTCCAGTAACTTCCGCGGTTTGCCGCCTCCGTCGGACCGCATCCAGTAGATGCCGTCTACGTTTCCGTAGACCACGTGTTTAGAATCGGGGGTCCAAATCGGAGCGACATTGATGGAATCGAAGGTGAGTTTGGTGGCGATATCCCGCCGCACATCCTGCACATGGACGTCGCCTCGGAAAGCGGCTGAGCCGGTTTGAACGAAGACCAGGCGGGATCCATCGGGGGAGAATCGCGGCTGCATCGCCCCAGGCCGGGACACCAAAGGCTCCAACTTTCCATTGCCCTCCAGCCACTGAATCACGGAAGTGCTTTGGCGGGCCAGGCGGTCTCCACGCAGAAACACGGCGGTTCCATTTCTAGCAGCATCGAAAAATACACTTCCGGAAAGGCCGACCTGCACTCCCGCCATGATTTGAACCGGCAGCCCGGCGGCTTCCATGCGGTTGAGTTGGAAGGGCAAGCCGAAGAGCGCGCCTTCGAAGTTGTAGGCAACATGCCCGCTCGCAAGATAGCGCGGGTAATGCCCGCCGCGGTGCAGCACCGTGCGTTTCCGGTCGCGGAAGGAGAATGACTCAATCACGGCGGCATCGTAGTTGTTCCCCGCTTCCCGGCCCACCGACATAAAGAGGATGCCTTTGCCGTCGGGCAAATGTTGGGGAAAACGTTGAGCGCGCTCGTCTTTTCGCAATTCCAGCAACGGAACCGGCGCGCCGCCGGCCGCGGGAACCTTCATCAGCGCACCATTCGTAGCCAGGCTGGCGATGATGAAGCCGTCTTCGCCCCAACTGCCGCCGCGGTTGTTCTCGGCATCGCAGAGGGAGATGGCCACTCCGCCGTTCACGGGAACCTTCTTCAGTTTTTGATCGGCAAAAAAACCAATCCAGTTCCCGTCGGGCGACAGGAATGGAAGGCTCGCGCCCTCGGTTCCACTGATGGGAACCGCGATCTCCTGATCTAGCCTGCGCAGGTAGAGTTGCCCCTTTCCGGACGCCTCGCCGGTGAAGACGATCTTCGAACCATCCTGCGAAATGGCGACCCCGCCGTTAGTCGAGACGCCGGCAACGGGGACTCCCAAATCGGTCTTGAGCCACACCAGCGATTGGTCGACGGGGCGGGTGGAGAGGTAGTGGTAGACGCCAAGGCCAACGGCGGTCAACGTCATAAGGGCGAGCGCGGGGAGCTGCCAGCGGCGCTGCGGCTTTTCAGCGATGGGCGCGAAAGCGGCGTCTTCCTCGCCCGATTCGATCTTGTCCAACGCGATGCGCGCCTCGCCGATATCGCGCATGCGCTTGCGCGCATCGCGCACCAGGCAGCGCCGCAACAGCGGCTGCACTTTCGCCGGCGCGTCGTCAACGCGGATCTCTTTGTTGATCACATCGGCCAGCGTGTGCGCGATCGTTTGCCCATCGAAGAGACGCCTGCCCGTGAGCATCTCCCACAGCACCACGCCGAACGACCAGACGTCGGCGCGCTTATCGACGGGTTGGCCCGACGCCTGTTCCGGCGACATGTAGGACGGCGTGCCCATGATGACGCCCGCCAGCAACCTTCACCTTGCCTTCCGGAGTGATCTTGATATTGTCGGGCTTCAGGTCGCGATGATAAATCCCTTTCTCGTGCGCGGCTTCAATGCCATCGATCAACTGACGCAGAATCGGCATCGCCTCTTCCAACGGCATGCCTTCTTTGCCAATGCGCGCGGTGAGCGTTGGCCCCTCGATGTACTCCATGACAAGGTAGTTGGGCCCAATGTCGTAGAGCGTGCAAATGTTGGGATGATTCAGTGCGGCGACGGCGCGCGCCTCGCGATCGAAGCGTTCATTGAATTTCTCTTTCGCAACCTTGATTGCCACATAGCGGCCCAGCCGCGGATCGCGGGCCTTCCACACAGATCCCATGCCGCCTTCGCCAAGCAGCGAGAGGATCTCGTAGGGTCCGAGAGTGGTGCCAGGTCCGATGCTCATCGTGTTCCCATCAGTTTACACGAACAATGCATTTTCAGCCGCGCGTAAACGCGAGTGGACGCGAATAACAACTCTTCATTTTGGTTTGGCGTTCACGCGCGTTTACTCGCGGCCATTTTTCCGTGCGGGATCAATCCCAAATCGTACGAATGGGGTACTCATGCATCTGTGCATCGGGAGTCACCAGCGCCATGCCGCCGTTGATTGCCTGTGCAATCAGACTGTTTCCAGCCGGGGGAGTTTCAGCAGCTGCAGGTGTCGGAGAATGTCATCCGGCAATGGGTCGAAAAAGCTTTTGGAAAGGCCATATCCGTCCCAAAGTCCGAACTTGGGTATTCGTTTCTCCAACGGTGTTTCGAAGGGACGGATCTCTGCAATCGGCTTGTTGTAGCGGCATACCACAACCACCTCTCCCTTCTCGACTAGCTCGAGGTAGCGGGACAGGTTCGTCTTGGCGTCCTGGACGTTCACCTTCATGACTTAATCGTCGCCCAATTCTGGTCAACAAGTAAGGCGGATTTACTTCGTGCGCATCTTGCGACGCACCTCATCCAGAAAGTTGACCATCACAAAGGCGGGATCCGCCGCGTCCGTCGCGGCGCTCGCCGGGGAGCCGACCATTGCCATGCGCTTCCCGTCGGGCAACAGACTCATGTTCGAAAAGGTCATTACACTGGGCGCTTCGGTCCAGATCCGCGGCTTACCCGATTCGAACGAATCGCCCTTCGTTGTGTAATCCACCACGCGGACGCGCCCGTCAAAGCCACGGTAGAACAGCTGACGCCCCTTGGACGCCCAAATGGGATTGAGACCCTGCTCCACCCCCGACACCTGCCACTTGCCGCCGCTTGCGGGGTACGAGCGAACAAAGATGTGCGCACCCTGTGCGCCATTCTTCCGATAGGCCAACCATTTCCCATCGGGAGAAATGTTAGGATCTTGCGCGCCGGGTTCGAGGACCTGCTGCGGTTTGCCGGCCTGCGGAACCTCTCTCGCTGTTGGAACCTCTCCCACCTCCAAGGGCAGAACGTAGCTGATATTGTTAGGGCTGCCGGAAGCTCCGTCCCAGTAGAACAGACGGCGTCCATCGGAAGAGAAGGAGGATGGCGCCACCGCGCCGCTCTCCAACAACCGGACCGGCTTGCCTCCGCCGTCGGCGCGAATGAGGAACAACTCCTTCCTGATGGAGGTGTAGGCAATGTGCTTTCCATCCGAAGAAAAGACGGGAAAACCATTCAGTCCTTCGAAGGTGAGCTTCGTAGTCACATCGCGCCGCCAATCGTGAATCCAAATGTTGTCATCCTTCTGGAAAGCAACCTTCGTTCCATCCGGAGACAGATTCGGGTTCGACGCCCCAGGTTGGGCAACCAGAGGCTCGGTCTTCCCACTTGCGTCCACCCATTGGATGACAAGCCCTTGGCCCGGCAGCAAGCCAAGTCCCTTGACGAACACAGCCGTCCCATTCGGGGAGACGTCGATGAATGCGTTTCCGGCGAGGCCGGGGCGCACACCCGACAAGAGTTGGATAGGCGATCCGCCTGCTTCCAGCCGGTCCAAACGAAACGGCATGCCGAAGAGCGCCCCTTCAAAGACGTAGGCGACGTGTCCGCCGGCAAGGTATCTGGGGTACATGCCTCCGCGGTGCAACACCGTCCGCTTCTTATCTGACAGGGAAAAGACTTCGATGATCGCCTTGTTGTAGTCGGTACCCGCCTCCACCGACATAAAGAGGATGCCTTTGCCGCCGGGCAGGTGCTGTGGAAAGCGGTGCGCGCGTTCGTCCTTCCGGAGTTCCGTCAAGGCCACCGGCGCGCCGCCATTTTCGGGAATCCGCACGAGTCCGCTGTTGAGGCCGAGCGCGGCCACGATGAAACCATCCTCGCCCCAGCTTCCCCCGCGACCCTGCGACACATCGCATAAAGAAACCGCGACGCCACCTTCAATACTCACTTTCTTCAGTTTCCCGCCGGCGAAAAACGCGACCCATTGACCGTCGGGGGAGAGAAACGGATATTGTGCCTCCTCCGTCCCGCTAATGGGCACGGCTGCTTCGCGGTCCAGATAGCGCAGGAAGAGTTTCACTTTCTTGTCGGCGTCCGCCGAAGTGAAAACAATCTTGGAGCCGTCGCGGGAGAGCGCCATCCCGGTATCGCGGGAGAGATCCCCAAGGTCCGTTTGCAGCCACAGAAGCGGCTTTTCGACAGGCCGGGTGTTGAGCCACCATCCAACGCCGAGCGCGGCGGCCAACACTGCGCTGGTGGCGAAGGCGGGGATGGGCCATTTGCGTTGCGGCGGAGCGGGCGGGAGCGCCGTCGCAACTTCTTCTTCGCCCGATTCGATCTTGTCCAACGCGATGCGCGCCTCGCCGATATCGCGCATGCGCTTGCGCGCGTCGCGCACCAGGCAGCGCCGCAAGAGCGGCTGCACTTTCGCCGGCGCGTCATCGACGCGGATCTCTTTATTGATCACGTCCGCCAGCGTGTGGGCGATGGTTTGCCCATCGAAAAGACGTTTGCCTGTCAGCATCTCCCACAGCACCACGCCGAACGACCAGACGTCGGCGCGCTTATCGACGGGTTGGCCCGACGCCTGTTCCGGCGACATGTAGGACGGCGTGCCCATGATGACGCCCGCCAGCGACGCCAGCCGGATGGTGGGAGCGTTGGCAGGGTCGTGCAGGTCCTGCAACGGGTCGGCGGCCTTGGCGAGACCGAAGTCGAGAACCTTCACTGTGCCTTCGGGAGTGATTTTGATGTTGTCGGGCTTCAGGTCGCGATGATAGATTCCCTTTTCGTGCGCGGCCTCAATGCCATCGATCAACTGGCGCAGAATCGGCATCGCCTCTTCCAACGGCATTCCTTCTTTGCCAATGCGCGCGGTGAGCGTGGGCCCCTCGATGTACTCCATCACCAGATAGTTGGGCCCAATGTCGTAGAGCGTGCAAATGTTGGGATGATTCAAGGCCGCGACGGCGCGCGCCTCGCGATCGAAGCGTTCATTGAATTTCTCTTTCGCAACCTTGATTGCCACATAGCGGCCCAGCCGCGGATCGCGGGCCTTCCACACGGATCCCATGCCGCCTTCGCCAAGCAGGGAGAGGATCTCGTAAGGTCCGAGGGTGGTTCCAGGTCCGATGCTCATCGCGTTTCAACCAGTTTACATGAACAGTGGTCCATTACCCGGTTGCTACAATGAAATTGCATTCCGCATGCAGCAAATCGGGCGTTATCGCATTACCGGGGAACTGGGCCGCGGCGCGATGGGAGTGGTTTATCGCGCAGAGGACCCGACGATTGGCCGCACGGTTGCCATTAAAACCATCCGCTTCGCGGAACACGCGACCGATGAAGAGCGCGAGTTTCTGCGCGAACGATTATTTCGCGAGGCGCGGTCGGCGGGAATTCTTTCGCATCCCGGCATCGTAACCATCTACGACGTGCTGGAGCAGGACGGCGTGTGCTACGTGTTCATGGAATACGTCGACGGGCCGACACTGGAAGCGATGATGTCGGCGAAAGAGGCGGTGGAGAAGCACCTCATTCTGCGCATTCTGGAACGCGCCGGCGAGGCGCTGGATTACGCGCATTCGCAGGGCATTGTGCATCGCGATATCAAGCCGAGCAACATCATGTTGACTTCGCGCGGCGCGGTGAAGATCACCGATTTCGGAGTGGCCAAGTTTGTATCGCAGCAGGCGACGGTTTCGGGGATGATTCTGGGAACGCCGGTGTACATGTCGCCGGAACAGATTGCGGACGATCCGGTGGACGGGCGCGCGGATCAGTTTTCCCTGGCTGTGATCGCCTATCAGTTGATCACGGGGGAAAGGCCTTTTACGGGCGACTCGCTGCCGTCGTTGATGTACAAGATTGTCAACGACGAGCCGGAGCCGGTGCAGCGGCTGAACGCAACGCTGTCCGGTTCCGTGGATACCGTATTGAGGAAGGCGCTCAGCAAGAATGCGCTGAACCGGTATGAGACGTGCACGGGATTCGCGAAGGCGCTGACGGGGGCGTGCGAATCGCGCAGGGATTGGAAGCCGAATCCGGCTGGCGCGGCGCTGAGCATGGAGACCGTTGTCGAGGTAGCGGCCAAGGCTCCCGTTTTGCAGATGCCCGTTGCGGCGGCAAGAAGCGCGCCGGCGGCGCGCATTGCAGCGGAAAGTTCCACGGGCGCGCGCGCAAGGTCTTCCGGAGGCAAGCGCGCGCTGGTGGCTTTTCTCACGGGATTCGTCATTGTCGGCGGACTGGCATTCGTGCTGGGTCAATTCGTACTGGGCGAGCGGGCGCGGGAGATAGCGGCGACTCCGCCGAAGGAAACGGTGGAGGTAAACAAGCCATCGGCGATGGGTCCGGCGATTCCGCCGGCTGTGCCCGAACCGGTGGAGGTGAACCCGGACCCGCCGAAGCCGGAACCTTCTCCGGTGGAGACAAAGCCGGTGGAGACAAAGGCGGCGGAGACAAAGGCGGTGAAGAGAGAACCGGCCGCTGTCCCCGTGGACGCAAACGTGCGCGTTGTCACCAGCCCGCCCGGCGCGAAGGTGATGTTCGACGGACAGCCGCGTTCCATGTGCACAACGCCGTGCGAGATGACTTTTCCCAGCGGGCGGCACACGCTGGCGGCGATGATGGACGGCTATCGCACGCAATCGCGCATTGTGCAACTTCCGAATGACGGCGAAGTGATCATCATGCTGGAACGCTCCACGGGCACGCTGATGCTGCGTTCGAATCCGGCGGGGGCCACCATCCTCATCAACGGGCAGGAGCGCAAAGAAAAAACTCCCGCCATGCTCAGCTTACCGGTGGGCAAACATCGCCTGGACCTTTTCAAGGAGGGGCTGGGACGCCAGTCGCAGGAGATTGAGATTGGCGACGGCGTGGTCAGCCACGTGGACATCGCCTGGGGCGCGCGTTAGAAAGAGTAGCGGAAGCCCAGTTCCACGGCGCGGGGCAAGTTGATTTGCGATACGGAGATCACGCCGAACAGCGGCGATGTGGGTGTTGTGTTTGGCGATCCGAAGACCGGCGTGTTGGCGATATTGAAGGCGGAGGCCTTCAATTCGAAATTACGCCGCTCGGCGATGCGAAACGTGCGCATGACGGTGGTGTTGAACTGTGGCGCGGTAGCGCGGCGCAAGTTGGGACTGCGAAACTTCGCCACGCGCAGAGTGTCGGGCGGACGCTGCGTCCATAATTGCGGCGATGTATTGAAGTACCGGGACAACGATTGTTCGCCATCCGGCAGCCGCGGGTCACCATTGATGTAGTAATCGGGGAGGCCGATGGGGATGCCGACTTGCGAGACTCCCATCAGGCTGGTGCGCCAACCGCCCACCACTTTCGACGCAAACCCCTGATTGAGCCAGCGACGCCGCTTGCCAAACGGCAGATCCCAAATCCCGCTGACCACCAAGCGCTGCGGAATATCGTACGATGCGAGTTCGCGCGACATTTCCTTATCTTGCGCGTTGAGATACTCCGTGCGCTGCATGGTTTTGGAATTCGTGTAAGTGACCAACGTAGAGAAACCTTTGGCGAAGCGCTTTTCCAATTTCAACTGCAGCGAGTGATACCAACTGCTTCCATGGCTGGCGGCATTCATATTGATATTGGTGAACTGCGGATAGGGGAGCATTAGGACGCGGCGCTGCACGGTGGCGACCGAGCCGCGAGGAGTGGACGGACTCAACACGCCGAAGAACGGATTGGCCATGCCCTGATTGAGAAAGACGGTGCCCATGCCCAACTGCTCGGCGGAGAGCACATTGATGTTCCTGTTGACCTGCAAAGCGCGCGACTGGCTGGCGGAATACGTGGCCTCGATCAACGTTCCGCGCATCACTTCGAACTGGAATCCGGCGGAGTATTGCCACACCCAGGGGACGGTTCGCGTGGGATCGTAAAACGTGATGGCGTCGCCCGCCTGCGTGGCCAAGCCGCGAGCAGCACCAGGCGGCTGTGTGAGACCGCTGGGAAATGGATTCGACAGCACGCGAATGGAGCGGCCTTCCACGCTGCTGGTCTCGGCGTTGGTGGTTTGCGCGAAGCCGACGCCGCCGCCAAAATCGACGGTGGGTAAATAGGACCGGCCAACGCCGCCGCGGAAGACCACGGGCTTGCCCTGAAACATGCGCCAGGCAATGCCCAAGCGGGGTTGGAAGTTGTCCCAGTCTTTGCGGAACGCGCCGCGAGGAACGCCAGTGCCTGGAAAGAGAAGTCCGCCGCGAAGATTGAGTCCGTTGGCCTGAATGGGGCTGGGCGATACAAAATCGAAGCCGCGATTCTGATGATCGTAACGCTCCACGGGCGGGGCTTCGTAATCCCAGCGCAGGCCGAGATTCAAAGTGAGGCGGCGCGTGAGTTGCCAATCCTCCTGGATAAACGCGACAGGGTACCTCCAGGAGAGATAGGGCGTGGCGTTCAGCGTGGCGCTTGCGCCGCTGAGGTAGCCCAGGAGCAACGACGCGATGGCGTTACCCGTGTTGGCCTCCGTTACGTCCGGAGTAATACTGGTGATGCTGCGCGTGAAGGAAAATGTTCCGCTGGCGTTGGCGCGCGCGAAGTTGGCGAAGTGCATGAGCCGGAATTCGACGCCATATTTGAGTTGATGTCTGCCCAGGGAATGCGTGAGTCCGGCCTGCGTGCTGTAGGTCTCGCTGGGAATGATGTCCCATTGATTGATGCCCGTCTGCAGATAGTTTTCAAAAGTAAATTGCGGATACGTATCGGGAATCTGCAACTGGCCGACCAGCGATTTGGGAAGTCCGATGGCGCTGATGTCGGCCGGGTCGTAGACGCTGAATTGTTTGAAGCGGTTGAATCCGGCGCGCGCGGTGAAGATGGTGCGCGGAGTCAACGTGCCCACCAGATCGAGCACAGCGCCGTCGTTGCGGCGGCCGGCATGAATCTTGCGCGCGGCGGGAGTGTCCCAACCCCAATAGTTGATGCGGCCGCCATCGCGCAGATTGTGATTCCAGCGGCCGAACATTTTCCAGGATTGATTGATGACGTGATCAACGCGTCCGATGAAGTTGCGATAGTCGGTATCCTCGGTCACGTTGGAGCCAAACCAGTTGTTGAGTTTGGAGTTGGAATCGCCAGGCTGATTGGGGAGAGGAATGTCGCC
>JACPVQ010000060.1 GCA_016191645.1 Candidatus Solibacter usitatus
AGAACAGTTCCTCGCCGACACCGCGCCGGATAAGCGCGCCAAGCTCATCGACCGCTTGCTAGAGCGCGACGAGTTCGTCGACTACTGGACCTACAAGTACAGTGACCTCCTGCTCGTTTCGAGCCGTAAACTTCGCACGCCGGCGATGTGGGCCTTCTACAACTGGATCCGCGATTCCGTGCGCGACAACAAGCCATGGGATCAGTTTGCCCGCGGCATCTTCACCGCGTCCGGCAGCGCCCGGCAGAACGGGGCGCTGAATTATTTCTTCCTGCATAAAGACCCCATCGACCTGACGGAGAACGTCACGCAGGCCTTTCTCGGCCAGCGACTCACCTGCGCGCGCTGCCACAACCATCCGCTGGAAAAATGGACGCAGAAGCAGTACTACCAGATGGCGAACCTGTTCTCGCGCGTCGGCATCAAGTCCAACAGCGCCGATCCAAACGATACGGTCGTCTTCGCAAAGACCAGCGGCGACATCAACCATCCCAAGCTGCTGCGGCCGTTGCCGCCAACGCCGCTCGATGGGCAGCCGATGGATCTCGATTCCATCGCCGATCGCCGCCGGCATTTCGCCAATTGGTTGACCGCGCCGGAGAATCCTTATTTCGCCCGCAATATCGTGAATCGGGTGTGGGCCAATTTTATGGGCCGCGGCCTGGTGGATCCCGTGGACGACGTGCGCGAAGCGAATGCGTCCTCGAATGAAGAACTTTACGCCGCGCTGATCAAAGACTTCGTGGCGCACAAGTTCGATGTGCGGCACCTCATTCGCACCATCATGAATTCCGGAACGTATCAGATTTCCTCGGAAGCCAACGCCACCAATCAATACGACAACATCTACTACTCGAAATACATCGTCAAGCGTTTGAACGGCGAAGTAATTCTGGATGCCATGTCGCAAGTGACCGGCGTGCCGGCGGCGTTTCCAGGTTACCCCGCCGGAACGCGCGCCATGCAGTTGCCCGACACTCAGGTGCGATCGCAGTTTCTGGCGGTTTTCGGACGCCCCAACCGAGTGATCTGCGACGCCGCGGAGCGCTCCGCCGATCCGAGCATCGCGCAGGCGCTGCACGTGATCAATGGCGACACCTTGAACAAAAAGCTCAGTGCGACCGATGGGAACATCGCGCTGTTCCTGAAGTTGGGTCTGTCCGATGCGCGCATTCTGGAACACGTGTTTCTCTCCGCTTACAGCCGCTACCCTTCGGACGCGGAACGTCAAGCAGCTTTGGAGGCGCTTGCCAAGACGCGCCAACTAAAAGGATCTGCTGAAGCTCAGCGCGAGGCTCGCCGTCAGGGCTTGGAAGATATGGCCTGGGCTTTGTTGACCAGCAAGGAATTTCTCTTTAACTATTGATGCGACGCCGTACCTTTCTATTGTTGATGCCCATGGCGGCTGCCGCGCAGAAGCGGCAGCAGACGTACTCGCTCGCATTCCGTCCCGATGGCTCTCTGGCCGCGCTCGGTGGATTTCGCGATGTCCGCTTGTCCGATCCCGCCACGGGGGAAACACGATCCCTGCTTTCCGGACACGCCGAGGCGGTCCGCGGAGTTGCGTTTTCGAGCGATGGAAAGCGGTTGGCGGCGGCGGGCGGATTTCCCGGCAAGCGCGGCGAACTCAAAATCTGGGATGTCGATTCCAAGTCCGTCATAGCAACGGCGCAGGGTCATTCCGATTGCATCTACGCTGTGGCTTTTTCTCCGGACGGCAAGACCATAGCCACGGCGAGCTACGACAAATTCATCAAGCTGTGGGACGCGGCTTCAGGTAAAGAGATTCGCACGTTGAAGGATCACATCGACGCGATTTACGCGCTCGCTTTCACCCCAGATGGAAAGCGCCTGATTTCGGGCGCCGCGGACAGAACGGTGAAGGTCTGGAATCCGGAAACCGGAGAGAGGCTCTACACCTTGGGCGATGCAACCGATGGCATCAACACGATTGCGTTGCACCCATCGGGCACTCACATCGCTGCCGGAGGGGCGGATAAGACTGTTCGTGTTTGGTCCCTCGGCGAAAAAAGCGGAACGCTGCAAAACACTTTGATTGCCCACGAAGACGCGATCTTGCAGCTCGCCTGGTCGCCCGATGGAAAGACGCTGGTCTCCACTTCCGCCGATCGTGTTATCAAGATTTTCGATGCCGCCACACTGACAGAACTTCAGGCGATCGACAAACAGCAGGATTGGGTGCTCGCTTTGCGCTTTGCTCCCAACGGGCAATCCTTCGCCGCCGCGCGCTACGACGGCAGTTATCAGATGTACAAACTTCCTCCAACGAAAATGGCAGCCAAATGAAACCCGCACTATTGCTCCTCTTCACGACGTTTGCATTTGCCCAGAAGGCGGATCATCCCACGGGGTCGCGCATCACGCCTCCCACCATTCGCGACGTTGCGCCATTAGGCGTATCGCGCGGAACAACCGTGGAGATGACTGTCGAAGGGTTTAATCTTGCGCGCGCTACCGGCATTGTCTTCAGTGAGCCCGGGATCAAGGGCCGCATCCTGCGCATCAAAGAACTGCCGGATTTGCCGGACATCCGATTGGGATCGAATGGCACGCCTTCCACCATCGATCTCGGCCCGCTGCCGCCGCGCAATCAGGTGACGGTGGAGTTGGACGTGGAACCCGGAGTGGATGCCGGTGTTGTGAAATTTCGCTTGCAAACGCCGTTGGGAACCAGCCCCGAAGGTCAATTCCTTGTGGAACCGTACTTCGGCGAAAGCCTCGATCGCGAACCGAACGACACGCCGGAGACTGCATTTGAGACGTTCCTGCCAACCATTTTCGCGGGGACTATCTCGCGCCCCGGTGACGCCGATCATTTCAGGTTTCCCGTCAAGGCTGGAGAAGAAGTGGTGTTCGAGAATTCCGCCCCGCAAATCGGCTCCACGCTTCAGCCTGTGGTGACAATTCTCGCTGAGGATGGAGCTGTTTTGGCGGAGTTCGGGCGCGATCGTCCCGAGTCCGCAATGGCGTTCTCTTACAAGTTTGCCAAAGCCGGTTTTTACTATTTCCGCGTCACCGATTTTCAATTTACCGGACGAAGCGGCAATTTCTACCGGTACAAAGCGGGTAAGTTCCCGCTGGTCACGCATGCCTATCCTTTGGGCCTGCGTCGTGGAGAATCAAAAGAGATCAACTTTTCCGGACCTGGCCTGGCTGGGGCTGGAATCTCCGTCAAAGGGGAAGCTTCCGCCGAGGATGAGAATTCCGTGATGCTGCGTCCGAAGACTTCCGCCGGCCGGGCTTACAACCAGGTCAAGCTCTCTCTGGGCGATGAGCCGGAGACAGAATCCACGGGAAAGAATCTCAGCGCGGCTTCCGCTCAATCGATCGCGGCTCCGGTAACTATCAACGGTCGCATCGACAATGGCGTCGCGAATTTCTTCCGTTTTCCGGCGAAGAAGGGCCAAACGCTTGTGGTGGATGTGAATGCGCGCCGGCTCGATTCCGAGCTCGATTCGGAAATCGAGATTCTGGATTCGTCCGGCAAGCCGATTGAACGCGCCGTGGCGCGCGCGGAATCGGAAACCTACGTTACTCTGCGCGATCACGATTCCGTCCGTCCCGGCATTCGCATCCAGTCCTGGAGCAGCTTCGCCGTTGGCGACTATCTGCTGATTGGAAGCGAAATTGTTCGCATAGCCTCCTTACCGCGCGGACCGGACGATGATTTCATTTCGGAATCTTTTGGGGGCCAGCGCATGGCGTACTTCGGCACCAGCCCGGAGGCGCACGCCAACGATCAAGGCGTTTACAAGGTGCGTATTCATCCGCCGGGCGCGAAGTTCGCCTCGAACGGATTGCCGCTCACGCGCTTGTATTACCGAAACGACGACGGCGGCCCACTCTACGGCAAGGATTCGTTCCTGAAATTCGTTGCCCCCGCCGACGGCGAATATGTTTTACGCATACGCGACGTGCGTGGAGCGGGCGGGCCCGGCTACGCTTACCGCTTGTCCGTTCGCGGAATCAAGCCCGATTTTCGTCTGGCGATGAATCCGCGAAATCCAAACATTCCGCTTGGCGGATCCATTCCCGTTACTGTCACCGCGCTGCGAATCGAAGAGTTCAATGGACCCATTCAAGTGTCCGTAGATGGCTTGCCGTCCGGGCTCAGGGCCACGGCAGGCACTATTGGAGCGGGGCAGATCGCCACCACGATTCTGCTCACAGCGGACGCCGCGGCGAAGATCGATCAACCCGTCCCACTACGCGTCACCGGCCGCGCGGCGATTGACGGACGGCAGGTGGCGCGAACAGCCAACCCGGCGGATAAGCTGATGCTGGCCTCCGTGATGCCGCGGCCCGATATTCTGATGACGTCAGAAACGCGAGAAGTGGAAATCGAGCCTGGCGGCACCGCCGAAGTCTTCGTGAGTGTCGCGCGCCAGGGTGATTACGGCGGCCGTGTCCCCGTTCAAGTGCTGAATCTTCCGCCGCGCGTGCGTGTACTCGATGTCGGCCTCAACGGCGTGCTCGTGACGGAAGACGAATCGCGGCGCAGTTTTACATTGGAAGCGCTGCCATCGGCCGAACCGGTGGAGCAAGTAATCTACATCGCCGGTACCGTCGAAACGCGCTCGCCGCAGCAGAGCATGTACGCCGCGCCGCAAGCCATTCGCCTCAAAGTGAAGCCCGCGCGCACGGTACAATAATTTTTCCATGTCGAACCAAGTTGCACAGCTACGTGAAGCCCTGCAAGCCAATGAAGGTATTTTCCGCCTTGCTCCTTGTTGGGTGCCCCGCTCTTTCCTCATGCCCGGCGGACGGCTCAAACTGGACCCGCGCGATTTGTACGCTCTCGGCGCGCATCGCGGCGGCATCGACGAACGCTGGTTTTCCTCCACCACCAACGCCGCCAACGGCCCCGGCACTCCGCAGGATGAAGGCCTTAGCTACATCGACATCAACGGAAGCCGCGTTCTGTTGCGCGCTGCCGTTGATGAAATTGGCGATGAGGTTCTGGGCGCGGATGTCATGAAGGGCGAAGGCGGATGGAATGTTCTCTGCAAGTTCTTCGATAACCTTGGGCCCATCCCGCACCACATGCATCAGAGCGACGAGTTCGCCAAGCGCGTCGGTCAGAAGGGCAAACCGGAAGCATACTATTTCCCGCCGCAATACAATTTCAAGGACAACAATTTTCCCTACACCTTCATGGGCCTGGAACCGGGTACCACGCAGGACGACGTCCGCCGTTGCCTGGAGCGTTGGAACGAAGGCGACAACGGAATCCTTTATCATTCCAAGGCGTACAAACTGCAGCCCGGTACGGGTTGGCAAATCGATGCCGGCATTTTGCACGCGCCAGGCTCGCTGGTAACGTACGAACCGCAAGTCAATTCCGACGTTTTCGGCATGTTCCAATCGATGGTGGAAGGCCGCGCCGTGCCGTGGGACCTGTTGGTGAAGGACGTGCCTCCAGAGCACCACCGGGATCTCGATTACATATTGAGCATGCTCGATTGGAATGCCAACGTCGATCCGGAATTTGCCAAGAGCCGTCTCTTCCATCCGAAGCCTGTAAGCGGTGAAGCCGACGGCTATTCCGACAAGTGGGTGGTCTACTCAACCGGCTACTATTCGGCCAAGGAGTTGACCGTATTGCCAGGCCGCACAGTCACCGTTCGCGATGCCGCCGCGTATGGCTTGATCGTCGTGCAAGGTTGGGGACAGATCGGCAAATTGGAGGCCGAAACCCCGTCGCTGATTCGCTTCGGCCAGATGACGAAAGACGAAATGTTTGTGACGGCGGCAGCAGCGCAACGCGGCGTTGTGATCCAGAATCGCAGCGACAAAGAAAACCTGGTCATGCTGAAGCATTTTGGCCCCGGCAATCCGGACGCCGCGGGACTGCGGAAAAACTGACAAGCTTGCGCGTACGTCCAATTTGGCTTACTTTAGGGTTGTGACTGATGTTCAAAAAAGCCGGTTGAATGAGGCGATCTGGGTGAATCCGCAACGCATGAGCGGTACACCATGCTTCCGCGGCACTCGAGTGCCTGTTCAAAGCTTGATCGACCTTCTGGAAGGCGGCGAAACCATCGACGAGTTTCTAAAACTTTATCCAGCCATCACCCGGCAACAAGTCCTTACGGTCCTGGACTTCGCCAACAGTCAACTTCTCGAATGCGCATCCTCATTGACGAATGCGTAGACCCTCGAGTCAAGTTGCTCTTCGGCGACCATGACGCCTTTACCGTTCACGAGCGCGGATGGAACGGGTTGGTGTGTTGGTTCAGCGTGAAATGGAGAGCGGGCGCTCCCCGTTAGCGAGTATAGCGCGAGCCTCGGCTGGCAAGAGAAAGCAGCGGACCGAAACTGCAACTGGCTTCAAAAGGGGATTAGGGTGGGCACGGTAGGTACAACTGGTGCACCGGGCACAGAAATCGTTGCGCTTCGTCAGCGAAGGCCAACTGGCTAGGAAAAGAAGAATCCACGAGTTGCGGCGTCTTTCAACGGGAAGAACGCGCTGGGCAACGGGGTGGTTCAGTCGCCCTACGAGAGGGTGGCTCGCGGGACTGGGTCGGTCCAAACTCCCGGTTAGCGCGTGATCCCGGAGCAAGCCAGAAGTAGCACTTCTCAGCAACGGGAACTACACGGCCGATTGGATCGCGGAGGGGTTGCTGACCAGCCCGCCGGAACCAGAGCACTGGCCGTCAGCGAAGGCCGGGTGTTGTGCTCAGGAGAGTTAACGGCCGGCCAAGGCGACGTGGTAGATCATCCGGTTCCGCGAGTCGAACATCGCTGCTTGAAGCGCCTGAAATCCTGGGATCGTGTAGAATAAGACGTTTTCAATAGCAGTTCGTGCGAGGTTGCCGTCACATGAAAAGCACCTATTTTGGCGTCCGGCTCCTGATCGTACTCTTATTTCCACCTGCTGTCGTACAAAGCCAGAAGCACGAGCAGCACGGGGAGGTGGGAACCGCAAGCGGGATGCTGTTACGGCAAATCTGGGCCGGCCCGGACCTAGGCAGAAACTACGGAAACAATACGACGCCTTCACCAGATGGCCGATATATAGCGTTCAATGAACTGATCTCTCCTGGTCACTTCGAAGTCACCACGGGCCTGGGCATTCACGATGTTGCGGCCGGCACTAACCGCGTTATCACCAAAGTGAATGCGGACGACACCGGGTTCATCGGAGCGATAGCCTGGGCGCCGGACGGCCAACGCCTAGCGTATCAGTGGTACTCGTGGAAAGCCCGTCGTAACGAGCTGCGGGTAATCAAGCTGGACGGGTCGTCGATGCGGGTTTACCCCAGCGACGATCCGCTCGAGCCAATAGCGTGGACACCGGATGCTGGCAAGATCCTAGTGGTCGTTTCGAAGCATGAACGGATATTGTTTCTCGACCTCGTACGCTACGTACGTTCCCCGAAAACAGGCGATGGATTGGATCGCCTGGCTTGGGTCTCGGAGGCTGATGGTTCGATCCGAACTTTCAAAACGTTGCCGGCTCGGCACTCGGAAGATATTCAACGCTGGCCCAGCCTTTCACCGGATGGAAAGTACATCGCTTACAGTCGGACCCAAGGTGCTTCCCAAAACCGCGACATATTCGTAGTGTCAGACGACGGCGAACGCGAGACCGCCGTTGTAGAGCATGCGGACAATTACGTGCTGGGCTGGGCGCCAAACAGTAAACTGCTGTTCTTTGCAAGCGATCGTAATGAAACTATCGATGTTTGGCAGATCGGCGTTGTTGATGGCAAGGCCGAAGGGCTTCCGCAACGCCTAAAGCGCGACATCGGCCAAGTCGAACCTATGGGAGTCAATGCAAAAGGTGCTCTATACTACCGCTTTGGCGACTTCCTGACTGATTCCTACGAAGCGACGCTGGAACCAATTACCGGCAAAATGCTGAGTGCGCCCAAACCCATGGGCAACCGTTTCGGCGGCTCATTCAGTTCCCCCGATTGGTCTCCCGACGGACGGTGGCTCGTCCATATTGTTCTTCCGGCCGCTTTTGGTCACCCGGCCTCGGGTCGCCCGCCCTCCTCGTTTGGCGCGAGACCCCCAGCCAAACTTTTCATCCTCTCGCTGGAGACGGGAGAGGAGAAACAGATCGCACCGCAATTGAGGGGAACTGTTGTTCGTCCACGGTGGCGCCCGAACGGGAAATCCATTTCTGTGCAAGCATCAGGCGAGAATGGGCGCGAAGGCATATTTAGCGTCGATCCGGATACAGGGTCTGTCGAGCCCCTTGTGCCGGGTGATGGATCAGGTTTCAGAAACACCGGTTGGTCGGTTGACGGCAATTCGCTTGTATATGAGAAGTATTTTGCCCAAGGTGGAAAGTCCCACATGGCCGTCGTGGTCCGGCGAGTAGACACCGGGGAAGAACATCAGATCTTCCTCGCTCCTTACACGGCAAGACCGCTGGTGTCAGCGGTTTCACCGGTCACCGACCAGGTAGCGATCCTCGCTGACGACAGGCTCTCAGTTACATCGATAAGCGGCCAGAACACTCGCGAACTCCTCCAAGGCAACTTGGCAGAACCCGAATGGCTGGCCGAGGTACCGGGGTCGCTGGCCTGGACACGCGACGGCAGGTACATTCTCTTCGCCAAGACGAACGGCGATCGGCGAGAGTTATGGCGTATACCCGCCGAAGGCGGCCAGGCGGTGTTTACCGGCCTCAGCGTGGCAGGCAGAAATCTCTACTTCCTGAGGTCGCATCCAGACGGACGGCGCATCGGGTTTGTTGTCGGCGGCTCTCGGACTGCGGAGATTTGGGCCATGGAGAACTTCCTGTATTGAGTCATTGTCAAAGTCCCCACGGCAGTTGAAACCTAGCGCCATCTGTTGGCCACGTCACCCTGAGCGGGTACCCGTCATTTTCTTCAAGCGGCGTTCTGTCGGCCCATCTGGCGCCGTTTCCGCGCGTCCTCCAGCTTCTGATCCCTCGCGTCATGTATCTCCTGCTGCCGCCCAGCGAGCATGTCCTTCGGCGTGATGTAGCCTGTGGCGCTGTTCAGGCGGATGTTGTTGTAACGCTCGACGTAACCCTGCACCTGCCGCCGCGCATCATCGAGCGACAGTGGCGTTCCCGGCCGGATGCACTCTCC
>JACPVQ010000061.1 GCA_016191645.1 Candidatus Solibacter usitatus
CCGTTCTGCGTGCTGGACGAGCTGGACGCGCCGCTCGACGAGTCGAACATCAACCGCTTCATCCGCGTGCTCCAGCGTTTCATCGAGCACTCGCAATTCATCATCATCACCCACAACAAGCGCCATGATGCCCAAGCCCAAGAAACCAAGTTTTGCCACACGAACCTCCCAGGAAATAACTGGAAACTGCCATTGTAAACGATTATGAAACGCCCGGATTCACGCGCCTGCCATCAATGCGGTAATTGCCCGAGGCAACGATACGGATCGCTTCGCTATAGATGCGATGCTCTTCGGCGAGAATGCGGGCGGAGAGCGTATCCGCGGAATCGTTTCCTTCCAACGCAACCACGGCTTGCAGAATTATGGGACCGGCGTCGAGATGCTCATCGACAATATGGACGGTGCAGCCGGAATATTTGACACCGTGTTCCACGGCCTGATGTTGCGCGTCCAGTCCTGGAAAGGATGGCAGCAGCGAAGGATGAATGTTCAGGATGCGCATGGGAAAGGCGCGAATGAATGCCGGGCTCAGCAGGCGCATGTACCCGGCGAGACAAATCAGGTCGACGTTATGCTTTGACAACTCATCCAGCAATTGACGGTCGTAGGTTTCGCGATCCAATCCTTTCGAAGGCAAGCATACGGCCGGAAATCCCAAATCAGTGGCAATCGACAATCCGGCAGCTTCCGCGCGGTTGGAAATCACAATGGCGATCTCCACCGGCAGGCTGCCGTTTCGAACATTGCGTGCAATGGCTTGGAAGTTCGATCCGCGCCCGGAAAGAAGGACTCCGATACGCTTCATCGCGAGTACACTACGCGCTTCCGCGAATTGCCGGCGGCAATCACGCCGATCTCACAAGGCGATTCCTTCAACCGCTTGAGGATTCGCAATGCGTCCTTGAGCTTCGACTTGCCCACTACGAGAATCATTCCGATGCCGCAATTGAAGGTGCGCCGGTAATCGTCATCGGGCATGTTGCCGAGTCGCTTCAATAATTGAAAAACCGGCAGTTCGTTCCAGGAGCCGATGCGGATCTGGGCGCGCACGTTTTTCGGCAACACGCGCGGCAGATTATCGGTGATGCCTCCTCCGGTAATGTGCGCCGCCGCTTTCAACAGGCCCGCTTTGTGCAGCGCGTGAATCGGCGCGAGATAGCTGCGGTGCACCTTCAACAACTGCTCGCCCACGGTGCAGCTCAGCTCATCGACGTAGGAATCGGCAGAGTAGCCGCCCACTTCAAAAAGCAGTTTCCGCGCCAGCGAATAGCCGTTGGTGTGCAGTCCGTTGGAGGGAAGACCGAGAACGACGTCGCCGGGCTGGATGGACGCGCCCGTTATCAACTTTTTCTTTTCCACGGCTCCGATGATGCAGCCGGCCAGATCGTATTCACCATCTGCATACATGCCGGGCATCTCCGCGGTCTCACCGCCGATGAGCGCGCATTTGTTTTCCTTGCACGCGCGCGCCATACCCGCAATCACGTCGCGCGCGACTTCCGCTTGCAACTTCCCGATGCCGAAATAATCCAGGAAAAACAGCGGCGTCGCGCCTTGCACCGCAATGTCGTTGACGCAATGGTTCACCAGGTCCGCGCCTACGGTGTCGTGCTTCCCGGTCAGGAACGCGACCTTCAGTTTGGTGCCCACGCCGTCGATGGAGCTGACCAGAACCGGATCTTTCCAGCCTTTCAGGTGAAATCCGCCGCCAAAACTGCCGATGCCCGTAAGCACGGCGGGACTGAAAGTAGATTTCGCAAGCCCTCGAATGTAACCCACCGCGCGATCGGCTTCGTCGATACTCACTCCGGCGTCGCGGTAACGCAAAACGGGCCGCGCCGCCGATACGTTGTTTTTCATTTGTGACAGAACCTCTATAATACAGGGATCGCTTTATGAAATACCGAAATGCATGGCTGTGTTCCGTTCTAGCGCTGCTGGGAACCGCGGCGTTCGCGAACGCGGAAACGCCTTCGGTGATTGCCATCCGCAACGCGCGTATCGTAACCGTTAGTGGACCCGTGATCGCCAAGGGCACAATCGTAATGAGAAACGGACTGATCGAAGCGGTGGGCGCTTCCGTACAGGCACCCGCCGACGCGTGGATCGTCGAAGGCGAGGGCCTCACGGTCTATCCGGGAATGATCGACGGATTGAGTACGCTCGGTCTGCCGAACGCGGCCAGCATGGATGCGGCTCCAACGGGGAGACGCGGAGGCGGCGCACCCCCCGCGGACGCTCCCGCCACACCGGCATTTCCCGCGGCACCTCCGGTAACGGCAGCCATCGCCAGAGGGCCTGAGGACCGGCCGTCCAACACAAGTTATCTGTTGGCCGCGGACCAAGTGTCTCCAACGGACCGTCGATTGGACGCGGCACGTAGCGCAGGTTTCACTTCGGCAGTGACGTTTCCCAATCGCGGCATCTTCGCGGGCCAAGGCGCAGTGGTAAATCTGGCGGGACAGAAGGCCGGCAACATGGTGCTCGAATCGCCTGCGGGCCTCTATCTTTCCATGCGCAGCAGCGGCTTTGGCAGCGGTTATCCGAGCTCCATCATGGGCGTCATCGCTTACATCCGGCAGATTTATCTGGATGCGGATCAGTACAAAACGGCGAAAGAGATTTACGCAACAAATCCGTTAGGCAATAACCGGCCCGCTTACGACAAGACGCTGGAAGGCGTGCTCAGCGCCCCGCGAGTGTTGATTCCCGCGTCGAATCCGAAAGAGATTGAGCGCATGCTTCGCTTGGCGCAGGAGCTGAAACTCAAAGCCGTGCTCTACGGCGGCGAGGAGGCGCATCGCGCAACCGATGTGTTGAAGCAATTCAACGGAACCATGCTGGTGAATCTGAAGTGGCCGGAAAAGGCTCGCGACGCGGATCCGGAAACCACTGACAGTTTGCGGGCGCTGGAGATGCGCGACAAAGCGCCGTCCACTCCCGCGGCGCTGGCCAAAGCGGGCGTGAAGTTCGCCTTCTATGCCGGTGCCGTCGACAGGCCGCAAGACGTTGGCCGCGCCGTGAAGAGGGCCATCGACGCCGGACTTTCCGCCGATGCCGCCATTCGCGCCATGACCCTTGGCGTTGCCGAAATCTATGGCGTGGCGAATCGTTTGGGCAGCCTGGACAAGGGAAAAATCGCCAATATCGTAGTGACCAAGGGCGATTTGTTTCAAGACAGACCAGACGTAAAGTACGTGTTTATTGACGGGACGAAATATGACCCGGCCGCGGAAACTCCGGCAGCCGGTGCGGAGGCAACGCGATGAAAACTGCATTCTTATTCCTTCTGGGCGCTCTCTGCCTGCCGGCGGCGCCGCCCATCGTGATTCAGAACGCCAACGTTCTCACCATCACGAAAGGATCTTTCAAAGGCTCCGTCGTCATTCAAGACGGCAAGATCATCGCCGTCGGTGAAAAGGTGGACATCCCAGCCGGTGCGCAAATCATCGACGCGGGCGGGCAATACCTGATGCCAGGCATCATCGATGCGCATTCGCACATTGCCGCCGATTCGATCAATGAAGGCGCGGTCTCCGTTTCTTCCATGGTCGGCATTGAAGACGTTTTGAATCCCGAAGACATCGCCATTCAGCGCGCGCTGGCGGGTGGCGTGACCACGGCGAACATTCTGCACGGCAGCGCCAATTCCATTGGCGGCAAATGCATGGTGATTAAAACGCGCTGGGGCAAGGACACAGCGGGAATTCAGTTTGAAGGCGCGAAGCCCGGCATCAAATTCGCATTGGGCGAGAACCCGAAGCGTCAAGGCATGCCCACAACCACGGGGCGCCGCGGCGGCGGCGCGGACACAGCGAACCTGCGCTATCCCGGAACGCGCATGGGCGTGGAAGACGTCATCCGTCAGGCGTTCACGGAAGCCAAACAATATCAGGCGGAATGGAAAGAGTATGAGGCGAAGAAAGCGCGCGGCCAGATTGTCATTCCGCCGCGCCGCGATTTGAAACTGGAACCGCTGGTGGAAGTGTTGGAAGGGAAGCGGCTGGTCCACGCGCACTGCTACCGCGCCGATGAGATCCTCATGCTGCTGCGCGTCGCCGACGATTTTGGATTCAAGATCAAAACGCTACAGCATGTTCTGGAAGGCTACAAGGTCGCCAAAGAGATTGCCGCGCACGGCGCGGGCGCATCCACCTTCAGCGATTGGTGGGCGTATAAGGTGGAAGCGTTCGACGCGATCCCCTACAACGCCGCCATCATGCACAAAAAAGGCGTGCTGGTATCTCTCAATTCCGATTCCGCCGAGTTGATGCGCCGCCTCAACACGGAAGCCGGCAAGACCGTGAAATACGGCGGACTGACAGAGACCGAGGCGCTGGCCTTGATCACCATCAACCCCGCCAAGCAACTGGATCTGGACCATCGCATCGGTTCCATTGAAGCGGGCAAGGATGCGGATTTGGTGATCTACGACAAGCATCCGCTGTCGAGCTTTGCCAAAGTGCAAAAGGTTCTCATCGACGGCCAGGTGTACTTCGACCGCGATAAGGATATCAGTGATCGCAATCAGATGGAGACGAAGAAGAAGCAGTTGCTGGAGAAAGAAAAGCAACAAGCGCCGCAACAGAAGAAACAAGGCGGCGCGGCACGGAGGCCGGTATGAGAGCGGCGCTGCTTTTTGCGCTGACGGCGCTGACCGCCTTCGCGGGCGTGGACGATACGTTCCTCATTCGCGGCGCGACCGTCTATCCCGTCTCCGGTCCGAAAATGGAGAATGCGTCGCTGCTGGTTGTTGACGGCAAGATTGCGGAGATTGGTCCGAAAGTAACCGCGGGTAAGACTGTAAAAGTAATCGATGGCAGAGGCCTGCACGTCTATCCGGGCATGATCGATTCGGCGACGGAAGCGGGCATGCAGGAGATCACGTCCGTGCGCGAAACGGCGGACATCAACGAAATCGGCGACTTCAAGCCGCAACTGCGCGCCGTAATCGCCGTCAACCCGATCAGTGAGCACATCCCCGTCATCCGCGCCAATGGCATCACATCCGTCATGGTGCTGCCGGGCGGCGGAATCATTGCCGGACAAGCCGGCCTGATTCATCTGGACGGCTGGACGTGGGAGGAGATGTTGATCAAGCGCGATGCCGCGATGAATCTGCTGTTCCCATCGATCGGCGGAGGCGGCGGTTTCAGCATGTCCGCTGGACCGACGCGCGTTTCCTTCACGGAATCGAAACGTACCTATGACCGCCGCATCAAACAGTTGAAGGATTATTTCGAATCGGCGCGACGCTATCAGAAAGCAAAAACGGCGGGCGGCGCGGGCTTCAAGATCGATTTAGCCTTCGAGGCGATGATTCCGGTGCTGGAAGGCAAGATGCCGTTGATCGTCAACGCAGTGCGCGAGCGCGCCATCCGCGAGGCCGTCGATTGGGCCACAAAAGAAAACGTCAAAATTGTTCTCGCCGGAGTGCGCAAGCCGGGCAACACATTGGCCGATCTTAAGGCCAAGAACATCCCCGTGATTTTGGGACCGACTCTTACACTTCCGATGGAAGAGGACGACCCCTACGATTCACCTTTCACGCTGCCCAACGAGTTGTACAAGGCAGGCGTGAAGTTCGCGTTCGGCAGTTTCGAGAATCAATTTTCGCGCAACCTGCCCTATCAGGCGGGCACGGCGGTTGGATTCGGACTTCCTTATGAGGAGGCGCTGAAATCGGTGACGCTGAACCCGGCGCAAATCTGGGGCGTCGATGCGACTCTCGGGTCCATTGACAAGGGCAAGTGGGCCGATCTCATGATCACCAACGGCGATCCCCTGGAAGTGCGCACGGAAGTGAAGCGCCTCTACGTGAAGGGCAAGGAAGTCGATATCGACTCGCGGCACACGAAGCTATACAAAAAATACCTCGCGAGACCCTAGGTGGGGCAGATCTCCAGATCTGCGAGCCGGTCTCCAGACCGGCTCTGCCTGAAGTAATCGCAATCTCCCGGGCGGCTGCAAAGCAGCCGATGGCCTCTGGCGAGGCCATGCGGGATCTGGAGGTCCGACGCCTGGAATAGAGTAGCGGTATCCTGACTAGCGAAGTCCAATGAAAACCATCTTCCACGTCGACATGGACGCGTTCTTTGTCTCGGTGGAAGAATTATTCGATCCGTCTCTGAAAGGCAAGCCCGTCGTTGTCGGAGGCAGACCGGATCAACGCGGCGTGGTTTCGGCGGCTTCCTATGCCGCGCGCAAGTTCGGTATCCATTCCGCGATGCCGTTGCGCACCGCCTATAAGCTTTGCCCGCACGCCATTTTTGTCGAAGGGCGGCGCGAACGCTACATCGAGTATTCGCACAAAGTTTTCGACATTCTGAATTCGTTCAGTCCGCTGGTGGAGATGGCCTCCATTGACGAAGCCTATCTCGACGTGACCGGCGCGGAGCGGTTGCACGGGCCGCCGATGCAGGCCGCGCATAAGCTGCACGAAATGATCCGTGGCGCAACGAAGCTCAATTGCTCCATCGGCGTCGCCACCAGCCGGCTTGTGGCCAAGATCTGCTCCGATCAGGCAAAGCCGAATGGAGTGTTGTGGATTCTGCCGTCGATGGAAGCGCGGTTTCTCGCGCCGCTCGATGTGAGGAAGATTCCTGGAGTGGGGAAAGTCACGGAGCAAGCCCTGCATGCCTGCGGCATTCACAAGATTGGCGACCTCGCCGCGCTGGACGAACCGTTTCTGGAATCGCGATTCGGCAAGTGGGGGCTCGCTTTGGCAGGGAAGGCACAGGGCTTGGATGCCGGAGGCTGGTTCGACGCCGAGATCGGCGCTGGAGACGGCGCGAAATCGATCAGTCACGAGCACACCTATCTCGAAGACACGGCGGAACCCGCGACGTTGGAAGCGACGCTCGCGAAGTTGAGCGAGATGGTGGCCAGCAGGCTGCGGGAAAGTGGATTCCACGCGCGCACTTTGCAACTGAAGCTGCGCTACAAAGATTTTTCCACCATCACTCGCGCGCACACCTTGGACCACGCCACGCAAATCGACATCGATCTGATCGAGCATACGCGCAAGCTCTTTCATACCAATTGGAATGGCAAGCCCGTGAGGCTTCTGGGAGTGAATGCGTCCAACCTGGAGCGGGCGGAAGGTCAATTACCGCTTCTGGACGGGGACCGGCAGGAGCGTTGGAAGAAGGCGCTCTCCGCCGTTGATCGTATGCGCGACAGGTTCGGCAGCGGCAGTGTCTCGCTGGCCAGCGCAATGGACGGAGGATTCCGCGAACGAGTTCACGAATCACCGGCCAATCTTCCCGGGCGGAATTCCAAATCCGGCAGTTGACCAGCGGTTGGTCTCTATCGAGAGCCGCCTGCCATCGGACCGCACCGTAACCAATCCCCATTCGTCGGAACGGAATATTCGTGTTTCATGGGCTTCTAACCGCCGCACCACGTCCGGATGAGGATGACGAAACATGTTGTCCTTTCCGGCGGAGATCAATGCGATCCACGGCTGCGTGCGAGCCAGAAAGGATTCCGTTGTGGATGTCTTGCTGCCATGATGGCTCACTTTCAGAACCTGCACCGGCCCCAGATGCTCCAGCATCCCCATCTCTTCGGCACGCTCCGCGTCGCCGGTTAGTAGAAAGGCGTGATCGCCATATCGCAGGCACAGCACAAGCGAATCGTTGTTAGATGGTCCTCGCCGCGGTACGTAATCCACAGAGGGGCCTAGCACTTCCACCCTCGCTGTACCGAAGGCCTCCAATGCCCCCTGCCTCAAAAAGCGCACCGTTGCGCCCGTCCGCGCAGCCGCGGCGTGAACCTCGCTCCAGCGCGCGCTCTCCGGAGTCGCGCCGCTCCAGATCTGCCGCGGACGGAAGTTCTCGATGAGGGCCGGCACGCCTCCCACATGGTCCTCATGCTGGTGCGTGGTCACCAAAACGTCAATCCGGCGTATCCCGCGTGAAAACAAATACGGCGAGACAACCTCTTCGCCGACGTCCATGCGCGCGGTAAGTTTCCGTTTGCCGAACACAGGGAAGCCGCCGCCATCCACCAGCATCCATTTGCCGTTGGGAAAGCCGGCGAGGATCGCGTCCCCTTGCCCAACGTCGATCATAGTAATTTCCAGTTCGCCCGGCGTAGAACGCGGCGGGAACGGACTCCACAGCATCAAGCCGAGAAAAGCAACGGGCGGAATCACCAGCAACCTGCGCCGGAACAAGCTCAACGCGACAAGAGAAAGCAGAAACAAAGCGGAGAGATAGACCGGCGGGTCGGGCACGCGCCAGTTCGGCTCCCACGTGGTATGCCAGGTTGTCGCCGCGCGCGCCATCGCGACAAGAGCCGCGGTGCCACTCGCCGCCCACGACCAACCCGTGAAGACGGCAAGAAATCCCGCCGGCACAGCCGCGGTCAGCAGCGGAGTGACAATGAGATTTGCGCTCAGACCGGCGATGGACACGCGGTGAAAGTATAGAACCATAGGCAGCGCCAAGCCCAATTGCATCGCCGCCGAAATTAGAAACGTCTCCCAAACCCAAAATGCAATCCATGCCATGGATGCGATCAACGGAATTCCCGCACGTACAGGCAGCCTGGTTAGGAAATGCAGAGTTTCCGCCACCAGCCTGAGTTCCACGCGGAATTGCGCAACTTTCGGGGCGACGTGCCAATCGAAAGGTATTTCCCGCAAGTAGCGAAGACCCTTGCGAAACGGTTCCGCCGTGCTCTCCAACGCCGGGGCCGCCAGCGCGCCCAGGACGAGTACGGAAAGGAAAGTCAACTGAAAGCTCCCGTCCCAAATCTGCTGCGGATTCGCGGCGAGGAACACTAGCGCCGCCGCGGCCAGCAAATTGAGCAGCCTGGTTTCGCGGAACATCCACGATCCGAAGGCGAACAGCGTGAATCCGGCGGCTGAGCGCAACACCGGAGTTTGCCATCCGCAAACGCCGGCGTACGTCCAGGCGATTACCGCGGCCAGAAGCATGGCATTGATTCGCGTGAAGAACAACAAGCGCAGCGCCACCACGAGTACGGCGGCGATTACCGTGAGATGCAATCCCGATACGACAATGGCGTGGTAAGTTCCCGTTCGCCGGTACTCTTCAGACCAGTTGCGTTCCAGCTTTGCCGATTCGCCTACCAGCAACGCCTCCAAAACTCCGATGGCGTAGTCGTTCCCCGCAAACAAAGTTTCGATGCGCAAAAGGGTCGCGGTGCGCAGTCTGTAAAGCCATGCCAGAACCGGTTGGCCGCACTTGCCGGGAAGAATCGTGGGAAGCCCGCCGGCGGGAATGGAGGCGGTCCAATAGATTTGCCGCCGCGCGAGGTACGCCTCGTAATCGAACGCTCCCGGATTCCCGAAGTTCCGCGGCTTGCGAATCCTGGCCTCCACTTCGATGCGCTGACCGTATCGCACATCGGGCGGTGGTTCATTGTCGCGAAGGTATTTGGTCACCTGAACGCGGGCGTCGGCTTCCAACTCCAGCACGAATTGCTCTTTGCCTTCGGAGAGCGCCGGCGGTTCCACGACGCATCCGGCCAGCAGCGCAAGTTCCCCATTTGCGATGTCCAACTCCGGGCGCTGACCGGGCCGCATCCATTGCCCCCATGCGATGCCGAAAAGCAGGAAAGCCGGAACGGCGTACCAGCGGCGAAATCGCGATATGCAGAGGGCCAAGACAAACACCGCGCAACCCCAGAGCAGCGGCCGGGTTTCGAAATAGGTAAGCTGACCCGCCAGCACGCCGCCGGCAAAGGCGAAGGCGAGGGGTAATAATGGGTTGCGCAGAGCCACCATATTGTAAGTAGGAAAAAACAGGGCTGGCTCTCCGGAAGAATTGGGAGTTCAATAGAGATATGAGGACTGGGCTAGCGCTATTCGTGTTTTGTTTGCCGCTTGTGTCCCAAGTGGCCAACCGCCGTACTTTTCGTCTGAGCGAACTCAAAACGCAGCCGGGCTATGAGGTAACGGTATTCGCCACCATTGCGGGCGGTCCCCGCCACATGACCATTGGGCCGAACGGCGTGCTGTACGCGGCGGCCCGCGGCAACGGTACCATCGTCGCCGTTCCCATGATGGGCCAGCAGGTGGTTGCGCTGCGGGGATTGAACGGCCCGCATACGGTGGAGTTCCGCGAAGGCTTCCTTTACATCGGCGTGAACGATGGCGTGGTTCGTTTTCGAAACGCGGTGACGGAAGATTATGTCGTGCGCACGACGGCGGAACGCTTGTTGACTCTTCCGGCCGGCGGGCAACACAGCACGCGCACCATCGCCATCGGGTCTGATGGCAGCATTTACGCAAGCGTTGGTTCCAGTTGCAATTTCTGTGCCGAAGCCGACAGCCGGCGAGCCAGTGTCCTTCGCTTTAATGCCGATGGCAGCGGTCAGACAACATTCGGCAAGGGGCTGCGAAACAGCGTCGGATTGGCATGGCACCCGCGAACCGGCGAGCTGTGGAGCGTGGATAACGGCGGCGACGAATTGGGCGAGAATGAACCTCCCGACGAGGTGAACATCGTCAAGGAAGGCGCGGACTATGGCTGGCCGGATTGCATCGGCAAACAACGGCCCAATCGATGGGGGCCGCAGGCGAAGCCGGAACGGTGCGATCAAACCGCCGCTCCCGAATTCGAAATGCAAGCGCACTCAGCGCCGTTGGGGATCGGATTTTATACCGGAGGAATGCTCCCCGTGGCGGCTAAGAATGATGCATTGGTCGCCTTGCACGGAAGCTGGAACCGGCCTCAACCTGTGGGCTACAAGGTGGTGCGCCTGCGCGCGGCAACGGGAGCGGTGACCGCCGCGGAAGATTTCCTTTGGGGGTTTCTCGATACCGCAAGCAGGACCACTTCCGGCCGTCCCGTACATGCGATTACCGGGCCCGACGGAGCGGTGTACGTTTCCGACGACGCGACGGGAAACATTTATCGCGTGGAGTACAAAGGACCGCGGATCAACGAGGACGGCGTCGGCCGCGTGGCGGACAACGCGTTCTTCATCTATGGACAGCGATTGGTGAAGGACGATCCGGCGCTGGTCCAGGTTTTCGTGAATGGCCTCGCGGCGGAAATCCTCTACGTTGATGAAGGAGAAGTCGGATTTGTAATGCCGGAAGGTTTAAAGGGAAGCGTCACGGTGACATTGAAGAACGAATTGGCTTCCGACGAAGCAACCATCACCATCGACTAACCCTCCTCCGTCGTCCATCGTTCCGTGACCAAACTCGATACGTCGGTAGAGCGGACTCCATAGAGTTTCTCTATGCGCCGGCATATCTCTTCCGCCAGCTTTTGAGGCCGTTCCTCGTCTTCGTGTTGCAAGACAATCTTCAGAAACACATTCGTTCGCTGCATCCACCCAATGATACGATAGGCTCGTGAGTTGCATCCTTTGCGAGGTTCGAAAACCGCGCAGGCTTTGTCCCGGAGCAAGAGGCGAGATCTGCGCTCCGTGCTGCGGTACGGAGCGGGAAGTCACCATCAACTGCCCCTTGGATTGCGAATACCTGCTTGCGGCGCGCATGCGGGAGCGACATAGTGCCGTTCCCGCCGGCGGTCACGAAGTTCCGAATTCGGACGTTAAGATCACGAAAGAATTCCCGGGGGAGAATTACCAGCTGGTCTATTTCCTGGGCGACACGCTGCTCACCGTTGCCACTCGAATCGACGGTGCAAACGACCGCGACGTTCGCGATGCGCTGGAATCGGCCATCAAAACGTACCGCACGCGTTCCAGCGGATTGATCCATGAAACGCGCCCGGATAATCCGATTGCGAGTGCCATTGAAAGCCAGGTCCTGGATGCCATTGCAAGGTTTGAAGAGAAGGTAGCAGGGCTGTCGTCCACGGTCAGAGTTCGCGATTCCGAAGTGCTTCCTATCAGGGATTTTGGGGCTTAGAAACGATATGGCAGCTTCCTCAGACTCGCTGGTGGCGCTGTAAAGTCCCGGTAGTACCAACCGTCTAGTACGAATTTCCTAAGTAATTGAACCTTTCGATTGATTTCGTACCAAAACTTTCTTGGGCACAATCGTACTAGGCCATATGGTACGAGGACTCATTCTTCTGGTGATCGCGGCTAGTACTTTTGCCGCTCCTATTTACCGTTCCGACGCGAAGAAGTCGCCGCCGGTAAGAATCGAAGCGCACGCCGCCATGGGTGCAGCCCAGGAAAGCAGGAAGAAGAGCCAGGCGCAATCGGAAGGCGACAAGTGCGATCCGTCGCGCCCGCGCAGAGAGGATATCAGCGAGAAAGAGTGGCTGGCCGATTGCCAGCAGCAGACGGCGGCGTCGCGCACGCAGCCGGGGACCCCATTACTGTGGGCCGGTGCAGCAGCGTCCGCCGGCACGCCCGGCGGCGAACAGGTGATTCAGAAATTCGAAATGGCCGCGTCGTACTCCATCGCTCTGAACGCTCCGGTGGATTATGTTGAGACCGACGCCGGTCAACTAGCCATCAACGCCATGCTCATCGGTACCACCTTTGCCACCGGCTCCCTGACGGGCGTCGATTTTCTGAGGGATGACCGGCCATTGATTTCAGCGTTGGATGGTCTGGCGAATTTCGAGGCGCTGTCGCGTTTGTTGGAACTCGGCCCACTGGCGAGCCTGATGACCGGAAACGCGCTGACCTTCGACGAGCAATCGACGGCGTCGTTGTTCGGAGGCACCGTTCTCACGCGTGAGAGCAACCTGATTCCCATGCAGCCCGCAACAGGAGATCCGTTCCTCACCTTCATTGGAGCGCTGGGCACAAGCGGAGCGCCGGTTTCCTCCAGCAGCGCCGTCAGCTCGAGCAGCGCGGCTGGTTCCAATCCCTCGCTACCTTCGGCGGCGGCCATCTCGGCGCAGCAACTGCAGAGCGCCGGCGCGGTGACTGCGACCCCGGAACCCGCCACCTGGCAGTTTGTCCTTGCCTTCGGCGCCGGACTGGCGGGTTGGCGTAAACTCGGCCGCCGCAAATAAGCAATATTACCGAAAATGAAAATGGGCGCTGAGTCCGAAGACTCCGCGCCCTGTTTTTCTTTCCAGAGGTACGCTGCTTCCCAGGAGCCCGTTGCAAACCTCAATCGTATTTGGCACGGATAGGTCCTCAAGCAAAACATCGCTTCAGAGACCGGTGAGAAGCGCCAAACTCACTCAATTGATCGGTGGAATGGGACGAAAGGAATAGGGTACATGCCACAAACCGCCCGCAGTTCTAAGTGCATCTCTCATCCCGTTCATAGGGGCATTTTTACCGCCGCGTTTCCTACACCCGTTCGAAAGTGCCGTCGATAAAAGGTTATGGACGACAGACGTTTCCAAACTCGCATGTTATGCGCGGACTTGGTAAGCATCCGGTGGACCGATAAGGTAGGCCGGATCAAGCGCGCCGTTGCGAACCTGGAAGACATCTCCTTGTCCGGTGCGTGCCTGCAGTTGGATGAGCCCATTCCCTTAAACACGGTGTTGCGAATCGGACATCCGAAAGGTCAGCTACTGGGGCATGTTCGATATTGTGTTTACCGCGAAATCGGTTATTTCCTGGGAATCCAATTCGAAGAAGGTTCGAACTGGTCGCGGAAAATCTTCCGTCCACAACACCTCTTCGATCCGCGGAAACTGCTGACCCGCCCGACGCGTGGAAGCAAAGAGACCAGGCCTCTGGAGCCCGCGGCCGCGCACTTGCTTATCAATTAAATAAGACCGTCAATACTCGGCCAGCCAGCGCACCTTCTCCAACAATTTCTGGGCATCGGGCAGATACGCTTTTTCCAGCGGAGGGCTGTAAGGCACGGGAGTGTCGGGGGCGGCGATACGCAACACCGGACCATCCAGGCTTTCGAACGCCTTCTCCGTTATGCGCGCCGCGATCTCCCCACCGAAACCGCCGGTCAGGTTCGCCTCATGCAACACGATGACCTTCGATGTTTTCCTCACGCTGGTCAGAATAGTTTCCTCATCCAACGGCGTCAGAGTGCGCAGATCGACAATCTCGATCGAGACGCCTTCCTTCTCCATCAACTGTGCGACTTCCTCGGCGACATACACCATCGCCGAGTAGGTGACGATGGTCATATCCTTGCCTTCCCGGTGGATATTCGCCTTGCCGATGGGAACCGTGTAATCGCCTTCGGGCAGATCCTCTTTGATGCGACGGTAGAGCGCTTTGTGCTCGTAGAAGATGACGGGATCGTTGTCGCGAATGGCGGACTTGATCAGGCCCTTGGCATCTTTCGCCGTTGCGGGCAGCACGACTTTCAGACCCGGCGTGTGCGTAAACCAAGCCTCGTTCTGCTGGGAATGGTAGGGGCCGCCATGAATTCCGCCGCCGCACGGCGCGCGCACCACAATGGGCACCGGCGCATTCCAGCGGTAGCGGCACTTCGCCGCGAAATTGACAATCTGATCGAATCCGCAGGAGATGAAATCGGCGAACTGCATCTCGGCAACCGGACGCAGGCCCATGAAACTTGCTCCAATGGCCGCGCCGACAATAGCCGATTCGGCAATGGGCGTGTCCACCACGCGGCGCTCGCCGAAATGGTCGAGCATTCCCTGGGTTACCTTAAACGCGCCGCCGTAAACGCCGATGTCTTCGCCGATCAGGAACACGTTGGGGTCGCGCTCCATCTCTTCCCAGATCCCTTGCCGGATCGCCTCAACGTAGGTTGCTTGCATGAGATGTCAGCTTTCGTAGACTCGATCGAGCAGAGTTGAAGGATCGGGATAGGGACTCTGTTCCGCCCATTCGATAGCGGCATCGGCTTCGCGCCGGATCTTCGCTCGCGTCTCGTCAATCTCTTCGCGCGCCGCCCATCCGTTTTCTTCCATGCGCTGCTCCAGCCTGGCGATAGGACACATTCCGGCCCATTCCTCGAACATGCGCTTTGGAACGTAATCGGCTGGGTCGTGCGCCGAATGTCCGGTCATGCGGAATGTCTTGCATTCGATCAGGTACGGACCCAGCCCGGCGCGGGCGTGCGCGGCAGCCCGTTGCGCCGCTTCGTGGACGGCGAAAACGTCGTTGCCATCGACAATTTCGGCGGGCATGTTGTATCCAGGTGCGCGATCCGCCACATTGGCACATGCCATCTGCTTACTGAGCGGCGTGGAATAGGCGTACTGATTGTTGTTGCAGAGCAGCACCAGCGGCAGTTTTTGCACCGTCGCGAAGTTAATCCCCTCGTGCCAGTCTCCGCGGCTGGAAGCGCCGTCGCCGAAGTAGACCCACGCGATGTTGTCCTTGCCCTGGTATTTCAAGGCCATCGCTGCTCCTGCCGCAACGGGAATGCTGGCCGCCATCGCGCTAATGATGGATACCAGCCCTTTCTTCAGGTCGCCCATGTGCATGTTGCCTTCGCGGCCCGCCGTAAGTCCGTCCATACGGCCCATATACTGAGCGAAGATCTGGCCCGGGGTTAAGCCGCGAATGAGGTACAACGCCAAATCCCGATGGGATGGGAAAAGCACGTCGTCGGGTCTGGCGGCCAAGCCGCTGCCGACAGGAATTGCTTCCTGGCCGCGCCCCACGTAGACGCCTCCGACAATCTTGCCCTGCCGATATAACTTGCGCTCAATGCGGTCTTCCACTTCCCGCATCAAACCCATGTAATAGAGGAATTTGCGGGCCAGTTCGGCGTGCAACTCCGATTCCGGTTCCTGCCTTGTTCTTACGACTTCCAGCTTTGCGGCTGCCATGTTTGCCACCAGTCTGCGGGCACAGGACCGCCGGGGGAGGTCAACTGCCCAAACATTCAAGTATAAGCGATTTTCAGTCTTCCATAACCACAAAAGCCATGCCTTGGGAGGCGGTATGGGTCAGGGAGAGGGAAATGCGCGCAACACCAAGCGTTTGGGCGATTCCGGCAGCCGCGCCGCTGAGGTGCAGGGCCGGTCTTCCTCCCCGCTGATTGCGCACTTCGAAATCGTGCCAGGTGACGCCGCGGCGCATGCCTGTGCCAATCGCTTTCATGCCCGCCTCCTTGGCCGCGAACCGCGCGGCATAACGTTCGTAGCGGTTGGCTTTCTTCTCCACGTATTCAATTTCCAGCGGCGTAAACACGCGTTCCACAAACCGGCGGCCATGCCGTTCGATTGCGGCGCGAATGCGATCTACCTCTGCGATATCGATTCCCGTCCCCAGGATCACAGGCCGGTTCCCGTGGTGGTGATGGTCAAACGGCCGTGCTTCACGCCTTTCGTACTGATCAGTGCGTCGGCCACGCGCCGCACCGCTTCCGCCGTTCCGCGCATCACCAGCACCTCCAGGCAATTGTCGTGGTCCAGGTGAACATGCAGAGTGGAGAGTACGGTATGAAAGGCGTCGTGCTGGATTTCGGTCAGTTTCTCGTTGAGCATGCGCACATGATGATCGTATACCAGCGTGACCGTTCCCACCACTTTGCTGGTCGGCCGCTCCCAGGTTTGCTCCACCAGTTCATCGCGGATAAGGTCGCGAAAAGCTTCGGAACGATTTGTATAGCCTCGCTTGGCGATGTGCTGGTCGAACTTGTCCAACAGATCGGAATCGAGGGCCACGCCAATCCGGGTCAGGTTGCTCATTCGTAAGAAGATTACAGGGCCTTGCGCGCAAGGGCAAGCCTGTGACACGATTTTAAGGTTCGTGTTACGGCGGATCGGATCTCATGCATATACCAGACGGATTTCTGGCGACGCCTGTGTGGGCGGCCGCGGGAGCGGTCAGCGTTCCCGGCGTGGCGTACTGCGCGCGGCGCGCCCATGCCGTGTTGGAAGAAGGCCGCATCCCGCTCATGGGCGTCATGGGGGCCTTCGTTTTCGCGGCTCAGATGATCAATTTTCCGGTAGGCGTGGGGACCAGCGGGCATTTGGTTGGCGGCGCACTGCTGGCGATGACGCTGGGTCCCGCCTCCGCTTGTCTGGTGATGACGGCCATCCTGACCGTACAGGCGCTGCTGTTTCAAGACGGCGGCGTTCTGGCCCTCGGCGCTAATGTTCTGAACATGGCGCTGGCTGGCGTTTTCGCCGGATATCTTCCGTTTCAGCTTTGGGGTGGCGGCAGCCGCCGGAAACTGGCGATTTGGCTAGGCGGCTTTTTCTCCGTGTTCGTCAGCGCCAGCCTGGCGATGACGGAACTCTTGCTTTCCGGCATCCCGATTCCAACGGGTGTTGCGCTACTCTCACTGGTCCTGTTTGCCATCAGCGGGGCCATGGAAGGGGCAATTACGGTAGCGGCGTTGGATGCGTTGGGGAGGCTGAATCCCAGTTGGGTGCGTACCAGCCAAACGGCCGGCAAAGGAGGCTACGGCGCTCTTTGGGTCGGTGCTGTTTTACTCGCCTGCGTCGGGATTCTGATTGCCTCCCCGTTGCCGGATGGCCTGGAGAAGCTCGCCGAATCGTTGGGCATCGCCGGGAGGGCGTCGAATCTCTTTAAGAGTCCGCTTTCGGACTACGAAGCCTCATTCGTCTCGGCGGCGTGGCTGCGGAAGGCGCTGGCTGGATTGGCAGGCCTGCTGGCGACCTACCTGGTGTGCCTGGCCGCGGGCCGAATGATCGCTAAAAGAGGCAGCAAGGCGTGAGCTTGAAATACGCGGTTATCGACCGCTGGAGTCAGGGTCAAAGTGTTTTTCACCGCTTGGACGCGCGGATGAAGATGACCGCGCTTCTGGTCTACTTGCTCTCTATTGCGACGTTAAAACCGGTTCGCGCACCGGAAATGATTGCCTTCGGCGTTCTTATCTTAATTGGGATGACGCTTTCAGCACTGCCTATTGGCGGTTTCCTGTTGCGGGGAGCGGTAGTTCTTCCCTTCACCGGGACCTTCGCCGCCATCTCCGCATTCGGAGGTCAGACGGACTTCGCGGTGGGCCTTGTGGCGAAAAGCTATCTTTCAGCGCTTGGGGTGCTGCTGCTTGCCGCCACCACGCCGATGCCGGCTCTGCTGCACGCCGCGCAATGGCTGAAGGTTCCACGCGTGCTGTTGCTAGTGATCCAGTTTCTCTATCGCTATCTGTTCATTCTCGTAGAGCAAGCCGGGCGCATGCGTCAAGCGGCGTTGTGCCGCGGCTCGGCGTTGTCGAAGCGCAGTCGCGGCGAGCGCATGTCGTCCGCCGCCGGCATGCTTTCGGTATTGTTCGCAAGGTCGTATGAGCGGGCCGAGGGGATTCAGCGCGCCATGCTTTCCCGCGGTTTCCACGGCCAGATCCCTCTTCTGACGAATCCGGCCGCGCGTCTGAAAGACTGGGCGTTTGCTCTGTGCGCGGTCGCCGCCACGCTAGCCATTCGTTTGGGAGGGCGGCTGTGAACATCCTTCCCGTGATTGACGCGCAACAGGTTCGCTACAGCTATAGCGATGGCACTTCGGCGCTCAATGGCATCGACTTCCACCTCTACCCCGGAGAGACCGTCGCATTACTCGGACGAAACGGCTCGGGGAAAACCACATTCGTTCTGCACTTGAACGGACTTCTGCAAGGCGAGGGCACAATTCAAGTCTGCGGCATGGCGGTCTGCAGGCAAAACCTCGCGGCGATTCGAGCCAAAGTAGGGATGGTATTTCAGGATTCCGACGAGCAGCTCTTTATGCCCACCGTGTTGGAAGACGTAGCCTTCGGCCCCCGCAATCTCGGGCTGGGCGTTGACCATGCGGTACAGCGCGCGCGCGAGGCTCTCAGCCAAACCGGTGTCGCCGACCTTGCCGGCCGCGCGCCCTATCATTTGAGCGCGGGGGAAAAGCGTCGCGTAGCGCTGGCGGGCGTTCTTGCCATGTCACCCGAAGTCCTTGTGCTCGACGAGCCCACTACCTTCCTCGATCCTCCCGCAGAGCGCGAATTGATCCGTCTTCTGAAAAGCCTGCCGCAAGCGAAGATCGTAGTCACCCACGACATGCCGTTCGCGCGCGCACTGGCCACTCGCGCCGTGTTCTTCGAGAAAGGCCGCGTAGTGGCGAACGGGCCCATCGAAGAGATTGCCTCCCGCTTTCATTGGGAGATCTGAACTCACTGCGGTGATTCCATCACGAACGTCACCGGACCATCGTTCACCAACTCGACATCCATATGAGCTTGAAATACGCCTGTGGCCACCGGGATTCCCTTCTCTCTCACTACTTGCACAAAGTAGTTGTACAAGGTGATGGCATCTTCCGGAGCCGCCGCCGGATCGAAGCTCGGACGGCGTCCCTTGCGGCAATCACCCATCAGCGTGAACTGCGAGACCACTAGCAACCCGCCGCCAACGTCTGTAACAGAAAGGTTCATTTTGCCGGCCGCGTCCGGGAAGATGCGAAGCCCGCCGATCTTCTCCGCCAGATAATCGGCATCGGGCTCTTTATCGCCTTTGGCTACTCCCAAGAGAACAAGAATGCCGCGCTCGATTTCGCCAGTGACAACGCCACCCACGGCCACGCTGGCGCGGCTGACTCGCTGAATAACGGCTCTCATCCCGAGACGATAGCACTCATCGCCTTAGGCAGTCTAAGTAAATTTCACAATTACTCTGGGTGTACGGGGACTATTGTCCCGTGCATACTACGGACTCATAATGAACCTGTGGTAGTTCGCAAACGCAGGCGATTAAACGTATCCGGCGGTTTCTTCCGCTTCGAAGGGCTGAAGACAAAAGCGGTGATGTACGGCTCGGGCTACGGCGATTTCATCCGGCTGCGGGACGAATACGGAAATACCTGGCGCGGCGAGGCGGAACATCAGTCGGACGGCATTGTGCGCTACCGCTTCCGGGACGAGACCGGCAACTCCATCAGTGGAATGTCCGACAGCTCGTACGGAGTGATTCTGCGTGACGACAAGGGAAATGTCTGGCGCGGATTCCTCGATTCGTAGACCCCGGCACCGCTTGCCGTCCTCTCACTTCTCTGTTACAACTGATAAATCACAAGTTTACTTGTGTAACGAGTGGGAAGGGGAACTCCAATGCGTCTCAGCAAAATATCACTGACTTTCTGCCTGCTGCTGGTTTTGGTTTGGCCTGTTGCCGGCCAACAGCTCACGCAGATTAGCGGCACTGTAACCGACCCGAGCGGAGCAGTGGTTCCAAACACAGTGTTGATTCTGGAAAGTACGGAGCGAGGGCAGCGGCGCGAGACCAAGTCGGATACCGCGGGACGGTACATATTTCCGCAGGTGCAGCCGGGAACGCACAAGTTGACGGCGAAGGCTTCGGGCTTTGCGGAGATGGTGTACAACGCACTGGAGTTGCGTGTGAACACGCCGGCCACGGTGAATGTCACATTCGAGAAGGTCGGCTCGCTGGCGGAAACGATTTCCGTTTCAGCAGAGGCCGCGCAGATCAATACAACCGACTCCTCCATCGGAAACGCCATCGGCAGCAAGCCGATTCTGGAATTGCCTTCCTTCGCGCGCAACGTCGCGGGGCTGCTGGCATTGCAGCCGGGCGTCAACGAGTTCGGCAACGTCAATGGCGGAAAGGCCGATCAGGGTAACGTCACCTTGGATGGTGTCGATGTGAATGACCAGATGGAGAGAAGCGCCTTTACCAGCGTGCTCCGCGTCACGCTGGATTCCACGCAGGAGTTCCGCACCACGACATCCAACGCCAATGCCGATCAGGGAAGATCGTCGGGCGCTCAAGTCAGCCTGGTGACCAAGAGCGGTTCCAACGACCTGCACGGCTCCGCCTATTGGTATCACCGCAACACCGCCACGGCGGCCAACGACTTTTTCCTCAACACGTCCGGCGTAAAGATTCCAAAGCTTCTCATTAACATTCCGGGGGGTTCCCTGGGCGGTCCCATCAAGAAAAACAAGATCTTTCTATTCGGCAATTGGGAACAGCGCCAGAACCGCAGTGCGGCGAATGTTTCCCGCGTCGTTCCCTCGCTTAATCTGAGACAGGGGACCGTGAGCTACCGGACTTCCGCAGGAGCAGTGGAGACCTTGAACGCGCAAGACATCCGCACACGCATCGATCCGGCCGGAATTGGAGTGAATCAGGCGGTCCTCGCTATTTTCCAGAGCTACCCTACTCCTAACGACACCTCGCTTGGCGACGGGCTGAATTTCCAGGGCTACCGGTTCACCGCGCCCATCGCTTCGCACTTCACTACTTATGTCTCGCGCATGGACTATCAGATTGACAGCCGGCAGAACTTCTTCTTTCGCGGACAGCTTCAGAATGACAACGCTCCCGGCGCCCCTCAGTTTCCGGGGGACCCGGCTGCCAGCGTCGGATTGGTCAACTCGAAAGGGATCGCCATGGGGTACAACTTCGTGGTTACTCCCAATCTTGTCAGTACCTTCCGCTACGGATTTACACGGCTATCCCGTGAGAGCACGGGCATCCAAAACGCTTCCGCGGTTTCCTTCCGCAACCTCGCCGATCGCAATGCGTTGACCACGGGTATTTCGCGGCAGATTCCACTGCACCAATTTAGCGAGGACATGAGTTGGACGAAAGGTTCGCACGCCGTTCAGTTTGGAACGGTGTTGCGATTCATCTCCAACCGGTCGAGAAACTACGGGCGGTCATTCAATTCCGCAACCACGAACGTGAGCTGGCTGCGCGGCACAGGTGCGGACTTGCAGCCTTCCAATCTCGCCTCCTCCGACCGCACGGCCTATGGCGATACGATGGCCGCTCTGTTGGGCATTGTGACCCAGGGAACGGCGCGATACAACTACAAAATTGACGGCTCGGTACTTCCGGTGGGCGCGCCCATCTCCCGCAATTTCAAGAACGAAGAATACGAGCTCTACGCGCAGGATACGTGGCGCGTCAAGCGCTCACTCACGGTGACCTACGGCCTGCGATGGTCCCTGATGCCGCCGATTCATGAAGCCGACGGCGTTCAGGTATCCACCAATATTCCGTTAGGCGATTGGTTCAATACGCGTGGCGCGCTGATGGATCAAGGAAAGAGCCAGATGGATGCGGGCCTCATCAAGTTCCTGGCCGTGACTGATCCCAACGCGCGTCCCATCTACCCCTACCATAAGAAAAACTTCGCCCCGCGGCTCTCCCTGGCCTATTCGCCTCAGGGCGGCTCGGCGCTCAGCAGGCTGTTGTTTGGCGGGGCTGGGAAGAGTTCCATCCGCGCCGGGTTCGGGATGTACTACGACTTGATTGGCCAGCCGCTGGCCCGCACATTCGATCTCACCGCGTTCGGATTTGCCACCACGCTTGTCAACCCTTCCGGTCAGTTGACCACGGCGACCGCGCCGCGATTCACGGGCATCTACAGCGTCCCCAATCAGCTGCTCAGGGCTGCCCCTCCCGGCGGGTTCCCTGTCCAATTTCCCGCCTCCGGAACGGGTAGCTTCGCCATTACAAACACAATCGACGACAAGTTGAAGCCTCCCTATACGATGAATCTGAACTTCTCCATGGGACGCGAGTTCGGCAATGGCTGGTTTGTGCAGGGCGCTTACGTAGGACGTTTATCGAGACGTTCATTAATGAACCGGGATTTGGCGATGCCTACCAATATGACCGACTCACAGAGCAAGCAGAGCTACTTTGAAGCGGCGACTGTTCTGGCGCGCCAGGTGAACGCCAGAGTTCCAACGGCGCAAGTGCAGGCGGTTCCTTTCTGGGAGAACCTCTTCGGAAACTTGAAGACCAGCAGCCTTTCCGCAACGCAAGTGGTTTACAACGCATTCCGTTCCTACCCCAATGATTGGTCTTCCGCTTTGGCTGACCTCGATCAGTTCTGCGATCCCGCCTGCGGCAAGACACCCAACATGATGATGAATCCGCAATTCTCCGCGCTTTCGGCGTGGAGTTCCATCGCCGGCGGCAATTATCATTCCATGCAATGGACGCTGCGCAAGCGCTTCTCGCAAGGTTTGACGATGGACTTTAACTACACGTTGTCCAAGTCGTCGGATCTGGCCTCGGCGGCCGAGAACGGCGGATCGTTTTCCGGGTTCCTGGTGAACTCCTGGGATCCTTCGCAGCGCCGCGGCGTTTCCGACTACGATCAACGTCACATCTGGAGCACGTGGTGGGTGTACGAACTGCCGTTTGGCCAAAACAAGAAGTTCTTTGGCAGCATGAACCGGCCGCTGGACTACGTTTTCGGCGGGTGGCAAATATCCGGCGTTTGGACCCAATCCACGGAACTGCCCTATTCGGCGGGGAACGCAAGAAACTGGCCAACCAACTGGAACATCACTGGCTTCGGCACTCCCATTGGAGCAACAACCGTTTCAACCTTGACCAGGAACGCGCCGGCGGTTTCGGGCCGCGGCGGGCCGAATATCTGGTCAAATCCAACGGCGACCCTTGCCGAGTGGACCTTTACGCTTCCAGGTCAATCGGGAAGCCGCAATACCGTCCGCGGGGACGGCCTCTCGAATTGGAATATTGGTCTGGCGAAGCGCATCCGTATGCCGTACAAGGAAGGGCACACTGTCCAACTGCGCGCGGAGGCGTATAACACCTTCAACCAGGTTCGCTTCGGCACTCCGGAGATCAGCCGTTCCAC
>JACPVQ010000062.1 GCA_016191645.1 Candidatus Solibacter usitatus
CTCGGGGCCGGTCCCGGTCCGCTATCTTCATTTTAGCCATAAGCGCACTGGCCACCGGGTTAGGCGAGTTTACAAACCTTCGCCAGGAGAGCCGGTTCAACTGAACGACGCGATAAGTGAATCGCAACACTTCGCCATCGGGAAAATCGAGCCGGTAGGAGTTTGGCTGCGCCTTCGTCGGTTGGTCGTGCGAATAAATCACGATGGGATAGACGGGCAAACCTCGCTTCTCGGTCAGTGCTGAAAAATAGCGGAAGAAGCGGCGTGGGAAGTTGGCCGGTGCGGTGCTTTGATGTTCTACGTGAATGAGGAAAAACGCGTCGCTACCCTGGAAACGCGCTTTCGCAACAATGTCGGCATGGTATTCATCGCCCTCAAACAGGTTGGTGAAATGCTCCTGGGAGAGGAACTCGATGGAGCCGCGATCAAGCGACGCGGCAAGCTTCGGAAAAAATAACTCCAGAAACTCCACGAAAAACGTCGTGATCAGTTCCTTGAAGAAACGGTCGTGATCTATGGCAAGCACGAAACCGCCCGCGGGCGGAGCGTCCATTGTCTTCAATGTACCATCCTACGGCCATGAGTTTGTCGAAGGTTGTGCGCCTATCCTCCACCCATCTCCCCCTGAGTTCCCCTCATTCCTGCGACCAACTTCAAGGCAAGCGCGGGCGGCGTTGTGCTAACTATCACTTGATGCAAACTCCCGCGCGCGGCCCTGCTCTACCTTTAGTACTACTCGCGCTGCTTGCCATCGCTGCCGTCTTTACGCTCAAAAACCCGCTGCGCGCCGCGGTCCTGCTGTTCCTTGCTGCGCTCGCCATCAAGGTGGGCATTGAAGTGCTTAGACGAAAGCGTGATGACAACAACCCCTCCTCATGAGTTTCGTACCCCCCCTTATGCGGGCACTACTTCCTCGTTTTGGGTAGATGGAACTAAGTACGAAGACTCAGTGTTTTTCAGCGTTCCGCTAGGCAAAACCTGATAGGCAGAAGCGCTCTTTCACCGATAAGCTTTAGCAGGACAACTCACACGTGACGAAGTCGCGTTCCAGTTCGGGATTCGTTGTTTCAGGATGGAACATATTTTGAAACACGATGTTTCGATGTGATTCGAAGGCGTCCGGGCGTGAGTGGTGAATGAGTATGCACGAAAGGATTCGCAAACATTTTTTTCGACGGATGTAAGTGAATGCGGATGTGGCGCTTAAGCGCCGCACCTCATCCAGCTTTTCCGTTGCGGCGGTAGTGCGCTGCTCGTGGTTGGTCCGGCGTTTGCATTTTCAGGTATCAGTTCGCAGGAAGAACAAACCAATGCAAAACACAACAGGAGCAGTGGCCCTCGCTAGAGAGGCCGCGACGAGGAGAACAAACAAAATGAAGAAGACACTCAAGGCCGCCAAAAACGCGGGGGGACGCATACACGCAAAAGGGGGGATGCGCACAGCCGCCAACCGCAAGAAGACCGCCCTCCATATGCCGGCGGTGCGAACGATGTCAACGTTCGTGGAAGCTGCGCCCGCGGAAATTCATAACGAAGACATCATAATGAGCACGGTCGAAGAGTCCATGCCGTTGCTGATGGAGATGCAAGAGACCCATGAACTGGACGCCAACAGCCGCCGCGACGCCGTGGTCCTGGAACATCTTCCGCTGGTAAAAGCGATTGCCCTGCGCGTGCACGAGAACCTGCCTGTACACGTCGATCTCGACGACCTGGTTCACGCCGGCATCCTGGGCTTGTTTGACGCCGCCACCAAATACAACCCCGATAAGAAAGTCGTCTTCTCCAGCTACGCGAAACATCGCATCAAGGGCGCGATCCTGGACAGCCTGCGCCAGCTCGATTGGGCTTCGCGCGATCTGCGCCGCCGCCATAAGCAAGTGGAATCCGTCACGCGCGATCTGGCCGCCACGCTGCACCGCAATCCGACCGAGGCCGAAGTGGCCGAGAAACTCGGCGTGGACGTGGAGAAATGGCGTCAGATGGTCCTCGATCTACGCAATGTCGGCCTGGTTTCCGCCAGCACGCGCGTCAAAGATCAGGAAGACCTGCCCGCGCCCGATTTTCCATCCAGCCCCGAAACGCAGCCCGATCGCATCTGCGTGCATGAACAACTGCGCAGCGTTCTGGCCGATGCCATGAAGACGCTGCCGGAGCGTTATCAGAAAGTGGTTCTCCTTTATTACACGAACGAACTGACGATGAAGGAAATCGGCGGCATGCTCGGCATCAATGAAAGCCGCGTCTCGCAGATTCACAAGTCGGCTCTGGAAAAGATGAGCGTCGTGCTGCAAGCCAACGGCATCAGCTCGGCTCACGCCTTCGCCGATTAATCGACGGACACTTCGAATGGCAAGCGGCTCCAGAATCCTGGAGCCGTTTCGCTTTTTAGGGGCAGGGAAGCCGCCCACCGCAGAAACCGCATCCGCTCGCGCACCGCTTCCACCGCGCCCGGTTTCGGATATACCACCACTTGATATGCGCTGAGTTTTGCGCGCGCGGCGGCCAGTTCCATCGCGCGGCCAATTCCGCCCAGTTCATCGATAAGACCGTTTCGTTTCGCTTCCGCGCCCAACCAGATGCGTCCCTGCGCCAGCGGCTCAATTTCCTCGGCGCGGCGGCCGCGCGCGGCGGCAACCTGCGTCACGAAATCGGCATAGAACCGCTCCAACATGGCGCGCAGTTTGACGCGCTCCTCAACGGAGATCGGCGTTGCATCCGAATCAATGGCGGCATGCCGGCCGCGCGTGAGAATCTGCTTGTTCACGCCCACCTTTCCATAAAGGCCCGCCAGCGACAACTTGCCGAAGAACACGCCGATGGATCCAGTGATGGTGGCGGGATCGGCGCAAAGCACATGCCCTCCCAATGCGATCTGATATCCGGCGCTCGCGGCAACGTCGGACATCGACACCACCACCGGCTTCTTCGCCGCAAGCAATTTGACCTCGTGCAGCATTTGTTCGGAAACGGTGGCGTCGCCGCCGGGTGAATTCATGCGCAGGACGACGGCTTGAATGGAACTGTCTTCGCGAATCTCCTTCACCACGCGCGCAAACTCTTCCGGATCCAACTGCGCGCCGCCCATCGCCGGCAGGGGTGAGGAAGTGATGTCGCCCTCGGCCACGAGAAAGGCAATGCGCCCGTCTTTCTCCGCAAAGAATTCCTTCGCCGGAATCAGGCGGTAACTCCAGGCGTCCACTTCGCGCAGCGCGTCCTGGCGTAAAAGCCGTGCGAGATCCGCCTTCGCTTCGCTCTCAAACTGCACGCCGTCGGCGAGGCCGGCCTTCACAGCGTCGGCTGCGAGGAACGGGCCTTCATCGATCAATCGCCGGACCTCTTCTTTCGATTTGCCTCGTCCGGCGGCAATTGCGCCGGTCCACTCTTCGAAACGCGCGTCGAGTAAACCGTTCATGACCTCGCGCGTCGTGGCGGACATCTCCGTGCGCGTGAGAATGTCGGCGCCATCTTTGTAGCGGCCGAGACTTTCGAATTCCGCGGCGATGCCGAGTTTATCCAGCGTTCCGCGCGCATAGAGCAGTTCGGCGCGCAGACCCTTCACGTTAAAGTAACCGCCGTGCGCGGCCACGATGCGCGAGGAGGCGCTTGCCAGGTAGTAGTCGCGCGCCGAGGGCGTGCGCAAATACGCCGTCACCGGTTTGCCGGCGGCGCGAAATGCCACTATCCCGGCACGAATCTCCGACAGCTTTGCCCAGCCCGCGCCCGGCTGCTCCGGAAGGAAGAGCAGCGCGGCGATGCGTTTGTCTTTAGCCGCTTTACGCAGCACCTCCCACAACTCCAACGTGGTCCATGCGCTGCCGGATTCCAGCAAAGGAATTCGCGAAGGCGCGCGCTCGGCGATGGGCCCCGAAAGACGAAGAACCAACGTCGAGCCATCCCTCACGCGCGGCGCGCGCTCGCTCCAAAACGGAACCCTGACGGCGAGGGCTGCGAGAATGCAGGCCGCCAAACCAACACCGAGTCCGGCGAAGAAACGCTTCAGGCTCAGGCTCCTTCGAGGATCAACTCAAAGCGCCGGTTGACCTCCTTCAGGTAGTCCGAGTTGCCGCCGCGCAACTCTACCGTGGCCGAACCTTTGTAGCCGATCGACGCCAACGCGGCATGTATGGCCTTCCAATCGATCTCGCCTTCGCGCAAGTCCACGAACTCGGCCACGCGCTTGGCGAATTTGAAATCCTTGAAATGCAATTTTACGATTCTCTTGCCGAGCGTGGTGATCCAATCCTGCGGATAGCCGTAGAGGACAACGTTGCCGACATCGAAGTACGCGCGCACCCAGGGCGATTGGAAAGCGTCCACGTAGCGCGCAAATTCCAGAGGGCTAAGCAGAAACTTGTTCCACACTTCTTCCACGGCGATGATCACTTTCAGTTTCTCCGCCATAGGGATCATGCGTTTGATACGTTCCTGCGAACGCGTCCAGGCGTCGCCGTAGCTGGTCTGCGCATTGACCACCGCGGGAACCAGCAGAACGGTATCCGCGCCCCATTCACTGGCATTGCGGAGGCTGGTCTCCATGCCCGCAACACACTTCGCTACCACTTCCGGATCGCTGCTGGAAAGCGGATAGCGCCAGTGATCGGAGTTCATGACGGAGTGGATGCGCAACCCCGAGGCCTGCGCTGCCTTCTTGATTGCCGCCTCCGCCGTTGGGTCCGGTGTGGTGGGACACTCAATCTCTTCAAAACCGCAATCACGACCCAGTTGGAAACGGTCGGCCACGGTCAGCGATGAGGGCAGCATGCTCAGTAGAACCGCCTTCTTGATTGGAAGGCGGGAAGCGGCGGGTGCGAGGGGCGCAAGAGCCGCGGTGGTGACAAACGCTCGACGATTCATAAGTAGAAAACCCTTCGAGCGTATTGTATCGCGCCTACGGCGTTTCCTGATTCGCAGCCGCGGCAAACTCGCGGACTTCCGCGCTTGCGGTCTCGTCACCGCGAAACACGCTTCTGCCCACAATGGCCGCAATGCAAATCGCGCTTGCCGCCATGAGGAACGCGGCGGGGTAACCAAAATTCTTGGCGATTGCGCCGGCGGCGAAAGATCCCGCGCCGACGAACAGATCGCAGAACGCGCCGAGCAGGCTCACCGCGGAGCCGCGTTCGCCGTTGGGCGTCTCCTTCAAAACCTTCGATGCGATGGATGCCCACGGAAACGAAAAACCAAAGCCGAGCAGCGCCGTCGCCGCAATCGCCATTCCGCCGGGAGGGCCGGCGGCGATGGACAACAAAGCAATCCCCATGCAAGCAGTTCCGATATAGAACGTGATGGACGGCCGGATGCGATCCGGCAGACCGCCGAGAAAAAATCGCGAAAGCAAAATGGATCCGGCAAAAGCGGTGAAGGCCGCGCGTCCGGAATTGCCGTAGTTGGCCAGATGCAGAATGAGGAAACCCGCCACCACGGGATATTGCACATTGACGAAGCCCAACGCGAGCCCCGGCAGGATCAACCGCCGCGGGAGCCACGCTCGCGCCGGATCGTGCGGTTCGGGGGAATACTCTTCCGGAATGCGCCACAACAACGCCGCACCGGCAAGCGCGGCGATCAACTGCATCGCCGCCGCGTTTTCAAACGAGCCCAGCCAGTGTCCCACCACCGGGCCCGCCGAGATTCCTCCCCAAATACCGGTGCTGATATATCCCAACGCCTGACTGCTTCGATGGAGGCCTGCAATCTCCACGGCCCACGACGCGGCTCCGGTGTACAGACAAGCCTCGCCAAACCCTTGCAGCGCGCGTGCCACAAACGCCCCGCCGATTCCAATGGGCAATAAATACGCGCCCCCCGCCGCCGCGCAACTGATGAGTCCTGTAAGAAACGCGGTCTTGCGTCCACGCCTGTCGGCCAGCGGACCGGCGAACAAACGGCTCCCCAGCGCAAAGAAAGAGAACGTCCCGATCACAAGGCCTACCGTGAAGTCGGTGCCGCCCAGATCGTGGCGGACGTGCGGCGCCAGGGCGGGGAGGACGGTTCCAATGCCCAGGAATCCCAGGAAGGTTGCGCCGATCAGCGCCCAGAATCGAGCGTTGAACTCATGCGCGTTCAGACCCATTATTTATTTTATCACCACGCGCACGCGCATCCCGATATAATTCTTGCGATGGCAATCAAGACTTACGATGTGGTCATTGTCGGCTCCGGACCTTCGGGCGGTACGCTGGCCGCGCACCTGGCAGCGGCGGGCGCGAGTGTCGCCATTGTCGAAGGCGGGCCGAAGATCAACACACGCACCGATTTCAACACGCACGGCATGCCGTTCGATTTTCCGAATCGCCACATTCCCACCATGAAGGTGGGCAAGCCCGGCTTCGATTCCGAACGTACGCGCGGCGTCGGCGGAAAGTCGATGACGTGGAATGCCGTGGCGTGGCGTTACAGCGAACGCGATTTCCAAGGCAAGACGCACGATGGCGCGGGCGAGAACTGGCCCTTTCACTACAAAGACATCGAGCCGTACTACACGAAGATCGAACGCGAAGTCGGCGTGTGCGGCAATCGCGACGGGCTGGAAGATTTGCCGGACGGCGAGTTCCTTCCGCCCGTGCCCATGAAGTGCAGCGATCTGATCGTCAAGCGTGGCGCGGCGAAGTTGGGCGTAAAGGTGATTCACGTTCGCAAGTCCACGCTGAGCCGTCCGCGCGCCGGTCGTCCGGCCTGTCACTTCTGCGGCAACTGCATGGCGGGCTGCGACGTGGTGGCGAAATACAATTCCGCCGACGTGCACATCTTGCCTGCCATGAAGAGCGGCCGCCTCGATGTGTTTCACGATTCCATCGTGCGCGAGGTGATGGTGTCGAACCGGAACAGAGTCACCGGCGTGAAGTATCTGCATCGCGGGACGAAGGCGGAAGGCGAGGTGCTCGGCAAAACGGTCGTGGTTTCGTGCGCCTGCGTGCAAAGCGTGGCGCTGCTCATGATGTCGAAGTCGAGATTGTATCCGGACGGCTTGGCCAATTCGAGCGGCCAACTGGGCAAACATTTCATTCCGCATTTCACGGGCGGCGTGCAGTGTTTTCTCAACGAACTCAAAGGCAAGCCCGCGTTGAATGATGAGGGCTTTCTCGACCACGCCTACGTGCCTTCCTTCATGCACAACAGGAAACGCGATTACGCGCGTAGCTTCGCCATGCAGTTCAACTATCAGAACCGCCGCGCGGTGGGTTGGGCTCGCGATCTGCCGGGCTTCGGCAAAGCATACAAGGATTCGGTGGTTGAGCGCTATCCCGCGTTCCTCACGTTTTCTCCCTACGGCGAGATGCTGCCGCATGCGAAGACTTTTCTGTCGCTCGACCCGCTGGCAAAGGACGCTTACGGTCTTCCGCTGGCGCGCCGCACCGTGACATGGAGCGAGAACGACATGAAGATCTTCCGCGCCATGAACGAATGGTCGAAGGAGATTCTTCTCGCGGCGGGCGCGGAGATCCACGCCGTCGGTGAGGAGCCGCGCACGAATCACGAACTTGGCGGCTGCCGAATGGGAGCCGATCCGAAGACCAGTATTCTCAATCAGTGGTGCCAGTCGCACGACGTGAAGAATCTGTTCGTAGTGGACGGCAGCGTGTTTCCGTCGGCGTCGGAAAAGAATCCCACGCACACCATGATGGCGCTGGCCGCGCGCACGGCCGATTACATCGCCAACGGTTTGAAGAAGGGAGAACTCTAATGGCGGAACGCCGCGACACTCTCAAAATTATCGGGGCCATCGGTACGACGTGCGCCTTTCCATTTTCATCCGATGAATTGTACGGGCAACAGCAGCATGAGCATGCCGCGCCGCCACAGGCACTTGCGGTCGAAAATGCAAAGCCGTCTTTCTTCAAAGACGACGAGTTCGAAACGGTGCGGCGGCTTGCCGAGGCCATCATCCCCGGCGCCATCGCCGCCGCCGTGCCCTACTACATCGACATGGTCGTCAACGGCAGCGCGCAGTGGAAGAAGCTGTTCCGCGAGGGCCTGACATGGTTGGATGCACAGTCGCAGTCGAAGTATGCGAAGCCGTTTCGAGAGCTGCAAGAACCAAACAAGATCGAACTGCTAACGCCGCTGTGCGCAATGGCCGATCGTTCGACGAAGCCCGCGTCGCAAATCGAAGTACGTTTCTTCAAGGCCTTCAAAGGCATGACCGCCGACGGATTCTTCACCTCGAAGATCGGCTTAGTCGATACGTTGGGCTATCGCGGCAATACCGTGCTTTCGGAATTTCCCAGCTGCGAGGGTTGACTTTGAGGCGGCGGTGGTTCAGAATCTAACGCTAAAGGAGGAACGGATGAGTTCCCGTAGATCGTTTCTGTTATCCAGCGGCGCGGCGATAAGCGCCGGTTTTGGGGGACTGAAGACAGCGTACAGCCAAACCACGTGCCCCAATCCTCAAGCCGGTTATGGGGAACTGCAGCGCGAGCCGCTGGGCATTATCGAATTGCCGCGCGGCTTTCAATACGACATGTTCTCTACCAGCGGAGACTTCATGGACGACGGGTTCCGCCTCCCTTCGAATCATGACAGCATGGGAGCTTTCGCCGGTCCCGATGGAACCGCCCTCATTGTCCGCAATCACGAAATGAGCAACGGCGCGGTCACCGCGGGTCCTTATCTGGGGAATCGCGGCCTGTATGATAACCTTCCGAAAAGCAAGATTTACGACGGTGGCAATGGCGTTTCACCGGCCTTGGGCGGTACTACGAATTTCATCTACGACACGAAGAGCCACAGGCTACAGAAGCAATGGTTGAGCCTCACCGGAACCATGCGCAACTGTTCCGGCGGAGTCACTCCGTGGGGCACATGGGTCTCCTGTGAAGAGAGCGCGCAGCGCGCTACCGGCTTCTTCGAGAAGGATCACGGTTACTGTTTCGAAGTGCCCGTTTCCAGCCGCGTCGAACTGGCTGATCCCGTTCCGCTAATCGGCATGGGACGCTTCAACCACGAAGCTGTTGCCGTTCACGAACGCAGCGGCATTGTCTATGAAACCGAGGACCGTGGCGACAGTCTCTTCTATCGCTTTCTGCCCAACAAGAAAGGCGCGCTCGCCGAGGGTGGCGTCCTGCAGGCCCTTGCCATTCGCGGGCGCGCGGGTTACGACACCAGAAACTACACCACTCGCGCGCTCGCCGTTAACACCGTGCTCGACGTGGAGTGGGTCACTCTGGAAGAGGTCGAGTCGCCGGGGGATAATCTGCGGGCGCAGGGGTTCGCCAAAGGCGCGGCGTTGTTCTCGCGAGGCGAGGGCATGTGGGCCACTCCTGAGTTCATCTATTTTGTCTGCACCGACGGTGGGCCTGCTCGCGGCGGCCAGATCTTCCGTTATGTCCCCAGCCCATTTGAAGGTCAGCCCTTGGAGCGGCGCTACCCGGGAAGGCTTGAATTGTTTATCGAACCCAACAACCTTGCCATCTTTGAAAACGGCGACAACATGACGGTTTCTCCATGGGGCGACCTCTTCGTCTGCGAAGACGGCGCGGGAGGCAACTCCGTTGTCGGCGTCACGCCCGACGGAGAGGTGTATCCTTTCCTGCGCAACATTGCCAATGCCAGTGAATTTGCCGGCGGCGTTTTCTCACTCGACGGCAGCACGTTCTTTGTGAACATCCAGACGCCTGGAGTTACGATTGCCGTGTGGGGACCTTGGCGTCGCAGCGTTTGCGATCCCATGGTCTGATCGAGTTCTAATGCGAGATACTGTAACGAATGTCCCCGCTCCGGTCGAGCGTAAGCTTAGAAATTCGTTACCAGATCAGCCACCCCGGCTTTGAAGCCGGGCAGAAGCGGAGATTCCAAAAACTCCGGCCCTTGCAGAACGCGAATCCCCGCGCTTGTGTGCACCAGGACTTCGCCATTGGTATGGTCCAACAGCCACACCTCCTGGGTGCCCGCAAGCAGGTACTCGCGCACTTTGCGCCGTACGTCGACGGCGCTTTCCGATGGCGACAACACCTCGACGGCAATGTCGGGCGCGAAGGGAGATGGGATCGTGTCCAGATCGATCTGTTGCATGCGCTTCCCAAGGAAGATCGAAAGATCCGGGCGGCGGACCGTTTCAGGCGCGACCTGGCAGTCGTTTTCGGCAACGGCCTTCCCCACCGGATTGCTCCTGAAATAGCTCCACAGCAGATGCCCCATCAGGTCGCATATGATGTTGTGTCTCGGGGTTCCGCTAGACAAAGGAATCAACTCTCCTTCCACCAGTTCGAAGTCCTCGGTCTCCGCAGTGTGCATCTGCGCGAACTGTTCGACGGTCATCATCGTCTTCGTGCCCATAACACTTTCCATGCTATCGCATCCATGCGCGGGGGCCAATGAGGCTTAGCACTCTCTTGCTGCTGGCGATTCCCTTGGCCGCGCAAAGCGTGCTCACCGTTGCGCCCACTAGCTGCGTCTTCAAAGAAGGCGACGACCCTGCGTGGGCGCGGCCCGATTTCGACGATCGCGATTGGAGCCCAACGCGCCCGGATCTGAACCGGCTCGCCACCAGCCCCTACCTCTGGATGCGCTGCCGCCTCGACCTCCGTCCCCTTGCGCGAACCGGTCCGTTTTCTGTGCAGTTCCAGGCCGAGGCAGCGTGGGAAATGTTCATCGAGGGAGAACCCGCCGGCACGTTCGGCGATATCGGCAGCGGGCGCTTCACTATGGACATCGTGCAGCGCAGGCCTGTGCCACAAAGCGTGGCGGATCGCAACCACATTCTCGTTGCCCTGCGCGTTGTGGAAAGGGGCCGTCCGGCTGCGAGCGGCGAAAAAATGGCCATGCCCCTACGTGCGGGCGCGGCGGAACCGTTGGACAGCGGAGTGCTCCGATTGTCCGTAGCCGCGATCGGGAATCGATTCTACTCCTACCTCTTCAGCGGGATCATCGGCGTAGGCGGTCTTTTTCTTCTCATTCTTTCCGGCGTTGACCGCGCCCGCCGCGAACTCTTATGGCTCAGCTTGAGTTGCTTCTCCGTCTTGATGCTTCGAGCCAACGAATTGGCGCAGGCCCTTCACCTGTCCTATCCGGATTGGTTGTCCACGGTCCTGTTTCTTGCCGGGAACGTCGCAGGGAACCTCAGTTATATCTGGTTTTTCTTCGCGATCGCCGCCCGCCCGGTTGGGGTGGCCTTCCGGCTCGTGTTCGCTCTGCGGGTGATCATGTTGTCAGTTCCGGCGTTGGCTTCCTTGTTTGGCAGCGTGACGGTTTCGCAGTTCGTCGTCTGGTGGAGTTGGCTTGACGTGGATGCGCGCACGATAAAGGTTCTGATCCTGCTGGCGAGCGTCACCGCTCCCGTAGCCGCTTTTTGGCCCTTGTGGCGCGTGCCCAGGGAACTCCGCCTCATCTGCGGGCTGGGCCTTCTGTGGATGTCCGGACTCTCCATCAACTATCTTTCGCAATTGAAATCCGTTCCCGCCGCTCTTGTTGCGTCTGCCAGAAACTATCAGGCGATCTCGACGACGCCCGCGATCATTGCCATGTTCGTAGTCCTCGCGCGGAGGCAGCGGCGAATCTCGTTGGAGCGCGCGGAGTTGCAAAGCGAGATGTATGCCGCGCAGGAGATGCAGCGCCTGCTTGTCCCGGCTAAGCTCGACGTGGAACCGTGGCTCGCGATGGACGTCGCATACATTCCCGCCAAGGAAGTCGGAGGCGATTTCTACTATTGCAGCCGTACTCCCGCGGGCCAGTTGATCGTGCTCGGCGACGTCAGCGGAAAGGGACTCAAAGCCGCGATGATGGCGTCCACTGCCATTGGCGCTTTGCGTACCGAACACTCTTCCGACCCGGCGCAAGTGCTCGCCCTGATCAACAAAGTCGTGCTGAGTTCCGGCGCGCCCGGATTCGTCACTTGTATCTGCGCGTTGTTCCACGCCGATGGCACGCTGGAGTTCGCCAACGCCGGACATCTTTCGCCCTATCGCGGAGGCGCGGCGCTGGAAGCGGAAAACGGTTTGCCGTTGGGAGTGCTTCCGGATGCGCAATATGAAACCGCCCGCTACCAAATCAATCCCGGCGAAACGGTGACGCTGCTCAGCGACGGCGTAGCGGAGGCAACCAACGCAAAGGGCGAACTCTTCGGCTTCGAAAAAACCGCGGCGCTCACGACAAAGCCCGCCGCGGAAATCGCCAGGACCGCGCAGAACTTCGGACAGGAAGACGACATCACGGTGCTGACCATCCGGAGACTGGCATGATGCGGCTTCTCTGCTTGCTGTGCCTGTCGCTGCCGGCGCTCGCGCAAAGCGTGCTCACCGTGACCGCCACCGGATGCGTCTACAAGGAAGGCGACGACGCCGTATGGGCACAGAAGAATTTCGACGACCGCGATTGGAGCCCGGCGCGGCCCGATCTCGAACGCCTCGCCACCAGCCCCTATCTTTGGGTTCGCTGCCGTCTCGATCTCCGTCCCCTTGTGCGCACCGGGCCGGTTTCCGTTCAAGTCCAGGCCGAGGCCGCATGGGAGATGTTCCTCGATGGAGAATCCGCCGGTTCCTTCGGTGACATCCGCACGGGGCGCTTCTCGATGGACATTGCGCAGCACCGTCTGGTACCTGAAAAACTGGCCGGACGTGACAACATCATTGTCGCGTTGCGGGTTGTGGAGAGAGGCCGGCCAGCACCTGGTGACGGAAGAAAGTCCGTATTTATTCAGGCGGGCACAGCGAGAACACTGGACAACGAAGCGCTGCGGACGTCCGCCGACGCGATCGCCAATCGATTCTATGCTTATTTGCTGAGCGGCCTCCTGGGTGCCGCGGGGCTTTTTCTCCTCATTCTTTCCGGGACGGACCGATCCAGGCGCGATTTGTTCTGGCTCGGCGTGAATTGTTTGTCGCTCGGCATGCTGCGCCTGAACGAGTTGGCGCAAGTGCTGCTAGTTCCCTATCCGGATTGGTTCTGCACTCTGGTGTTTGGCGCCGCCGGCGTTGCAGTGCGTGTGGGCCAAGTCTGGTTCTGCTTTGTGATTGCAGACCGCCGCGTTCCAGTGGCTTACCGGCTCATGGTGCATCTTGTGAACGCCTTGTATTCCGTTGCAGTTCTCGCTTCCCTCTTTGGCAGCCTGCCCCTCTCGCAACTCGTCGTGTGGTGGACCTGGTTTGAACCGCCCGTGCGCGAGATAAGGGTTCTTCTGATGGCCGCAACAGCCACCGCCGCCGCTGCCGCCTTTTGGCCCTACTGGCGCGTGCCCAAGGAACTCCGCCTTCTGTGCGCTTTCACCATCCTGTGGATGTCGGGAACATTGCTGGTGTTTTGCGCGCAACTGCCGTCGGTTCCGGCATCGTTCATGGCTCCGGCCAGGAACTTCCAGGCGATTTCGACGACGCCCGCCGTCTTTGCCATGTTCGTGATCCTCGCGCGGCGGCAGAGGAGAATCTCGGAGGAACGCGCGGAGTTGCAAAGCGAAATGAAGGCCGCGCAGGAGATGCAGCGGCTGCTGGTCCCGGCGACGCTCGACGTCGAACCGTGGCTCGCGGTGGAGGTTGCCTATTTTCCCGCCAAAGAAGTCGGAGGCGATTTCTACTTCTGCCGCCGCACTCCGGCGGGCCAGTTGATCGTGGTCGGCGACGTGAGCGGGAAAGGATTGAAGGCCGCCATGATGGCCTCGACCATGGTCGGCGCGCTGCGCAATGAAGATGCCACCGGCCCCGCCGAGGTATTGCAGAGACTGAATCATGTTGTACTGCGATCGAATGCCGGCGGCTTCGTCACCTGCCTCTGCGCGTTGTTCCACGCCGATGGTACGCTCACGTTCGCCAACGCCGGACATCTCTCGCCGTATCGCAACGGCGTGGAATTGTTCTCGCCGGGAGGCCTGCCGCTGGGCATCCTCGCCGATATGGCTTACGAATCCACGGAGGTTGCGGTAGCACCCGGCGAAATGGTGACGATGCAAAGTGACGGCGTCGTGGAGGCGGCGAATGCGCATGGCGAACTTTTCGGCTTCGACCGCACGCGCGAGATCAGCGGCAGGTCCGCACAGGAGATCGCCGAAACCGCGAAAGCATGGGGGCAGAACGACGACATCACCGTCGTCACCGTGCGACACCTCGCGATGTTATTGTAGACTCGTTTTATGAAGCCTTCCCAGCGCCTTACTGCGATCATCGAGCGCGAAGACGACGGCTTTGTAGCATTCTGCCCCGAACTCGACATCGCAAGCGAAGGCGATTCGATTGAGAACGCTCGCGCCAACCTCATCGAGGCTCTCACGCTGTTCTTCCAAACGGCTGAGCCATCCGAAGTCGCTAGACGTTCTCGCAGCGAGCTGTTCGTGACCCAGGTTGAGGTGCCGGTTGGGTAGGCTGCGAGTCCTGTCGGGTTTGGAGATATGCCGCATACTCAATCGAAATGGATTCGTCGCGGTTCGGCAGCAAGGTAGCCACCGCATCATGCAGAAGCGTTTGCCGGAAACGACGATTACGATTCCGGTCCCACTTCACGATCCCGTTCGCCGAGGGTACCTTGATGAGCATTGTCCGGCAATCTGGACTTCTCCGAACATTGTTTGAAAACGAGAGCTAGAGTCCGGCGCGCTTCCTGGCGTCGGCAACCTGAGGATCACTCGTCCCTGCCTTCGCTCGCATCCCCAGAAACGTCTTATACGATTGCGTCGCGTTCGGACTCCCCAGCGCCTGTTGCACTCGTCCGATGTAGTAGTGAACCGGTGGGAAATAGGAATACGTCGGCAGCAAGTCGACGACCAAGGATGTCGCTTCTCCGCGACGCCGCAGACACGCATCGAATTCCGAATCCGCTTCCGTATACGCCTCGGCGGCTAAATAGGCGCGGCCCAAATGGAACCGGCTGATCCAGGTATCGCGAAGTTTTTGCGATTCTTGAATCAGTTTGATGGCGTCCCGCGCCTCGCCTTTCTTCAACGCCAATTCCCCCTCGATCAGTTTTCCGTAAGCCTGCGGTTCGTTCTCCAGGCGTTTCGACAACGTTTGCGCCACGGCTCGTGCCTGCGCCTCCTGGCCCGCGTCCACCAGCACCTGCGCGGCAAGGAACAGGATCCCCTCGTCCTTGATCGCCTTCAACACATCTCCCGCGGCGGCGATGGCCGCGGGCCGTTTTCCCGAAAGCAGCAGCGCCTGCGCCAGCGCAGCCTGCTTCTCCGCCGCCCACTCTTTCTGTTTCGCAGCGAGGTCCGCTTTGATTCCCGCCTGCAGCAACTCCACCGCATCCGCATTGCGTCCCTCAACCATCGCCATGTCCGCAAGTCCCAGCGAACGGTAGGACGCTCCGCGCGCGTTGATGGCACCCGCCTTCTCATAGGCCGCGGACGCCAGTTCTGGCTTGCCTTCCGCCAACGCCGCCAGAGCCTTGGCTACATAGGCGCGTTCTATGCGCGGATTCAATTTCAGAACTTCGTCCGCTTCGCGCGTTGCCTGGTCGAACTTCCCCGCATACAGCAGGTACGATGCGAGATTGTTGCGCTGCCGGAAATTCTTCGGATAGATATCCACCGCTTTCCGCCCTTCCTCAATCGCGCCGGGAAGATTGCGCAGATAGAGGTAGCAGATCGCCAGGTTCGCATACCCTACGTTGTCCGCCGGAAATTGTTTCACGAGCGTCTTGAACTCATCGGCGGCCTTTTCGTAGTTGCCGATGGTGACATAGTACGCCCCGCGCGTGCGATACCGTTCGCGCTGGCTCATCTGTCCGATCATCGAGATGGCGGTTTTGAGGCTCGCCTCGGCTTCGTCGCGCTGGCGCAGATTGCGATAGATCACGCCCATGCCGGAGTAGGCGCGGCCGATCTTAGGATCCAGTGACAGCGCTTTCCGATAAAGCCGCAGCGCTTCATCGTTATCGCCCGACAGCTGCGCCTGCTGTCCCAGCGAGTAGCTCTGCGCGGCTTCCAACGATGCGGCTGTGAAGGTCTCGCCCTCCTCGGCTTTGCTCGAAGAAGTCATGCGATCGCCCAGCGACTTGCGGATAGGCTGCGTCAGCTTGGAAATGGACGAGAGCAGTTTCTCCTTGTTCGGCGCCTTGACCAATGACTCGGAAACACTCTTTCCGGTGACCGCATCCACGGCCTTCGCCGAAAGCGCATAGTCTGTGCCGCTCCTGGAAATCACGCCGGCAAGAACCACGTTCAGCCCTTCTCGTTGTGCCACCAATCGGGCCAGATTCTCATCCAGAACCTTTGCCCCGGCCTGGATTTGCCGCGCCGTAGTGCGCGCCGTTTCGCGGTTGTAGTTGTTGATGAAAGACGCGCCTTCCATGGCGACGCCAATGAGCGGCTCCAGCGTTCCATCCAACACCGCCTCGCCGGTTTGATTGGTGAAATCCGCCACCAGCATGGTCACCGGCTTTGGCGCGGCCGTCGGACGGCGCATGATGGTAGTTACCGTGATGCCCGTGGCGGCCAGCACGAGTACGGCGGAGGCCAGCGTCACGCGCTTCCACAGTTTCGTGTTCGAAGGGACGATGATGCCCAACCAGACCTGAAGGTCGTAGACGAGTTCGGCGGCGCTCTGATAGCGCTCCTCGCGCTTCTTCGCCAGACATTTCCCAATCATGTCGCTCAGCGGCTTGGGGATCGCCGGGTCTTTTTCAATAGGGACGGGCGCGGCATCCGTGATGCGGCTCTGCAGTTTCTTCTCCAGCGTCGGGCCATCGAAGGGCAACTCGCCGAGCAACAACTGGTAGAAGATGATGCCCACGGCAAACAGATCGGAGCGCGCGTCCACCTCTTCGCGATTCGCCTGTTCGGGCGACATGTACAACGGCGTGCCTTGCAACACTCCTTTGCCAGTGCCGGTTTCAATCGATTGCGCCAATCCGAAGTCCATCACGAGCACGCGGCCCTCGCCGTCTACCATGATGTTCTGCGGCTTCAAATCGCGATGGACCACTTTCTCCTGGTGCGCGGCATCCAGCCCTTCGCACACCTGCATGATGATGTTGGCCGCCTGCTCGGGCGGAAGCTTGCTCTTCTCTTCGATCATCGTGCTGAGGTCCGTGCCCTTCACGAACTGCATGGTGATGAAGCGCATCTCGTCCACCATGCCGAGATCGTAGATGCGGATCACGTTGCGATGCGTCACCTTGCTGGCGAGCACCAGCTCCTGTTTGAACATGCGCAGAATCGCCGGGTTGCTCGCCATCGACGGTTGAATGATTTTGAGGGCGACGATGCGGTCCACCTCGCGGTCGCGCGCTTCGAACACCGCGCCCATCCCACCCTCGCCCAGCAGACGAATGATTTCGTAGCGATCGCCCAGGAGCGTACCCGGAGTGATCTTGTCGAAGGAGACCGGCTTCTGCGCCTTCGGTTGAAATGTTCTCGTCCAGCCGGTGGCGACGTGCAATTTGGGGTCGATGACTTGCGTCTTGTCGGGGTCGAATGGCTGAGCGAGATGAGGGGGAAGGTCGCTCAGAAGCTGCGTCTTGTCCGGATCCGGCGCGCTAGTTTGCTCCGTGCCTGAGTCCAATGGAGTCGAGCATTCCGGACAGGCGATAACTCCTGACGTAAAACTGGCTCCACACTTGGGACAAGCTGATTTTGCAAGGGCCATCGGACAAAAAAACGCACCGTTTGCGTACCGAAGTCAAAGTATACCGGATTGCCTGTTGACGGACAACCCGTGGTTATCGGTGCGTAGCCTTTGTGATTGCGCGATGCCGCGGCTTGTTTGCCGGTCCGAGAGCCGCTCGGATAGTCAGGAATGCGCGGAGCGCGCGATTCACGTCGGCGTCTGTCGGGAATGCTTTGGCGATTTCCGGGTCCAGCAGTGCGAGGTTGGTGCCAGATCGATATCTGTTGGCGTATTTACCGCGCACGCGGCCTTGCATGGAGGCGAAATCGTACTCTGGAAGCATGCTCTCGGTGGTTTTTCGATTAGCCTTCTTCATAATACTTTCGCTGGTGATGCTGAAGTTAGCGCCAGGATGGCATAAGAGCCTCCTACATCCTCACGTGATTGTCCCCTAGTTGGTAAAGCTCCAACTCAAAAGGTCTGTGTTCTGAGCGAAGGCCCCCGTTGCGGCGGTGAAACCGACATACACCGGCACGTCATCCGCACCCAACCAGTTGGCCAGATCGGTAAATTGTGTCTTCAAGAGTGGTGTTTCGACATTACCCGTTACCGAGTACACATGCAGTATTTTGGTGGAACTGGTGTACACAATTTTGATCGTGTGAACATTGCCGTCGGCGATTGTAAAGCCTGGATCGGTTCTTAAGTCCAACTTCGCCGTGCCGTTGTGAAAGACACTGTTCGCGCCTGCGCCGTTGCTTTGAATGGCAACGTGATTGGCATCCGGATCCCACCCACTGCCATTGTCGTACGTGTCAAATTCGACCGCAAGACTATTGGTCATCCCGTTATAGCCGAGGTATCCGCCCTGCGTATCCCCTCCTCCAAGGAAAATCTTTCCCGCAGGGTTCTTCTGGATCACGAACGCGAATCCGTCCGCAATTCCACTGGTCGTGGCCTGGGTTACCTTGAACTGGAATGTTGTCGTGAAGCCGGAGGAAATCGTCACTGGATACTGATACCAGGCTGCTCCTACCGCATAGGTCCCGGCGTTGTAGGGGCTGGCAGTGCCTTTTATGAGTCGCAACTGGTTCTCAACTTGCCCCGAAGACCCGCGAAGAGAGATCTGACTGAGGTTGCTAAAGTTCGTGAATGCGAACCCGCCCGACGGGGGGGCTGGGTTGATGGTCACTGTAGCGCTGCCGCTGCTGTTCGAGTGGTTAACGTCCCCAACGTAGGCGTAACTGGCGAGGCAACTTGTGCCCTCAGCAACCGTTACTGGCGCGGAACTGCAAGTCCCGGTATAGAGTGGCAAAGGAGTCAGGTTCAGTCCCCCCACTCCGGATACAACCACCGTCGCCGCATGTGCCATTCCGTCATAGGTAAAGGTCCCGCCAGTTACGGTAGTGAACGACGGGGCTTTATTGATCGTCAGAGTAGCCGTTGTGACCGAGCCAGCCGTGAATGCATAGTTGCTGGAATCGATCAGCGATGCTGTCGCCGTGTAAATCCCCGCGTTCAATGGTGGAGTACTCACATTACTCGCCGGTGAGACGGCCGTGTATGTCACCACCGTCAACGCGGTTTGTGTTGTGCTTACGCCCACCGTCTTGCCCGTGCCGTCGTATTGAGCCGTGACGTTGGTCAGGTTCACGATCACAGGCGCCCGCGTGATGCTCACCGCCGCGCTGCCGTTGCTGCCGAGATGATTTGCGTCGCCAGCGTAGGTGTAGCTCGCGGTGCATGTCGTACCCTGGGCCACAGTAGTAGGTGCCGATGCGCAACTTCCGCTGTAGGTGGGCGAGAACGACAGGCTCAGTCCACCCGCTCCAGTCACCGATACTGTTGCTCCGTGCGCCAATCCGTCATA
>JACPVQ010000063.1 GCA_016191645.1 Candidatus Solibacter usitatus
GTGATTGAAGAATCCGAGACCGCGTCCTTGAAGGCCGCCGAAAAAGAGCATCGCCATCTTTCGGAAAACGTTTTCCCTGATTTCAACATTGGTCTATTGCACGGGCGCATGTCCGCTGATGACAAAGAAGAGATCATGCGACAGTTCAAGCGCGGCGATCTGCACGTGCTGGTATCCACCACGGTGATCGAAGTGGGCGTCGACGTGCCGAACGCCACGGTGATGGTGATTGAGCAGGCGGAGCGGTTCGGCCTGTCGCAGTTGCATCAACTGCGCGGGCGCGTTGGACGGGGCGGCAACCAAAGCTACTGCCTTCTGGTGACGGGACGGCTGAACGATACGGCGAAAGAGCGGATTCGGACGATGACGGATTCCTGCGACGGATTCCACATTGCGGAAGTGGATCTGCGTTTGCGCGGCCCCGGCGAATTCTTTGGAACGAAGCAATCCGGGCTGCCATCCTTGCGCATTGCGAATCTGCTTCGCGATCAGGAGATTCTCGAGTTGGGGCGCAAGGAAGCAGTGGAATTTCTGGAGAATCCGCCTTCCGAAGCCGAGCGCGAGAAACTGCTGGTCTATCTCAAAGGCCACTGGCAACAACGCTACGGATTGGCGAGGGTGGGATAAGCACGATGCGCGTAATTGGCGGAGAGTTTCGCAGCAGGCGTTTGAAATCGATTCCTGGAGACAGCGTTCGCCCGACGCCCGACCGTCTGCGCGAATCGTTATTCAGCATTCTGATGCCATATATCGACGACGCCATCTTTGTCGACGCTTATGCGGGCACGGGCGCAATCGGCATTGAGGCCATCAGCAGAGGGGCGCGCGAGGCCATCTTCATCGAAAAGAACCACGCCGCCGCCGACGTACTGCGCGGCAATCTGGAATCGTTGGGCATTGCCGCGCGCGGACGTCTGATCCTGGGGTCGGCCCATCTCTACATTGCCAAACAAAACGCGGACATCGTTTTCATCGATCCGCCCTATCCACAGACGGAAGAGTACGATCTGGTGCTGGAGATTCTCGGCGCTGCTCCGCCGCGGTTAGTCATCGCCCAACACTCCAAGAAACATCAACTGGCGGCGCAGTATGGCCAACTCAATCGCTACCGCGTGTTGCAGCAAAGCGATAACGCGTTGAGTTTTTTCCGGCCTATAGAGAGTTAAACCGGTCTTCCACCGCGGCCCAGTTGACGGCGTTCCACCACGCGGCGATGTAATCCGGACGCCGGTTTTGATATTTCAAATAATAGGCGTGCTCCCAAACATCCAATCCGAGCACAACCTTTTTGCCTTCCATGAGAGGCGTGTCCTGGTTGGGAGTGGAGGAGATCGCGATGGCGGAGCCGTCCTTGGTAACCCACGCCCAGCCGCTGCCGAATCGGCCAACGCCGGCTGCCGCGAACTTCTCTTTGAAGGTATCGAAGGTTCCGAAGGCTCCGTTAATGGCGGCGGCGAAATTGCCCACGGGTGCGCCACCGCCGCCGGGCCCCATCAGGCTCCAAAACAACGAGTGATTCCAATGGCCGCCGCCATTGTTGCGGACCGCTGTGCGGATCGCTTCGGGGGCCGCCGCGCAATTGTTGGCCAGCAGATCCTCCAGGCTCGTGCCGGAAAGATCGGGCGCGGATTCCAGCGCCTTGTTGAGATTCGTTACGTAGGCATTGTGATGCTTACCGTGGTGGATCTCCATAGTGGTCGTGTCGATGTGCGGCTCCAAAGCGTTGTGCGCGTAGGGCAAAGCGGGTAGCTGAAATGGCATGTGTGGGATCTCCTTAGTTGGTGCGAAGCAGGACTAAAACATCAGGATACTACGCGGCATCGATGACGTATACTGAATTATTACAAATCCATTTTTGGACTGGGAGTCTTCGCATGCTTCGATTATTTACAGCGCTGGCGCTATTTGTTTCCTTCGCGTGGTCGCAAACAACGTCCACATCCATACTGGGCACGGTTTCCGACGCCACCGGCGCGGTGGTCGCCGGTGCGAAGGTGAAACTGCTCAATGTGCGCACCGGCGTCGCGCGCGAGGAGAGCACCAGCGCGACTGGCGATTACAACTTTCCTCTTATTGATGTCGGCGTATATGAAGTTACCGTCGAGGTAGCCGGGTTCAAGACCGAAACACGCCGCAACATTGAATTGCAGTTGAACCAAAAAGCTCGTGTCGATTTCGCAATGCAGGTGGGCGCGCAAAGCGACCGCATTGAGATCACGGGCGAAGTGGCGGCACTGAAGACGGACGAATCCTCGCTGGGCCAAGTGGTGGAACAAAGGCGGCTTTCGGAATTGCCGTTGAATGGACGCAATCTGGCGGGTCTCGCCGTAATGCAGCCCGGCGTGCAGTTTGGCGGCCGCATGGGCATGGATGGACTGACCGGCGGCGGCGGCGGAGTGCCCATTCCCGGCGCATCCATCTCGCTCAGCGCAAACGGCCAGCGCGACACGAATTTCCACGCCACGCTCGATGGCGTCGTGGCCACGGAGGCGCGCGTGAACACGGTTCCGTTCACCCCATCCATTGAGGCCGTGGAAGAGTTTAAGGTGCAAGCCGGCAGCTACACCGCAGAATATGGAACCAATTCCGGCGCTCAGTTGACCATCGTCCTGAAGTCCGGTACGAACCAGTTTCACGCCACCGCTTTTGAATTCCTGCGCAACGACGTTCTGGATGCCGAAGGCTACTTCCAAAATTACTTTACGGCCGCTAACGCTGCGCGAAGGCCCAAGGACAAACTCCGCCAGAATCAATACGGCGTCGTTTTCAGCGGCCCCGTCGTCGTCCCCGGCTTGTATAACGGCCGCGACAAAACATTCTTCATGTTCGATTGGGAAGCGAGAAACCGGCGTCAGCCAGGCTTGGTTGGAAATGCCAACGTCCCCAGCGACGCATTCCGCAACGGCGATCTGAGCGCTCTACTGCGCCGCACCAACGCCGCCGGGGCCGCTCTGGCCTCCGTGCAGATTACAGACCCGCTCACGGGCGACCCCATTGCGAACAACATGATTCCCGCATCGCGGATTTCCTCCACCGCCAAAGCGCTGATGGCTTTCTACCCCGCCGCGCAACGGCAGAATACCGATCCGCTGTCGGGATTTACCTACTCCGGTGAAGGCGGCGTGCGGCTGGACGACGATCAACGCTACATCCGTGTCGATCACAATTTCTCTGCGAAGGACAAAATTTTCGGCCGTTACGCTTTTCAGGACATCACCTACCTGACGACGCCCGGGGACAACCCGAATTTCACCTACTTCGTTGCCGGCCGCAATCAAAATCTCGGGTTCCAGTGGCTGCACATCTTTACGCCGAACACCATCAACGAATTCCGTTACGGCTACAACCGGTCCGTGGACAACACGTTGAATCCGCGGTCGAACACGAGTCTCGATCTCGACTCGCTGGGCCTCACCGGTTTCCGCCTTCTGACCGATGGCAATCGCAAGTTCACTTCGCGCGAAGCCGGCATCCCCGGATTCAACATTCAGAGCTTCGCGGGGATTGGCGACCGCGACGGCGGCAACGGATTCGATTTTAACGATCTGCATCAGTTCAGCGACAACATTACGCTGACCCGCGGTGTTCACAATTTCAAAACGGGCTTCGATTACCGGCGCGTCTCCTTGTTTCGCGGCGCGGCGAACACGGCTCGCGGCGATATGACTTTCCAGGACAACGTGGCAAAGAGCGCTTTCGCCGCGTTCCTTCTGGGCTATCCCAGCCTCAGCAATTCGCCGGAAGGTCTTCCTCTGACCGATGTTCGCCAGAATCGCTACGGATTCTACTTCCAGGATGATTGGAAGGCGTCCCGCAGGTTGACGATTAATCTTGGAGTCCGTTACGAATACAACTCCGTTGCCACCGACGTGCAAGGTTTGTGGCGCAGCATTAGCTTCGCCACACAGGAGCGCGGCTATCCGACGCTGATTCCTACCATTCGGACGCCATATGCCTTCTACAAGCCTGAGAAGAAAAACTTCATGCCGCGCATCGGCATCGCCTACCGTGTCAGCGAAAGAATGGTCGTCCGCTCCGGCTTCGGGCTCTACTACAACGTTCACCAGTTGAACAATTACACGATTCTCAACTTGAATCCACCGCTTTCGGGCTCCAGCGCGTTCGCGCAGACGGTGGACGCGACCGGCAAAGTCATAGGAACGCCGGCGCTCACTTTCGCCAGCCCATTCGGCGTTGTCAACAACACAAGTCTCATCAGTGCCAACACGCTCAATCCCGACAACTGGCAGCCGCGCACCATTCAGTGGAGCTTCGATATTCAGCGGCAGCTTCCGGGCAGAGTCGTGCTCACCATCGGCTACGTGGGCAGCAAGGGCGTTCATATCGACAACACTGTGGAGTTGAACAATCCCGATCCCGCCGTGAACACGGCGACTTCCACCGCGCAATCGCGACGCCCGATTCAGTTCGTTGTGGATGGACCCGGCGGGCCACTACGTCCGCTCTCTCGCCATCGCTGGCTGGATGCCGGAAACAACTCCTGGTATCACGGCTTGCAGACGAACCTGGAAAAGCGCTTAAGCCATGGCGTGCTGATGAACTTCGCCTACACATTCAGCCAGTCCCTGGGTGAAGGCTACGGACGCAACGAATCCTTTGGCGGCACGTCGAACACGTATCAGAACCCGAGCAATCGCGCGGCGGAAAAGGGCCTCTATCCCTTTGACGTGCGCCACAATGCCGTGACCAGTTTCCTGTACGAAGTACCGACTGCTTCCGCATTCAAGAGGGGCGTTGGCCGCATGTTCTTTGGCGACTGGCAACTGAACGGCATCTGGACCATTCGCAGCGGCTTCCCGTTTTCCGTAAGTCAGGACAACGTCATGAACACGTTCAATAGCGCGGCTCGTCCGGACAGGCTGGGCTCCGGCGTGGCGAGCACGCAAAAGGTGGACCGCTGGTTCGATACGGAGGCGTTCCGCGTTCTTACGTGTTCGGTTGCCTCGCTTTCCGACCGCTGCCGGTATGGGAATGCCGGGACCGCCATTCTGCGTGGGCCCGGATTCAACAACCTCGATTTTTCGATCATGAAGAATTTTGCGATTCGCGAGGGCATGAAAGTCCAGTTCCGCACGGAAATGTTCAACGTGGCGAATCATCCGTTGTTCAACCTGCCGAACCGGAATCTCACCGGCTCGGCGGCGTTCCTGCCTTCGGCTCCGGGACAACCCGACCCCGTCCAGGGCGGGCGTCAAGGTGGACCGGGCGCAATCACCAGCACCCTCTCGCCGATGCGGATTATCCAATTCGGCCTGAAGTTTATTTTCTAGATTGCAACCGCTTCGAATTGGATTTGCAGGATCGGGTTTTGCCGCGAAGTTCCATCACCGGAATCTTCGTGGCCTACATGCCGTTTCGGCGGGCGTAACCTCGGTCCGTCCACAAAGCCGGCAGGCGTTCTCCGATGAGTTCGGCGTTCCCGCCTTCGATTCCGTCGCGGCGATGCTGCCGCACATCGACGTGCTCGACATTTGCACGCCGCCTTCATCGCACGGCGCTTACATGCGTTTGGCCGCCGATGCCGGCAAGCACATCATCGTGGAAAAACCCTTCGCAGGATTCTTCGGTTCGCCGGAGAAGCATTCCAAGGATGAGATGCTGGCGTCGATGGTGGAGGAAATGGCGAGTGTCCGTGATCTCATTTCGCGCACTGGCGTAATTCTCGGATACGCGGAAAACTTTATCTACGCTCCGTCCGTTCAACGCGAGCGAGAGATCGTCGAAAAAACCAAAGCGCAGATTCTCCGCATGACGGCGGAGGAATCGCACAGTGGATCGCATTCGCCTTTCTACGGAATCTGGAGCGAGCAGGGCGGTGGATCGCTGATCGGCAAGGGATGCCATCCGTTAGGCGGCGTTCTTTATCTGAAGCGCAAAGAAGGGATGGCGCGGCGCGGCACTCCCATCAGGCCCGTAGCGGTGTCGGCGAGGACACACGCGATTACGAAACTCCCGGCGTTTCAAGATAAAGGCTATTTGCGGACCACCTACAAGGACACGGAAGACTACGCTCTGTTGCACGTGATCTTCGATGACGGAATGGTGGCCGATATCCTGACCTGCGAACTGGTGCTGGGCGGCGTCTACGACTTCATCGAAGTATTCGCGAACAACCATCGCACGCGCTGCAACCTCAGTCCCGTGCACGTGGTCGACCTCTACAGTCCGAGCCACAAAGAGTTCGCCGGGATGGACCTGACGGAGAAGATCAGCTCGAATGAAGGCTGGATTCCGGCCTATCCCGAGTTCGGCTGGCAAAATGGGCAGTTGCATGAGATGCGCGATTTTGTCGATGCGATGCATGCGAAACGGCAGCCCGAATGCGATCTGGACCTGGCCATCGACACGACGCTGACCATCTATGCGGGATACGTGTCCGCCGACCGCAAAGGCGCTGAGGTAGAAGTGCCGCAACTATGAACATCGTGTTGAACGGTGATCCGCACACGGCGCGGGAAGGCTGTACACTTCTCGGACTCTTGGAATCGTTGTCGATCGATCCGTCGCGCGTTGCCATTGAGTTGGACGGCTCGATCGTGAAAAAAGAGGCGTGGCCTGCGACGATTCTGCAATCGGGATCACGCGTGGAAGTGGTAATGTTTGTCGGCGGAGGGTAACCGCCCTCTGCATGTGGGGTCAGGTCTCCAGACCTGCCGCGGGATCTCCTGATCCCGCATGGCCTCGCCAGAGGCCATCGGCTGCTTTGCAGCCGAATCTGAGATCTGCCCCACTTATCCCCAATCTTTGCGGCTGATTTCTCCAAACGCCGCGTGACGGACGAACGGAGCATGCGCTGGCCGCGACACGAAGCGCGTGACTGTTGACTTCAGTTCTGCCACGCCTTCCTCCACGCTGGGAGCCGTCCGCGCAAGAAACTCCGGCGCGGTTGGGACATTCTTAGGAAACGGGAAAACATGGATGATGAGAAAACGCAGCGGCGGAAAACGGAACGGGGTTTTCTTCTCCTTCACTTCCAGTTCGCCCATGGCGGCGCGGATGGGATCGGCCAAGTGACTCAACATCTGACAAACGCTCATCTGTCCCCATAGCTGCGGCTGATCGGGCCGCAGTTTATCCAGGCGGGCAAACACTTCGGCGCGAGTTTCCTGATTCCAGACGGTTTTCATAGCAGTTCCCTCCAACGAATCGTAGCAGGGGGCAGAATCGAATTCCAATCCTCGGGCGGACCGGCCTGAAAACGATACCCATCGCATTCCCATTCCGATGCGTGCAGGGCGTGATGGTTCAGCAGAAGGGAAGCTTCCAGGTGGGCAGTCCAACCGTCCCTCAGGAATTCGAGGAAGTGGTTTTCGTCCGGTCCGTAGATCTTGTCCCCCACAACGGAATGCCCCATCCAATTTGCGTGCACGCGGATCTGATGCAAGCGGCCCGTGTGCGGAATCACGCGGGCCAAGGTAAAACCATCGATTCCAGTAAGCGGATGAAACTCGGTTTTCGCGGACTGCCCCTCCGCATTCACGCCTCGCCGCACCAGAATTGCCGATGAGGCGTGCTTTCCGATCGGCTGCTCCACCGTGATGGAGCTTTCGAGTTCGCCTGTAAGGATGGCGTGGTAAACTTTGCGGACGCGCCGACGCAGCATGGCGTTTTGCAGCTTCGATGCAAGCGCGGCGTTGCGGACAAGCACTACCACGCCGCTCGTTTCGCGATCGAGCCTCGACGGCATGTGCAATCGTTCGGCTCCCAGCAACTCGCGGCATGCGCCGATCAGACTCGACCACGGTCCGTGCTTGGAAGGATGGCAAAGAACATGCGGAGGCTTGTTCACCGCAAGGATTTCATTATCTTTGTGGATGATCCACGATTCGAGTTCCCCCGCGGTGACCTCCCATCCCCAAGCCGTGCGCGGCATCAGGTCTGCGGCTTGCCGTCGATACTAGGGTCGGAAATGTCGAAGTGCGGGCCTTTCTCATCCCAGTCCTCAGCCGCAAACATGCGGCCTTTGCCGAACTGCCCGTCGAGCTCCTTCACGGTGAACTTCACCTCACCGCCCTGGACGCGAGCCCAGACATGATGGTAAAAGCAGCCTTCCTTGAAGCCCGCGCCGCGCAGGAACTTGCCCTTCATGCCGCCGCCGGAGCTGCCCACTTCCATGTACGCAACGCCGTCGCGGACAATGCGCACAAAGTTATGGCCATGGCCGCTGATGACGTGTTTCACGCCGTTATCGCGAACAATCTTATGCAGGGGAAAATCGTTGTTCCCGCCGCGCAGCAAGCCGATCCAATAATCCTTGTGAAAGACGACGATCTTCGGATTCTTGTTGCGGTTGGCTTTTAGATCTTTCTCCAGAAACGCCAACTGCTCTTCGCTCATGTCGCGTACGCGGCTGTTGTCCAAAATGGTGAAGTGCGCGTCCTGATAATCGAAACTATAGAACGGCTGGCGTCCGGTCTCCTTCACGTAGAGCTCTTCCGAAGCCTTCGAGAAGATATCGTGATTGCCCGCCGTGAAGTAGAGGGGATAGTGGCTGTAGCGTTTCCAAAGTGGGCGCAGCTCCGCCCATTGTTTCTCCGCCGCTGCGTCGCCGCCGCCTTGAATAGTGTCGCCAACGTTCAGGACAAAGTCCGGATGCATCAGGTCAACCTCACGCCAGACGCGGCCAAAAATTTGCGGCTGCGCGTCGCCGGTGCGGTCGCCGATGATGGCGAAATGGAAGTCGTTGCGGGAACTGGTTTGACTGGGAAGGGTTCGCAGGAAGAAACATCCGGCGAAGATCACTGCCACAAGCCATTTGATAATTGAGTTGCGTGGGAAGCTGCTCATACTTCCCTTAAGGGTACTACGCCGCCGTTGGCAACTCCTTCACGATGTCGGCCACAAACTGCTTGGCGTCGCCGAACAGCATCAGCGTGCGATCGTCATAGTACAACTCGTTGTCGATGCCGGCGAAACCGGGGTTCATGCTGCGTTTGATCACCATGACGGTTTGCGCTTTATCGACGTCGAGAATCGGCATGCCGTAAATGGGGCTGGCCGTATCGTGGCGGGCGGCGGGATTGACCACGTCATTCGCGCCAATCACCAGGGCAACATCGGTCTCGATGAATTCCGGATTGATGTCTTCCATCTCGTGAAGACGGTCGTAGGGAATGTCGGCCTCGGCCAAAAGGACATTCATGTGTCCCGGCATTCTTCCCGCTACGGGATGAATGGCGAACTGCACATCCACGCCGCGCTTCGTCAGCATGTCCGTAAGTTCGCGGATCTTGTGTTGGGCTTGCGCCACGGCCATTCCGTAGCCCGGCACGATGACCACTTTGCGGGCATTGAGTAGAATGGATGCCGCATCTTCGGGCGAGGCGCTGCGGAAAGGTTTGTCGCTGGTCTTCGCCGGACCCGATTCCTGTACCTGCCCGAATGCGCCGAAGAGCACGTTGGTGAAAGATCGATTCATCGCCTTGCACATGATCACCGACAGAATGAAGCCGGACGAGGCGTTGAGCGCGCCTGCAATGATCAGCAGGCGGTTGTTGAGAGCGAAGCCCATGGCCGCCGCCGCCATGCCGGCGTAGGAATTCAAGAGTGCGATTACAGTGGGCATGTCGCCGCCGCCGATGGGCAGAATCAGCAGCACGCCAAATAACAGCGACAAACCGGAGAATGCGGGAAACGCCCACCATGGAGCGCCGCCTTGCACTTCCCACACCGCGAGTCCAATCGCCGCCGCCAATAGCGACACGTTGACAAAATTTTGCCCCTTATATGTCAGCGGACGTGTTGGAATAATCTCTTGCAGTTTTCCGAACGCCATCACGCTGGCGGTTGCGGTAAGGTATCCAAGCAACGTTTCGACAACCAGCGCCACCATCGGGAAGCCTGTCGGCGCGCGGTGATAGTATTCCGCTGTTCCCACGAGAGCCGCGGCGAATGCGCCGAACGCATGAGAGAGAGCCGTTAGTTGAGGAACGGACGTCATCGGCATGAGATACGCCAGCGGTACGCCGATTCCCGAACCGATCACCAACCCCGCCGCGATCCATTCGAAGCTCACTACTTCATGCCGCAGCAAAGTCCCGATGATGGCGAACAGCATGCCGATCTGACCGGCGCGAACTCCGTTGCGCGCCGAGGCCGGGGAGCTGAGCCACTTGATGGAGAGGACAATGGTGACTGCCGCCACCAAATACGCAACCTGCCAGATTTCGTTGATCATTTCGTGCTCTGCGGCTTCTCTTTACGGAACATCTTCAACATGCGGTCGGTAATGAGAAATCCACTGACAATGTTGATGGTGGCAAACGTGACGGCTACGACGCCTAGAATCTTGGAAAGCAGCGACGCTTCCCCCGCTCCGGTGATGAGGATCGCTCCCACAACGGAGATAGCCGAAATCGCATTGGTCAGCGACATCAGAGGCGTGTGCAGCAGCGGGGAAACGTGTTTCACCAGTTCCAACCCCAGAAAGACCGCCAGCACAAAAACGTAGATGCTCAGTTCAATTTCGGTACTCACGCACTCACCTCCTGGCCTAGCAGCGTTTGAATCGCTGGATGCACCACTTTGCCTGCGCGCGCCACCAACGAATCGCGAATAATTTCGTCGCTGATATTGATGGTCAATTCCGATCCCTTCATGAGGTTCGCCAGAAAAGTGGCGAGATTGCGCGAGTACATCAGGCTGGCGTGGTAGGGCACGCTGGCGGCGATGTTGGTAGGTCCAAGAATGGTCACGCCGAATTCCACGGCGGTTTCGCCGGGACGCGTCAGTTCGCAATTGCCACCGCGTTCGGCGGCGATGTCGACGATCACGGAGCCGGCTGCCATTCCTTGCACCATCTCTTTGGTAATGAGAATGGGCGCGCGACGCCCAGGGACGGCGGCGGTGGTGATGACGGCATCCATATGGCGGAGCGCTTCAGCCATCTGACGGCGCTGGCTGTTGATTTGTTCCTCGGTCAACTGCTTCGCGTAGCCGCCCTGTCCCTCGCCGCTTCCCTCAATCTTGATTTCGAGAAACTTCGCCCCGAGACTCTCAATCTGTTCGCGCACGGCGGCGCGGACATCGTAGCCCATGACAATGGCCCCAAGACGCCGTGCCGTCGCGATGGCCTGCAACCCCGCAACACCGGCGCCAATCACCAGAACGCGCGCGGCGGGAATGGTACCGGCGGCGGTCATCATGAGAGGAAACATGCGCGGCATCGTCTCGGCGGCCAGAATCACGGCCTTGTAACCGGCGATGGAGGCCATCGACGAGAGCGCGTCCATCGATTGCGCACGCGTGATCCGCGGAACCATCTCCATGGAGAAAAGCGTTGCACCCGTTTCGGCGAATGCTGCGGCAGCCTGCGGATACGAAAGAGGATCGCAGAAACCGATGACGGTATGTTGCTGTGAAAAACCGCGGGGGGCAGGGACGCGGACACTGAAGATCACGTTCGCCTTTTCCAAAACGGCTTGCACCGAATCGCAGAGTTGAACGCCGCGCGCTTCAAAATCGGAATCGGCGAAGCCGGCATCGGAGCCTGCGCCCCGCTCCATGCAAATCTGCGCGCCCATTTTCGCAACGAGGTCGGCCACTTTTGGCGTCAATGCGACTCGCCGTTCCAGCGCGGCGGTTTCCTTTAATACACCAACTGTCACTCCCAAAGGCGGCGGTACCTCCACATGTGCAGACCAAGCGCCTCGTCGCGGCGTGCCTACTTTCCCATATTCTTTGGACGCGTTAGCCCCGGCCTTCCGTTACGAGGTCAGGAAGGATAGAATCTCCCAAGCATCATTATCTGACATTTCGCGGAAGAGTGGTGAGGCCGTTTGTGCTAATCTTAAAAGTTATCAAACGCCGGTGCCGGCGCGAATCAGTGAAGCTTTCGTTCTCAGGTCCTTCCCTTTCGGTGAGGCCGATCTTGTTGTCAGCTACCTGACCAGAGACCAAGGCAAACTGCGCGGAGTAGCGAAACGCGCGAGACGGCCGAAGAGCCCATTCGGGTCCGGATTGGAGCGGCTTTCGCTGGTTCGAATGCAGTACTTCCAGCGGGAAAATCGCGAGCTGACCACGCTCGATTCCTGCGAATTGATTCAGTCTTCCTTCCTCTTACAAGGGAGTTACGAGGCTGGCATTACGCTGGATTTTCTCTCCGAAGTAACGGATGAGTTGTTGCCTCAGAATGAAGCCAACGAGCGGCATTTCCGATTGCTGGCGTCCGTGCTGGAATTCTTGAGAGAGCGCCGGGAAGATCCCTCGGCGATTTGGCCCGCCGCATTGTACTTTGCGTTGTGGGCGGTGAGGTTGGCCGGTGTGTTGCCGGCGTTGCGAGTGAAAGCGGAATCGATCGAAATCGCAAACGAGATGTTTCTGAAACCGATCAAGGAACTTACTCCCCGCGTATGGTCGCGGCAGACCGCCGCCGACCTGCGCCATTTTCTGACGCGCGCCATTGAGGAGCAAACCGAGCGGAGCCTGCGCACCGTTCCCATGCTCGAAACTTTGTAACCACTCCCCCAATGGATACCTTCCAGGAAACTATTTTCAAGCTGAAGCGCTACTGGTCGGACCGCGGCTGCATTATTCAAGAGCCGTATGACGTCGAGGTGGGCGCGGGTACGATGTGCCCGGAGACCTTCCTGCGCGTGTTGGGAGCGCAGCCCTACCGCGTGGCTTATATTCAGCCGAGCCGCCGTCCGGCGGATGGCCGTTATGGCGACAATCCGAACCGGCTGTACAAGCATCAGCAGTTGCAAGTGATTCTGAAACCATCGCCCAACGACGTTCTCGATTTGTACCTGGGCAGCCTGGAAGCGATTGGGATCGATCTGAAACTGCATGACCTGAAATTCGAGGAAGACAACTGGCAATCGCCGACACTGGGCGCGTGGGGCATCGGATGGCAAGTGATGATGGATGGGTTGGAGATCACGCAGTTCACCTATTTCCAGCAGTGCGGCGGAATCGATCTGGATCTGGTTCCGGCGGAAATCACCTACGGCATTGAGCGGCTGGTGGCCTTCTTGCAGGGCAAGTCGAGCGTGTACGAAATCGATTGGACCCCGCAGGTGAAGTATGCCGACGTCCGGCACGCCGAGGAATTGCAGCATTCCGTTTACAACTTTGAAATGGCCGATATCGGCGCGCTCTGGCAGCTGTTCGAGATACACGAGAAAGAGTGCCAGCGCCTCATCGATGCCTACAAGAGTTACGCGGAGAAGAAAAGATTTCCCGTGCTTGCGGCGTACGACCAGGTGTTGAAGTGCTCGAACATCTTTAATCTATTAGACGCGCGGGGCGCAATCAGCGTGACCGAGCGCGTCGGCGTTATCGGGCGCGTGCGGAAACTTGCGGTGGGCGTGGCGCACTTGTGGGTGGATCAAAGCGCAGTCGAGGAGATCGTGCAATGAGCGCGCTCCCGTTGCTGATCGAAATTGGAAGTGAAGAAATTCCCGACGGGATGATCGCCTCCGCGGTAGTGCAATTCCGCGAGATGACGGAGAAGATGCTCGCCGAACAGAATCTTGGCGGGCAGATTCGTCTGGCAGACGGCACGCCGCGCCGCATCGCGCTCATCGTCGACGGCGTTCTGGACCGTCAGCCGGATCGCGTCGACCTGGTGATGGGACCTCCCGTGTCGGCTGCGTTCAAGGACGGAAAGCCGACGGGCGCGGCGCTGGGATTCGCCAAGAAGAACGGCGTGGATGCCGCGGATCTGCGCACCGAGAAGACCGAAAAAGGCGAGTATGTCGCGGTTTTGAAGAAGGTGGCCGGCGAGACCGCGGCGGCAATTCTCGCCGCGCAGATTCCGCTGATCATCTTGAAGATCTCCTTCCCCAAGACCATGTATTGGACGGGGAAAAACGGGCCGCGTTTCATTCGGCCCATTCGGTGGCTGGTAGCCGTGCACGGCGATCAAGTCATCGATTTCGAATTGGCCGGTGTGCGCAGCGGGAACGTCACGCAAGGGCACCGGCGCTTCGGTGCCGGCGCGCTTTCCGTCAGTGCATCCGATTACGAACAGAAGCTGGGATCGAATGGTGTAATCGTATCTTCCTCCGGGCGACGACAAAGAATCCTCGACGGCATCGCAGCGGAGGTCGGAACCTTGTCGGCCAATATCGACGCTGCACTTCTGGAAACCTTGGTCTACCTCACCGAGTACCCTACGCCGGTTCTTGGCTGGATCGATAAAGACTATCTTTCACTGCCCAAGGAAGTGCTGGTTACCGTGATGCGGTACCACCAGAAGTACTTTTCCGTCAGCCTCCGGGACGGAAAGCTTGCGCCTGTTTTTATCGCAGTGATGAACATGCCCGGCAATGATCCCGACCAAAGGGTGCGCACAGGCAACTCGTCAGTACTGCGCGCGCGCTTCAACGACGCTCGCTTTTTTTGGGAGTTCGATCAGCGAAAGACACTCGCCGATCGGGTGAGTGATCTCGGCAGCGTGACCTTTCAGGAGAAGCTCGGATCCTATCTCGATAAGACCAACCGCATGTTGGCCATTGTGAAAGAGTTGGGTGGAAACGAAGCCGCCGCGCGCGCGACGACATTGTGCAAGTGTGACCTCACCACCGAAATGGTGAAGGAGTTCACGGAGCTGCAAGGCGTGGTCGGCGGACTGTACGCCAGAGCGCAAGGTGAGCCGGAAGCGGTGGCGCAAGCCATCTACGATCACTACAAGCCAGCGAGCATGGAGGATTCCATTCCATCCACCGCGGAAGGCCGCATGGTTGCACTGGCCGACAAGATCGACACGCTGCGCGGATGTTTTGGCATCGGCCTGATTCCCACGGGATCGAAAGATCCATTCGCGCTGCGTCGCGCCGCGCAAGGCGTGGTGAAGATTTTGGTGGAAGCTAAGCTTCCTTATTCCCTGTCGGCAATTGCGGCAGGCAACTCCGCGCTTGGCGATTTCTTCCTCGATCGTGTCCGCTACTATTTCAAAGAAGTTCGAGGCTTCGCCTACGACGAGGTGAATGCCGTTCTTGCGGCGGGCAGCGATGATTTGAACGATGTCGAGCAACGCCTCATCGCCATCCGCGATGTGCGGCCCACAGCCGATTTTGAACCGCTCGCCGCCAGTTTCAAACGGATTCAGAATATTCTGCGGCAGGCGAACGTCGCCGGGGTTCATGAGGTAAAGCCCGCCTTGCTGGAAGCGGGACCGGAAGCGGACCTGAATAAGGCTTTCGATACGCTGCGCGTGGACGTTGCGGCGAAGCGGCAATCGAAAGACTACCTTGCGGCGCTGGCGGCGATTGCGTCGCTGCGGCCCGCCGTAGACCGCTTCTTCGACAAAGTTTTAGTGAATGCGAAGGAGGAAGATGTCCGGCAAAATCGCCTGGCTCTTCTTTCGAGCCTTCTGACGGAGTTTTCCTCGATCGCCGATTTTTCGGAGATCGTAACCGGTTCTTAATTTTCTTAAGGAGAGAAGTTTCACGATGAGCAAACATGTATATTCCTTCGGCGGAGGCACCGCGGAAGGCGACGGCAAGATGAAGAATATCCTCGGCGGCAAGGGTGCGAACCTCGCCGAAATGTCCCGCTCCGGAGTGCCGGTCCCGCCGGGCTTCACGGTCACCTGTCAGGTGTGCAACTTGTATTTCGAAAACGGGAATCAAACCCCGCAGGCCGTCAACAAGCAGATGTACGAAGCTTTGTCGCTGCTGGAAGAGCGCATGTCGAAAAAGCTTGGCGATGCCGCCAATCCGCTGCTGGTCAGCGTCCGCAGCGGCGCGCCGTTCTCCATGCCCGGCATGATGGACACCATTCTCAACCTCGGGCTCAACGACAAGACCGTGGAGGGATTGCTCGCCAAAACCGGCAACCCGCGTTTCGCCTACGACAGCTACAGGCGTTTCATCCAGATGTTCGGCAACGTCGTGCTCGACATCGACAAGAACGAATTCGAACATTTGTTGGAAGCCCTGAAGCACAAGCGGAAGGCCAAGTTCGATACGGACCTCACCGGTGACGATCTGAAGGCCCTCATTGAAGATTACAAGAAGCTGGTCAAGAAGAAGACGGGCAAGGAGTTTCCGCAGGAAGTCCGGGAGCAGTTGGAAGGCGCACGCGACGCCGTGTTCCGCTCCTGGCACAATGACCGCGCCAAGTTCTATCGCAAGCAGAACAAGATCGACGACAACCTGGGTACCGCGGTGACCGTGCAGTCGATGGTGTTCGGCAACATGGGCGATACGTGCGCGACAGGCGTCGGTTTTACGCGCAACCCCGCCACGGGAGACAACGAGTTCTACGGCGAGTTTCTAGTGAACGCTCAGGGCGAAGATGTTGTGGCTGGAATCCGCACGCCGCGCCCCATCACCGAGTTGGGCAAGGTGCTGCCGGAGGCCTATCAACAACTGCGCGACATCACGGCGAAACTCGAAAAGCATTATCGCGATATTCAGGATTTCGAATTCACCATCGAAGACAAGAAACTGTGGATGCTGCAGACGCGCAACGGCAAGCGCACGGGCAAGGCGGCGGTGAAGATCGCCCTCGATCACGCCAAGGAAGGGCTCATCACAAAGAAGGAAGCCGTTCTGCGCGTGGATCCCAATCAACTGGATCAATTGCTGCACCCGATGCTCGATCCGAAGTCCGTCGCCAAGCTGTCGAAGCTGGGCAAAGGACTCCCGGCATCGCCCGGCGCGGCTGTCGGAAAGATTGTGTTCACCGCCGACGATGCCGTGGAGCAGGCGGTCAAAGCGCCTGTCGTCCTGGTGCGCAAGGAAACCGTTCCCGACGATATTCACGGCATGGAAGCGGCGAAGGGCATTCTCACTTCGCGCGGCGGCATGACCAGTCATGCGGCCGTTGTGGCGCGAGGCATGGGCATCCCGTGCGTGGCCGGCGCGGAAATGGTGTCGGTGGATGAGCGCGGCAAGACGTTGACTGCAACCGTCGGCGGCAAGAAGTTTACGTTGAAGGAAGGCGATTGGCTTTCGCTCGACGGCTCGACGGGCGAGATCTTCGCGGGTCAGGCCGGTACGTTGGAAGCCGACCCCACCAGCGGCGTGCTCAAGGAGTTCATGGAATGGGCCGACAGTTTCCGCGGCAACTTCGGTATTCGCGCTAACGCCGACATTCCACGCGACGCGCAGATGGCACGCAAATTCGGCGCGCAGGGCATCGGTCTCTGCCGCACCGAGCACATGTTCTTCGGCGAAGACCGGTTGCCCTATGTGCAGGCGATGATCCTGGCCGGCAATGAAAAGGATCGCCGCAAGGCGTTGGCCAAACTGCTGCCTGTGCAGCGCGCCGATTTTGCGGGCTTGTTCAAAGCGATGAACGGATTCCCGGTGGTGATTCGTACGCTGGATCCTCCTTTGCATGAGTTCGTGCCCAAGCGTGAAGAGCTGATGGTGGATCTTGCGAAGCTGCCTCACGCCGATGCCAAGCTCAAGAAAGAGATGAGCGCGCGCTACAAGATGCCGGTGGGCGAATTGAAGAAGACGCTGCCCGGTCTGTTGAAACGCGTGGAAGAGCTGCACGAGTTCAACCCGATGCTGGGACATCGCGGTTGCCGCCTGGGGATCACCTATCCCGAGATAACGGAAATGCAGGCGCGGGCGATCTTCGAAGCCGCGGTGCAAGTGGCAAAGAAGGGCGTGAAAGTCATCCCGGAAGTGATGATTCCGCTGATTGGCAGCGTGCAGGAACTACAGAACCAGAAGGCCATTGTGAAATTCCGCGCGCCGCGCTCACCGCCGATCAAGTGGCGAAGGAAGCCGATTTCTTCAGCTTCGGCACGAACGACCTTACGCAGACGACGATGGGGCTTTCCCGCGACGACTATACGAAGTTCTCCAAGGATTACGAGACGAACAAGATCTTCAAGGCCGATCCGTTCGCCGTTCTCGATCAGGAAGGCGTCGGCAAGCTGGTGAAGTTCGCGGTGGATGCGGGACGGAAGACGCGCCCCGATCTCGAAATCGGCATCTGCGGAGAGCACGGCGGCGAACCCAGTTCGGTGGAGTTCTGCTACAGGATTGGCATGAACTACGTCAGCTGCTCGCCGTTCCGCGTACCCATCGCAAGGTTGGCCGCGGCACAGGCGGCCATCAGCGGCGACAAAGCCGAGTCGATGCGCACCGCGTAGGTCGTCCAGAGCAGCCTCTGGTAGGATGGTGGCAGGTAACGACAGTGAGCTCCGTCGGGACACAACTCACGATTGCGGATCTGGAGCGGCTTCCCGCTGATGGAATGCACAGCGAGATTCTGCGGGGAGAACTGATCCTCTTGCCACCGCCTAAGTCAATCCACACTATTATTGCGGACAACCTGAAAGATTCACTCCGCGATTATGTACGGCCCCGAGAGCTGGGACGAGTGCTGGTCGAGGCCGGGTACCGGCTTTTCGACGATCATCGCACGTGCCTGCAACCGGACGTATCTTTTCTCAGCGCATCTAGGATTGCCGCCACTTCTGACGACGACCACTTCCAAGGCGCGCCGGAAATCGCAATCGAAATCATCTCTCCATCCGAAAGCGCCTCGGATGTTGAGGCGAAAAACTCCGCGTATCTGGAAGCCGGCGCGAAGGCGATCATCTCTGTTTTTCCGAAGACTCGGCGGGTTCACGTGGTTCTCGCCGGTAATCGCCGGCACTGGCTTGTTGATGGGGAAACCTTGTCCTTGCCCGAGATTCTGCCCGGATGGGAGATTCCCGTGGCGGAAATTTTCGGGAGGTGACTCGATGAGTGCCACTCGCACACAGCTCACGATCGAGGATCTGGAACAGATTCCCGATGATGGAATGCACCGCGAGATTCTTCGAGGAGAACTCATCCTCTTGCCGCCGCCAAGGTACAAACACACTAAGATCGCGATGAGATTGTTTCTATCGCTGAACACATTCGTTGTTTCCAGGAAACTGGGCGAGGTTTTATTCGAAGGCGGCTTTCGTTTGTTCCACGACGAACGAACCTACCTCCAGCCGGATGTGTCGTTCGTAAGCACGCAACAGGCAGCGGCCATCGACCCCGAAGATTATGCCGCCGGCACGCCGGAAGTGGCGTTCGAGATTATCTCTCCATCCGAGAGGGCCGGCTATATCGAGGCCAAGAACAGGGCGTACTTTGAAGTTGGCGCGAAAGCGGTTGTCTTGGTTTTTCCAGAGTCCCGCCAGGTTCGCGTAATGTATCCCGGCGGCAGGCAGCGGTCGTTTGTTGATGGGGAAACCTTGTCTTTGCCCGAGATTCTGCCCGGATGGGAGATTCCCGTGGCGGAAATCTTCGGGAGGTGACTCGATGAGTGCCACTCGCACACAACTCACGATGGAGGATCTGGAGCGGATTCCCGATGATGGAATGCACCGTGAGATTCTCTGGGGAGAACTCATTCTCTTGCCGCCGCCAAAAATCGAACACGCCAACATCGCACGGCTCATTTTCAAACACCTCGATGCCCATGTGGAGAAACGAGCCCTCGGAAAAGCTTACATCGAAGCCGGGTACAAGTTATCTTCCGGGTCTGGAACCTGGCTGCAACCCGATGTTTCGTTCCTGAGTAAAGAGCGCCTGCGAAAGTCCGGCTATGTTGTCGGCGCACCCGAGGTCGCTTTCGAGATCATTTCTCCTTCGGAAAGCGCCTCCGATATCGAATCGAAGAACGCAGCGTATTTTCAGGCTGGCGCTACGGCCGTCGTACTGGTCTTTGACAAGACCCGCACCGTGAGGGTGTGCTCGTCGAATGGTGTCATGCAGACACTTCGCGAAGGGGAAATTCTCTCGCTGCCCGAAGTTCTCCCCGGATGGGAACTAGCAGTCGCTACGATTTTCTCCGAAGCGGACTAATCTTCCTGAGCCAGCCGCGTCAAGAACGCTGAGATGAACCGGAACGAATCCTGATACTCTTCCATCCGCATGATGTCGAAGTTGTCACGCGGCGTGTGCAGCAACTTGATCATCGGTTGCGTCAGCGAAACAAAATCGATCACCGGAATCTTCTTCCTCGCGAATGGGTGCGAATCCGAATCGACTCTCTTCAGCCGGACGGCCTCCAGGGGTATGCGCGTCTCCGCTGCAATTCGTAGTGCCAATTGCGCAAGCCCCGTGTCCGCGCGCGGAGTCCAGTATTTCAAGGGTCCAGCGCCGACGCAATCGATATTGACTACGGCGCGAATCTCTCGCCATTCGTGCGGAGGCATCTGCCTGGCGTAGTGCCGCGAGCCCACCAGGCCACGCTCCTCGTTGGAAAAGCCAATGAACAGAAAACGCGCCGGTCGCGGTTCGCGCAGCAAAGCCTCCAACAGGCTGGGCAGCAACGAAGCGCCGGACCAGTTGTCGAGCACGCCTTGGCCGCGTTTGGTTTTGTCGAAATGCGCCGTTACAAGAATCGTCGTTCGCCGCGTGCCGGGAACGCCGCATACGACATTGGGTGGCGCGCCCTTCAACAATGGCTGTAGTTTCAGATCCGGGCAGCCGGCCTCTTGAAAGAAGCGGAACAGGCTCTGTTGACGCAATTCGTTCGAGGCCGGAGATAGCCGCAATCGCTGTTGCAGCGTGTCCTGAGCGGCGCACGCCGCAGCCACAAGAAACAGGGCGCCCGCGGCGCGACACATGCTCCTATTTGATTTCCTTGCTTTGCGCGTTCGCTGGCTCCTGGCCCCAATTCTCGCGAATCACCAACGTCTGGTCGGAGAAGAAGGTCCGCCTGCCGGTATTGTTGAAGGCCACCGGCACGGCTGAAATCGTGTAACCCTGCGGACCTCCTGTGACGGTAAACAGATAGCCGCTTTTGTTTCCTGTGGCCAGTTCCCCGGGAATTAAATCCGCAGCCGCCGGACCTGCCTGACCGCTGGCTGGAGGCCCTATTTCCTGCAGATTCGTAGCGTATCTCCCAAACTGAGAAAAGTACTGCGTCTGGGCGGTGTGAATCGTCGTCAGCGTCCGGATGCCGGCCATTTCGTGAGCTTGCATACGTTGCTGATTGATCTTCGGAATGGCGATGGAGGCTATCACCAGGATGATGGCCACGACAATCATGATTTCGATCAAAGAGAATCCGCGGCTCAGCTTCCGCCGAACGGAGACAGGCTTCCTCATGACAATACACCTCGCAAATAATGACGTTAGCATACCGCCTAGCGTGCACTTCCTAGTGTCATTCTGCGTGCGAGATCGATGGCGCGCACCTGTTCCATTAGCTTGGGTAGAAGGTCCAGCCGCAAGGCGTTGGCCCCGTCGGACTTGGCGCGCTCAGGCGCCTCATGCACTTCAACGAACAGTGCGTCCACTCCGCAAGCCACCGCTGCCCTGGACAGCGGGGCGATGAACTGCGGCTGCCCGGAAGACGCGTTCCCGGCCGCGCCTGGCATCTGAACGCTGTGCGTGGCATCGAAGATCACGGGCCATCCGCTCTCGCGCATCATCGCCAAACCTCGCATATCGACCACCAGATTGTTGTAGCCAAAAGTAGTTCCGCGTTCGGTCAGAAGGATGCGATCATTCCCCGTCGATGCGACTTTATCCGCCGCATGCCGAATGTCTCCAGGGGCCACGAATTGCCCCTTCTTAATGTTGACGGCTCGTCCCGTCCGGCCCGCCGCGATCAACAGATCGGTCTGCCGGCACAGAAACGCGGGGATCTGCAAAATATCAACGCACTCCGCCGCCGCTTCCGCCTGCGACGGTTCATGGATATCGGTGAGTACGGCGTGGCCCATCGCCCTCACGCCGGCGAGAATGCGCAGTCCCTCTTTGATTCGCGGTCCGCGATACGATCCGCCGCTGCTGCGATTGGCCTTATCGAAACTCGCCTTGAAAACAAATGGCCCCGCGATGCGACGGATCTCTCGCGCCAGAAACTGAACGTGTTCCTCGCTCTCAATCACGCACGGCCCCGCGATCAAAGCGAGCGGCGCGTTATCCCCGATCGACAGAGACTGGGACAGCTCGATCTTCACGATCTGTGCGGAAGACCTCCTTCTTATTGCGATAAACAGCACCGATGAAAGCGCGGAACAGAGGATGCGGTTCGAGAGGCTTCGATTTGAATTCGGGGTGGAACTGGCATCCAAGGAACCACGGATGATCGGGCAATTCGCAGATCTCCACGTACACGCCATCGGGCGTTTGCCCGGCCAGCCGAAGGCCATTCTGCGTCAACACGCCTTCGTACTCACGGTTGAACTCGAAACGGTGCCGGTGCCGCTCGCTGATTTCGCCGATGCCGTACGCCTCTCGTGCGAAGCTGCTGTCAGCCAATTTGCAGGGATACGCGCCCAATCGCATGGTTCCGCCCATCTCGTCGACGCCCTTCAGCTCACGCAACTTATATATGACGCGATGCTCGGCGGCGGGGTCGAACTCACTGGAGTTGGCATTTGGCAATCCGCACACGTTGCGGGCATACTCAATCACCATGGTCTGCATGCCCAGGCAAATACCAAAGTACGGCACCTTGAATTCCCGCGCGTAGCGGATGGCATGCAGCATTCCTTCGATTCCTCTTTTGCCAAATCCTCCCGGTACCAGAATCCCGTCGTAGGGTTGCAGTTGGCGGATGCAATCGGGCCATTGCATGCCCTCCGCATCCACCCACTCGATATTCACCTTGACACCGTGCGCCAAGCCGCCATGAAGCAAGGCTTCCTTGAGGCTCTTATAGGCATCCTCGTAGGCCGTATACTTACCCACAAGGGCGATGCTGACGCTGTCGATGGGATTGCGCATGCGCGTGAGCATTGTGCTCCAACGGCGCAGATCGCGCGCGCCCGCATCCACTCCCAGCTGCTTCAAAATGATCTCGTCCACGCGTTGATCAGCAAAGACCAGCGGAACTTCATAGACGCTGGTAACGTCCTGCGCGCAGATGACCGCTTCGACATCCACGTCGCAGAACATGGCGATCTTGTCCTTCAGCTCTTTGCCGAACGGACGCTCGGAGCGGCAGATGAGGATATCCGGCTGAATACCAATCGCGCGCAGCTCTTTCACGCTGTGCTGTGTCGGCTTCGTTTTGAGCTCCTGCGCGGCGGCGATGTACGGCACTAGCGTAGTGTGCACGAAGATTGCGTTTTCGCGGCCCACTTCATGACGCATCTGACGGATGGCTTCCAGAAACGGCAGCGATTCAATGTCGCCCACCGTGCCGCCAATCTCCACCAGGATGACATCGACGCCCGCGGCGACGCGGCGCATCGCGGCCTTGATCTCGTTGGTCACGTGCGGAATCACCTGCACGGTCTTGCCGAGATAATCGCCGCGCCGCTCGCGCGCGATGATCTGTTCATAGAGGCGGCCGCTGGTCAGGTTGTTCGCTTGCGTGAGGGGAGCATGCGTGAACCGTTCGTAGTGGCCCAGGTCGAGGTCGGTCTCCGCGCCGTCGTCGGTGACGAAAACTTCGCCGTGTTGAAACGGGCTCATCGTTCCGGGATCAACATTTAGGTACGGATCGAATTTCTGCAGAGTGACGCGCAGTCCCCTGCTTTCCAGAAGGCAGCCGATAGAAGCTGCGGCGATCCCTTTTCCCAAGGAACTCACCACGCCGCCGGTAACGAAAATGTATTTAGTCATGTCCCCTCATTGAGTTGAAATGGATGCGGTGAATAGCGTCGAAACTTTTTCCAGGTCCTCCGGCGTGTCCACGCCGAGCGATTCGTACTCCGTGTCCATGACACGGATGCGGTAGCCGTTCTCCAGAGCGCGCAGCTGCTCCAACCGTTCGGCCTGCTCCAAGGGTCCGACGGGCAGTTGCGAATAGCTCAACAAAAAATCGCGCCGGTAAACATAGAGACCGATGTGCTTGTAGTACTCCGCGTCCTTACCGCGGTCGAACGGAATGGGCGATCGCGAAAAATAGATGGCGTCGCCCGTGCGCCCGGTGACCACTTTCACTACGTTCGGATTCGTAATCTCCGCCGGGTCCTCGATCTTCTTGCGCAGAGTGGCCATGGGAGCATCGACGTCGTCCAGCAATGCCAAGGTAGCCGCATCGATTGCAGCCGGATCGATCAACGGCTCATCGCCTTGAATGTTCACGATGATCGACGCCATGTCGGCGCTGGCCACTTCCGCCACGCGATCAGTCCCGGAAGGGTGATCGTTGCGCGTCATGCGCACAGGCGCTCGAAACGCGCGTGCGGCAGCGTAGATGCGTTCGTCGTCGGTAGCGATGACGACATCGGTCAGGTAGCGGGCTTGCGATGCGCGCTCGTAGACGTGTTGCAGAATGGGTTTGCCGGCGAGAGTAGCGAGAGCTTTTCCTGGGAATCTTACGGAAGCGAACCGGGCGGGGATCACGCCCAGAATTCTCTGCGGCACAAATCAGAATAGCACGACATCGGCCGCCTGGGAATCGTATAAACTGGTCTTTCCCCTTACAACATGAAAAGAAGAGCGTTTTTCTCAACCCTGATTCCCGCCGCCGGCGTTCTCGCCGCCGACAAGATCTCTCACAAGCTGCCTCAGCCGTACCATACGCCATCGGCGAACAATCGGCCGCGCGTGATTGCGAAGCCCGATGGCGCTCAACTCAGCCTGCCGAAAGGCTTCGATATCCAGGAGTACGCCGCCGGATTCGCCAGGCCCAGGTTTATGCTGCAGGGACCGTCCGGCGAAATCCTCATCTCGGACAGCATCAACAAGGGGAAGGTCTACGCGATGCTCGACAAGGACAAGGACTTCAAGTCCGAGGACCGCACAGTGGTTGTGGAAGGGCTCGACCGGCCCTACGGCTTGGCGTTCTGGAAAGACTATCTTTACGTGGCCGAAACAACTTCACTGAAGCGCTACAAGTACGACAAGGCGGCCATGAAGGCGACCGGTGGGGAAGAGATTTTCTCCCTGAAAGATTTCGGAAAAGGCCATTGGACGCGTAGCCTTCAGTTCGACCGCAAGGGAGAGAAGTTGTATCTCGGCGTCGGGTCGGAGTCGAATGTGTCTCCAGGCGAGCATCCGAATCGCGCCGCGATCAATCGCATGAACCCTGATGGGAGCGGTCATGAGGTCTTCGCTTCGGGCACTCGCAATCCCATTGGATTGAAGTGGTATCCCGGCTCCGATACGTTGTGGGCGGCGGTTCAGGAACGCGATGGCCTCGGCGACGACCTGGTACCCGACTTTTTCACGTCCATCAAGCAGGGCGGATTCTATGGATGGCCGTTTGCTTACATTGGCCCCAATGAAGAGCCGCGCAATGCGAACCAGAAACCTGATCTGGTGAAGAGGACGATCGTGCCGGAAGTTCCTCTGGGCGCGCATGTCGCCGTTCTCGATTTCATCTTCTATCAGGGCAAACAGTTCCCTGCTAAATATCGAGGCGGTGCGTTGTTGGCGTTTCACGGATCGTGGAATCGTTCGGAACGCGTTGGGTATTCCGTGGCATTCGTGCCCTTCAAGAACGGGAAGCCGCAAGCCGCACCGGAGGCGCTGCTCTCCGGTTGGATGCTGGATGCCAAGAAGCAGGAAGTGTGGGGCCGCCCCGTAGCGCTGCTGGAGCTGCCCGACGGCAGCATCCTGGTTTCCGATGACGGTGGTAATAAGGTTTGGCGAATCTCCTACAAAGGCTAGGCGTCTGCCTTCTAGCAATTGCCGGTGCAGCGCGCGCGGCGGATTTTTCGCACGCGCTGCATTTGAAACTCATACCCGATTGTTTCGGCTGCCACACGCAAGCGCTCACCAGCACAAAGCTGGCGGATAATCTGTTGCCCGCAATTTCCGCTTGCACTCCTTGTCACGAGCGCGGAAAGGTCTCCATCAAACAGCCGCGCGAACTGCGTCTGAAGATTTTCAATCACGCCTTTCACGCGAAGTTCGGGAACGTCGCACCGCTGTTGAAAGGCGCGGTGCAAGCGAAGACCTACCTGGGAGACGCTCCCACGGGCCTGGACACCAGGAACGCCTGCGCGGCCTGTCATCACGGCATTGAGCAATCCACCGCGGCGAGCAAGTCGCACTTCCCGCAAATGCCGGATTGCCTGGTGTGTCACAACAAGATCGATCCGCCGTTCAGCTGCGAAACCTGCCACGGCGTCGGCGACAAGAGTCTAAAGCCTGCTGCTCACAAAATGGATTACCTGGATTCCCACACGCGTAGGTCGGAAAAGCTCGGCTGCGCAGTCTGTCACGGCAGGCAGTTCACCTGCCTCGGCTGTCATTAGCCCGTGAGCGAATCGGTGAGCATCTTGAAAAACTCGCCGGGCTGCCCTCGAAACCAGCGCCACACGACGACCATTCGATGTTCGGGGCTTATCGCCACGATGTTCGATCCCGCTCCGTTGGCCGAGAAGCTCCGCTTCCCCATTGCCCCAAGCCACCACAGGTAGCCGTAATTCGGCATCAAGACGCCGGGCGTTATCGCTTGTTGAATCCAATTTTCGGACAGGAGCTGCTTGCCCTCCCAGTTGCCCTTGTTCAGAAAGAGCAGCCCGAAACGCGCGAGATCCCGTGAGCTGATCCAGAGTCCTCCACCCCAACGCGTGCCGCCGGGAACGGACGTGGCTTTCTTGCCTGCAATCTCAACGGTTGAATTCGAGTAGCCGTGCCAAGTCCAGTTGGACGATGCGCCGATAGGATCCATCACCAGCCGCTTCAGAACGGAGGGCAGCGGTTCGTTCCACAGCTTCAGGAGAGAGAGCGAGAAACGGTTGATGCGGACATCGTTGTACTCGTAATGGGTCCCGGGTTTTTCCAGCGCACGCTGCTTTCGTTCGCCCGCGCCAAACGCATCGTGACCGACAAAATCGTGCTTTTTCCCCCACATCTCGCCTTCCCACTCCGAGGTCTGCTGCAAGTGATGATGCCAGGTGATGCCGGAGTTTTGCGGCGAATCATATCCGCCGTCGCGCATCGACTTGCCAACGAACTCGTGGAGGTCCTTGATCATCTTGCGGTCGAATGCGAGTCCAGCCATCGTCGAGACGAAGCTTTTCGCAACGCTGTAAACCGGGTCGGGCCGAAGTGTGTCGCCGAACTCCGCGACTAGATAGCCATCGCGGATCACCATCACGTTTGTCGCCGCGCGGCTTTCCGGCAGCGGACCAAGCGGCTTGCCAAACGTGCGCTCCTGATCGCGCGCAAAGTTCCACGTGCTTTCGTTGTTCATGGCAAACGCGAGCGCGGCCTGCAGCTTCTTCGGATCGAAGCCCATTTCCGCCGCGGGCTTTTTCGGCCAGCCAATTCCAGTTGGAGGAAACTGCTGCGCGTATGCCGACAGTGGTGTGAGAAGAAATGCTCTGCGCTTCATGGATATTTCAGCGATGCTATTCCTTTCTTGAGGCCGTGCAGGCTCTTCACTTCGCCCGCGGTCAATGCCCGGTTGAACATAGCGAGATCATCGAACAGCCCCACGTAGTTCACTCCCACGCGGATGGCAGCTGTCGCGAGATTCCAGGAAAACGGTTCCTTGATGTGTTCCGCCGCTCCTTGCAAACGACCGTCCAAATAAAGGCGGGCCTCCCCGTTCCCGCTGCCCAATCCGGTATGCGTGATGACGACGTGGGTCCATTTGCCGCGCGCGAACGGAGGATTCCGGTTCACCACGAGGCGCTTGTTGAAATCCGGATACTTGTCAGCCGGCAGATTCTGCGGGTTCCACGCCTTCAGATCGCCGAAGACGCCGAGACGGAAATGGCGCGGCCGTTCATCCTTTGTGAAGTCCACCCAGATGGCGTCATCGTTGTAGGCTTTGTCGGTGACTTGAATCGGATCACAGAAGCCGGGCTCCAAATCCTGATTCGGGTCAAGGCTCAACCAGAAGGAGATGGTGCCGGTCCAATTCTTGGGGTCGAACGCGGCGTTCTTTTCCGCTTTGTAGAAAACCGCCTTCACGTTTTTTTTCTTGAACGACAACGCCCCGCCGAAGCGGCCTTCGCCCGGCGCGAGTTCGACGTCCGGATGGTCCAGACCGGGTTTCGCGGCAGCCTGTTCTTTATAGGCAGCCGCTGTGTAGATGCGCTTGTCGCCGGTAGCGCGGCGGGCATCGGTGGTTGCGTCGAAATCCGCGTGGAACGTGAGCGACTTCCCCAGATCGGCAGCGGGAAGCGGCAACGCAAATAGCAGTAAGAGTCCCAACACTGGTAATAAAGATGTGGGGCAGATCTCCAGATCTGCGAGGCGGTCTCCAGACCGCCTCTGCCGGAAGTAATCGAAATCTCCGAGGCGGCTGCGAAGCAGCCGATGACCTCTCGCGAGGTCATGCGGGATCTGGAGATCCCGCGGCAGGTCTGGAGACCTGACCCCACATGCCATCGAGTCGTTCTTAGGTTTCATAATACTTGTTGGCAAGCATGCGGGCTTGCAATGATCCCAGGCGGCCCTTCATATCGTCGATGAACTCTTGCTTGGAGTTTTCTTTGATAATCCCGCGCAGGACCTCATCCTGTTTCTTAAATGCGGCCACGGTCACTTTATCGGGATCGACCAGTGATCGCAGATGGCCGTCGAGTTCCTTCAACACCGCCGCATGACGCTTATCGCGCGCCAGATTGTGTAGCTCGCCCGGATCGTCTTTCAGATGGAATAGCAAGGGCTCATCCCCTGCGAAATAAATGTACTTCCAATCGCCTTTGCGAATGAGAAACGACCCCGTTGCATTGCCTTCCGAATGCGACTCGGCATATACAAATCCAGGGTGATCGCCGCCGCGTCCGTTCATCATGGGCAGCAACGAATGCCCTCGAAGTTCAGCTGTACGCCGCGCGCCCGCGAGCTCCAGCATCGTCGCGACCATATCGGCGTGCATAACGGGCGAGTCGATTGTCTTGCCCTTGGGAATCCCCGGCCCTGCAATCACAAACGGCACACGCGCCGCGCCTTCCAGCAGCACGTTCTTCAACCACAACCCGTGCTCTCCCAGCATCTCGCCGTGATCGCTCGTATAGACGATCACCGTGTTTTCCAGTTGTCCGGTGCGCTCCAGTTCGGCAATGACGGTGCCGATCAATTCGTCCAACTCCGTGATGAGGCCATAGTAGGCGCTGCGCGCGCGCTGCACGCGATCCTTCGGCACCGGCACTTGCAGATTTTTGAAGTTGGCCATCAGTTGGAAGGCCGCATGGCGTTCTTCGAGATATCCTTCCGGAATCACGGGCGTCGGCATGCGCGCCGCCGGATACATCTCCTTGTACTTCAGCGCCGCGTCAAACTTCGGATGCGGCTTGGTGAATCCAACATAGGCGCACCATGGCTGACCTTTGCGGGACTCGTCGCGCAGGAAGCGAATCGCCTTCTCCGCTTTCGGTTGATCCGGCGACGGGCGATCATGATAGGAACCGTCCGCATTCTTGCGCTCACTCGACCGCCACGCCATCGGCATACGGAACAGCGACGTAATGTCGGGGCCCTGAGAGTGCCCATGCGACGTGCCATCTTCCCGGAAACCGAAGTCCTTGCCCTTCCAAAGATCCATCTTGCCCGTGGCCCAGCACGCGTAGCCCGCATCGCGCAACCGATTGCCCCACGTAGGAACGCGCCCGTCGAATGGCGTGCTGTTGCAGTAGGACGCGACATCGGAGGCGAACATTCCGGTCATCATCGCGGCGCGTCCAGGCACGCACACCGGGCTGCCGCAGTAAGAGTTGCGGAAGTTCACTCCGCGCGCGGCCAGTTTGTCGAGATTCGGCGTCTTGACGACGGGATGGCCATTCGCGCCCGTCACCGGGCCGGAATGTTGATCGGAACTGATGAAGAGAATGTTGGGCTTGGAAGATCCGCGTTGCGCAAGCGCCGCGGGAATCGCGGAAGCCTGCAGAATGGCACGGCGAGTCAACTGCTGGGACATGGTCCCATTATTCTACAGATTCGCTTGCGAGCCGTCGATCTTCTTGCCGTTCAACAGATCGAACAACAGGCTCCAATTGTAGCCCGCATCTTGAAAGGTGAGCGCGCGGACCAAGGTAATCAACACCGCCTGGATGCGCATCCAGATTCCGGCGAAAAAGCCGGATCGCTTTCCGATATAGTGCGCGACGCCGTTCAAACGGTCCGCCGTCAGCGTCGCTCGCTGTCCTGAATCAAAGGATGGTTGAGGTTCCGAGGCGCTGTGATCCAACGTCGTCACATCCGGCACGATGTACGCTTTCTTGGAAGCGTGATGGATTTGAAACGCGAGTTCCAAATCGCCGCCCCACTCGCCGTACCGCGCATCGAAATAGTTCATCCCCTTGAGGAACGGCAGCGGAATCAGCAATGCCTTCCGGCCGGGATACTCGACGGGAATGGGCGCGCCAACCGCTTGGGGCGTTGCCGCCGTCAATGCGTTTTCGTCCTGCCACAAGCGTGACAAATCGCCGCGGCTGGGCAACTGCCTGATTTGTGGAACCGCGACGCCGGCGCCATCCACCAGGAGCGGGCAAACCGCTCCCGACTCCGGATTGCGCTCCAATGCTTCTACCAGCTTGGCGATCGTGTCTTTCTTAATCTCGACCGCCGGATCGAGGAAGAACAGCAGCTCCGCTTTCGCACTGCGAATGCCGATGCTCAGCGCCTTTGTCGCGCCGAAATTGCGCGGCATGCGCAAGAACTCCACATCGGGGTGGTCGATATCCCATTGCGTCGACGTGTCGTGCATTCCGGGGTCGAGTACAATGACTTGAAGCGCCTCGCGAGGCGTCGACTTTTCCACAGCGTCCAGGCACCTGCGCAATGCGGCCCCGCGGTGAAACGAAAGGATGATGACGGTTACGCGCGGTCCCGAAGGCTTCAAAGTCAGGGTCGAGAGCTCGACCAAAGCCTTCGCCGATCCGGCGCTGACCGAGCTGAGCCTGATCGTGCCGATCTGCACGATGTCGAAGATCGCGCGCGAGGAGGTCGACAATCTCTCGCGCGCCGTC